>PKCZ01000034.1 GCA_002862405.1 Pseudomonadota bacterium
CCGAAGCAGTTTGACGTGGTGCTGACGGGCAATTTATTCGGCGATATTTTGTCCGATACGGCTGCCATGTTGACTGGCTCAATCGGGATGTTGCCATCGGCCTCACTTAATGCAGAGTCCCGAGGGTTGTACGAACCGGTTCATGGCTCTGCACCTGATATTGCGGGTGCCGGCAAGGCAAATCCGCTGGCAACCATTCTGTCGGCCGCCATGTTACTGCGCTATTCACTCGATGAAGGTCCCGCAGCAGATGCTATTGAGGCGGCGGTAGAGCACGTATTAAACGCGGGTTTACGTACCCTCGATATAGCGAGCAGCCCTGCTGATGCCGTGACCACGGAAGCCATGGGTGACGCCGTAGTAGCCGCTATTACAAGCCTGTCTTAATGTCTGGAGAAATTTGGTGAAAACTTACAATGTAGCCATTGTTGGTGCCACGGGCGCCGTTGGGGAGGTCCTGCTCGAGCTATTAGAGGAGCGCAATTTTCCTGTCGAAAATTTATATCTCCTCGCGTCTGAGCGATCGGCGGGCACTAGCCTGTCATTCAAAGGCAATCGTATCACTGTTCAAAATCTGGCCGAGTTTGATTTCTCGCAGGCGGATATCGGTCTGTTCTCTGCCGGTGGCCCAATTAGCGAAGAGTTCGCGCCTAAGGCAGCGGCCGCTGGATGCGTGGTCATCGACAATACCTCGCACTTTAGGCGTAATGACAACATCCCGCTCGTGGTGCCCGAGGTAAATCCTCACGCCCTAGCAAACTATGCTGAAACGAACATCATCGCTAACCCAAATTGTTCGACTATCCAGATGCTGGTTGCGCTAAAGCCAATTCATGATGCGGTGGGCATAGCACGTATCAATGTCGCGACGTATCAGGCGGTCAGCGGTACGGGAAAGTCTGCAATCGAGGAACTGGCAAGCCAGACTGCACGCCTTCTAAACGGTCAGCCTGCGGAGGCAAAGGTGTACCCGAAGCGCATTGCGTTCAACGCACTGCCGCACATCGACACGTTTCAAGACAATGGATACACCCGTGAAGAAATGAAAATGGTGTGGGAAACCCAAAAAATTCTAGAGGATGACTCGATTTTGGTGAACCCCACTTGCGTTCGCGTTCCCGTTTTCCACGGTCACTCGGAGGCTGTGCACATTGAATTGCACGAGTCATTGAGTGCGGAGCAGGCTAGAGTGCTTCTCGAGGCAGCGCCAGGCGTTCAAGTGATCGATGAGCGACAGGACGGAGGTTACCCAACGCCGGTCTCCGAGGGCGCTGGTGCTGATCCCGTATTCGTCGGCCGAATTCGCTCTGATATCACTCATGACCACGGGCTCAACCTCTGGGTGGTCTCTGACAATCTCAGGAAAGGTGCAGCGCTAAACTCCATTCAGATTGCGGAAATTCTCATCGAAAAATACCTCTGACAAGTCATCCAGATCGCGGTTAGTATATGGGCGTTGGGGGTTTTGATCGATCACTATGAACACAAGACGCGTTAAGCTTATAGCTCTGCTCTGGTGGGTCCTTCCAGGTTCATTACTGGCCACTGGTATTGGTGATATGACCGTCACGTCGTACATCAACACGGGTGATAAAGCGGGCGCCGCTGATTTATTGCAAACGGTGCTTTCCTCGAGAGCCGAGGCGCAGCGTGAGCACGCTCAATCGTTGTTAGACAGCCTCGAATAAGCTCAATGAAATTCTCGGATGAAAGGCTCGAGCCCGGCACTCGAATCGCGTTGCGTGTCGAGTACGATGGAAGGGCATTCAACGGCTGGCAGGCTCAGACAAAGCTGGATGTGCCTACGGTACAGGAGACGTTGGAAGCAGCTCTGAGCGTCATTGGTAATCAGCCAATCCGCACCTGGTGTGCCGGTCGAACTGACAGCGCTGTTCACGCATCCGGTCAAATTGTTCATTTCGACGATCCTGTTGGGCGTAGCTTGAAGTCCTGGGTATTGGGCGTTAACAGTGAGCTACCTGACGCCGTTTCAGTTCACTGGGCTGGATCTGTCTCCAGTGATTTCCATGCGCGTTTCAGTGCTGTTTCGCGGCGCTATCAATACATTATCGCCAATACACAGACTCGATCGGCACAACTCTCGGGTTTGGTCACCTGGTATCGACGTCCACTGAGTGCGGAAGCAATGCACCAATGTGCACAACTGCTCGTGGGCGAGCACGATTTCAGCGCATTCAGGGCGGCAAGCTGTCAGAGCACTACGCCGTGGCGAAATTTATCTGAAATTTCAGTCACTCGCCAAAACGATTTTGTCATTGTCGAGCTCGAGGCCAATGCCTTTCTGCATCACATGGTACGAAACATCGTGGGAAGTCTACTGTTGGTTGGGGCGGGCCTTAAGACGCAAACGTGGTTCGAACAGATATTTATTGGCAAAGATCGAACGAAATCTGGGGACACCGCGAGTAGTTCGGGTCTTTACCTTGTCTCAGTGGGCTATCCCGAGGACTGCGGCGTTCCCGCGGGCCCCAAAGCAGCAACACTGCTGTCCCACAGTGTTTGATACAATAAACAGCTTTTCTCATGGGTATCGACGTGCAAGTAAAGATTTGCGGCATTACTAACAGTGAAGATGCGCGCGCGGCCGTTGATGCGGGCGCTGATGCCATCGGACTCATTTTTTACAAGGGTAGCAAGCGTTGTATTGATGAGCAGCGCGCCGCCGACATCGTTGCACATGTGCCTCCCTACACATCGATCAACGCCTTGTTCGTCAATCCGACGGAAGCTGAAGTTCGCAAGGTCCTATCCACGGTCGCCGTGTCGCAAATTCAGTTCCATGGTCAGGAGTCATCGGCTTTTTGCGAACAGTTCGATCGCCCCTATGTCAAAAGTATCCCAGTGGTCGATACGGCGCGAATGAAGGCACTGATCGCTGATTACACGAATGCCAGAGCCTACTTATTCGATACCCATGTGTCGGGAGAGCACGGTGGAACCGGTAAAACCTTTGATTGGACAAAAATGCCCGAGAAAAATATTGGACATCGCATCCTTGCGGGCGGTTTAGACACGGAAAATGTTGCAAAAGCGATTAGAATAGCGCGTCCAGATGCGGTGGACGTCAGCAGTGGTGTTGAATCGCAGCCCGGAATTAAAAATCACAAGACGCTAGAACGTTTTATTGCCGCCGCAAAGCTGGCCGGTAAGGACCTTGCACTATGACGATTGATATTAACCCTGATCTTTACGCACAGGTGCCAGACGAGCACGGGCGCTTTGGTATTTACGGTGGCAAGTTTGTTGCCGAGACACTCATGTCTGCGTTAGCCGAGCTGGAGAGTCTTTATAACGATCTGAAAGACGATCCAGCGTTTCTTCGCGAGTTTGATCTCGATCTCGCGCATTACGTGGGAAGACCATCGCCACTTTACGAAGCAGCGCGCTGGTCAGACATGATTGGCGGCGGAAGAATCTACCTCAAGCGTGAAGATCTGAATCACACGGGCGCCCACAAGGTTAATAACACCATTGGGCAGGCGTTGCTCGCGAAATATATGGGAAAGAAGCGAGTCATCGCCGAGACCGGCGCAGGCCAGCACGGTGTGGCAAGTGCCACCGTTGCAGCTCGTTTGGGTTTGGAATGTCATGTTTTCATGGGCGAGGAAGATGTACGGCGGCAGGCTTTGAACGTTTATCGCATGAAGCTGCTGGGTGCTGAAGTTATTCCGGTTACGTCGGGCTCTAAAACCCTGAAAGATGCAATGAACGAAGCATTACGGGACTGGGTGACTAACGTTGATAACACTTTTTACATCATTGGGACCGTCGCCGGCCCCCACCCTTATCCGATGCTCGTACGGGATTTCCAGAGTGTCATTGGTCGAGAGGCTCGTGCGCAATCGCTTGCTATGACTGGCAAGCTACCTGACGCGCTGGTCGCTTGCGTTGGCGGCGGCTCGAATGCCATTGGGCTTTTCCACCCGTTCCTCAGTGATAACGAGGTTGCGATGTACGGCGTTGAAGCGGGTGGCAAAGGGGTGGAAACCGGTGAGCATGCGGCGCCACTTAGCGCTGGAATTCCCGGTGTTCTGCACGGTAATCGTACCTACCTCATGCAGGACGAGAACGGTCAAATCATGCACACCCACTCGGTATCAGCAGGCCTAGATTACCCAGGTGTTGGACCGGAGCACGCGTGGCTAAAGGATATCGGTCGCGTCAACTATGTTGATGCTACCGACACGGAAGCGTTAGCTGCATTCCACCGTGTTACGCGGGTAGAGGGCATTATGCCTGCATTGGAGACCGCGCATGCACTCGCCTATGCAGAGAAGCTCGCTGCTGAAATGACGCCGGATCAACACGTCATCGTTAATCTTTCAGGTCGCGGCGATAAAGACATTCTCACTGTCGCTGAAATCGACGGTATTGATCTCGGTGCTCGCTAGTGTCACGTCTTGGCCCTTTGTTTGAAACGCTACGCGCGGAAAATCGTCGCGCAGTGATTCCCTACTTGGTGGCGGGGGACCCCGATGAGGCGTTGACTGTGCCATTGATGCACAGTCTGGTTGGGGCAGGTGCCGATATCATTGAAGTCGGCGTGCCATTTTCGGATCCGATGTCTGAAGGCCCCACAATTCAGAAGGGCCATGAGCGAGCGCTAGAAGGAGGCACGAGTCTTCTTTCAACGCTTGCACTGGTGAAGCAGTTTCGTGAAACAAATGTAGAGACCCCCTTGGTGTTGATGGGGTACGCGAATCCACTCGAGCGTAAAGGCTATGCTGCTGTGGCTGATGCCTGCGCTGAAGCAGGTATCGACGGCTTGATAACGGTAGACCTCCCTCCAGAAGAAGTCGCAGCGATGAACGCCGAATTGCAGCGCCAAAACATCGATAATATTTTTCTTATCTCACCGACCACGAGTGATGAACGTGTCGCCACAATTACGGCCCAAGCCAGTGGATTCATCTACTATGTTGCACTTAAGGGCGTCACAGGGGCAGGACACTTGGACACGGACGCAGTTGAGGCGCATCTAGCTACCATACGGCAGCATACGAGCCTACCGGTTGCCGTTGGTTTCGGTATTAAAGATGCAGACACGGCAGCAACAGTCGCGGGATGCGCTGATGCGGTTGTGGTCGGTAGTGCACTGGTTGATCTCGTAGCAAACGACCTCATCAGTGGCGGTTCCCACACTAGTGCCATTTCTGGGGCACATTCATTGATCTCAAGCATCCGAAACGGCGTAAATTTGGCAACTTCCAACTAAAACCGTCAACGACGTAGACTGCGCACCGCAATGTGCAGGGGGCCAAAATGAGCTGGATCGATAAAATCATTCCCGCGGGTGTCCGGAAAACGGACGGGGATAAAAAGGCAAATATTCCCGAGGGGTTGTGGCGTAAGTGCGTTAAGTGCGATGCCGTACTCTATCGCCCCGATCTGGAGCGCAATGCTGAGGTTTGTCCCAAATGCGATCATCACATGCGCATCACTGCACGTCGACGGCTGGACCTCTTTTTAGATGATGCCGGTCGTACTGAGCTGTTTGCAGATCTGGAAACGGTTGATCGCCTAAAATTTAAAGATAAAAAACGCTATCGAGACCGCTTGAGTACGGCACAGAAAAGTACCGGTGAGAAAGACGCCATCATTGCATTCCGAGGGACACTCCACGGCATGGAAATTGTCGCAATAGCGTTTGAGTTCAACTTTCATGGCGGGTCCATGGGTTACGCCGTGGGTGAAAAGTTCACCCGCGCTGCTGGAGTCGCTCTTGAAAATGGCATACCACTGATTTGTTTTGCCGCTTCGGGTGGCGCGCGCATGCAGGAAGCTCTGATTTCATTGATGCAAATGGCCAAGACATCAGCTGTGATTGAGCGGATGAAGGCCGCCGGTGTACCTTACGTGTCGGTCATGACGGACCCGATTTATGGCGGTGTGTCTGCCTCGCTAGCGCTCTTGGGCGATATTAATGTTGCGGAGCCTGATGCTCGTGCGGGGTTTGCCGGCCCCAATATTATCGAGCAGACGATTCGACAGAAGTTGCCTCGTGGCTTCCAGCGAAGTGAGTTTCTTCTTGAGCATGGTGCCATCGACATGATCATTCCGCGGTCTGAGATGCGAGACACGCTAGCTCGGGTTCTCGCGAAGTTCACCAACGCACAGCTCGCTTCATAAGTTAAACCGGGGGTAGTTTTGGATCTTGCCGCGTGGCTTGAACGCCTCGAGCAATTACATCCCTCTGCGATTGACCTAGGCCTTGCCCGTTGTGGTGAGGTTGCGCGGCGTCTCGAGCTGTTGGATACAGCCCTTACTAGCATCACAGTAGCGGGTACCAATGGTAAGGGCAGCACAGTTGCCGTCATGGAAGCCATCTTATGCGCCAAAGGTGAACGTGTTGGTGCCTTTACCTCCCCACACCTAGTCCGATACAACGAGCGCATTCGTGTAGAAGGCGCAGAGGTATCAGATGCGCTTATTGTGGAGGCCTTTGAAGCCATCGAGAAGGCGCGATCGGACATTTCGCTGACCTATTTCGAATTCAATACGCTTGCTGCATTGTGGATTTTTAAAAAGCTTAATGTTTCCTGCCAGCTTCTTGAGGTGGGTTTGGGGGGCAGATTAGACGCGGTGAATATCGTCGATTCCGATGTGGCAGTTGTCACCGCCATTGGTTTGGACCACCAAGAATGGTTAGGTTCGGACGTCGAGACCATTGCTATCGAAAAATGCGGTATCGCACGTGACGGACGTGTTTGCATTGTCGCCGACTCGGCGGCACCCGTGTCGGTCTCGACCGAACTACAGAGAATCGGCGCTTGTGAAGTGCGGGCGCTGCGCGATTACGCTTTCGGCGACACGTATTTTGACAGTCTAAAGGCGGGGTCAATTACCTGGTCATTGCCAGCAGGCATTCTGCCTTTGAATGCCGCTGCGGGCCTAAGAGCGCTCGAGGCTGCTGGTGGTGAGATCACCGAAGAGCTTGTTGCCGCGGGTATGAAGCGTATTGTGCTCAAGGGACGACGAGAGTCTTTTCGTCTCGGTAATATCGACATTGTTCTTGACGTTGCCCACAACCCTGATGCCGCGGTGGAACTCAGAAAATTCCTTGATCACCAAATGGCTACGCAAACGACGACGGCTATCTTTGCTGTCATGTCCGATAAAGACTGCCGTGATATGATCGCGGCCGTCGAGCCAGTCATCGATGAATGGTATCTACCGTCAGGTATTGGCGGAGCGCGCGGGCAGTCACCGGAGGTAGTTGAAGGGCTTATTTCCGGAGCGGCACGAGTTACACCAACGTTCGAATCGGCCTTTGAACGCGCGATGGGAAGTCTGGCGGATGGAGGCAGACTCATTATATTTGGCTCGTTTTTCACCGTGGGAGAAGGTATGAAAGCGCTTGATAGCCTCCGTCTGTCACCACTGGATAGTCAATCGTGATCAAGCAGCGTTTTGTCGGCTTTGTGGTGCTTGTTGCGATTGCTGTCATCTTCTGGCCCATCGTATTTGTTACGCCAGAGAATGCCGATGATTTTGAGCTCACCGCCTTCGAAATGCCGCCAAAACCTGCCGTCGCAGTGTCTGAGCGACGCGAGCCGGCACTCGATAAAGTAGATCAATCGATTTTGCCTAAGATTCCGGAGCGGCAGCCACCAATCGCTCAACCTGTTGATATCGCATCGCCAATGCCTGATGTGGCTCTCGTGGACGCTGATGAGGAACCTGAGCAGCAGGCGTCGGCATTGGAGAGAGCAGAGTTTGACGATCAAGGCCTGCCGGTTAGCTGGGAGCTTCAGATTGCTACTTTCAGCAATGCAGAAAGAGCTGAGAAAATTTCGCAATTACTGCGAGACAAGGGTCACAAGGCCTATGTTTCACCAATAATATTGGACGATCAGCGCTTATTTAGAGTTATGATAGGTCCAAAGTTACAAAAGCAGCGCCTTATTGAAATCCAGCCTGCCATTAATGACTATTTTTCTGTTGAAAGCTTTATCGTGAGATTTACACCAATCTAAGGGAGTAGATGTTTGGATATAGTCTCTTTTGCTAGTCCAGAATCTTTTATAGATTGGACGATAATAGCTGTCTGCAGTATCTCGGGGCTTATGGGCCTTAAGGGCGGATTCATCAAAGAATCGATTTCACTTTTCGGTTGGATTCTTGCTCACTTCATTGCAACAGTCTCTGCAGAGCCAATTATATTTGCTGTGGGAATAGATCTTTCACAAGACTCGTTGCTCTATCTGCTTAGCTATGGCTTGGTCTTCGCAGCGGTTGTTGTGTTTTTTTCGACTGTAGGTGCTGGTCTCTCTGCGAGATTAAAAAATGGGCATACAAAGACCGGTAATGCTCTGTTGGGAGCGGCCTTTGGTGTGGGCCGCGGAGTCGTTTTATTGTCAGTGGTAAGTCTTCTGATGGGGACGGCAGCGCCTCAGTGGCAGAGAGACACGTTTGGCGAAAGCGTATATGCAGAATACCTCGAAATCACTGAATCGTTTTTAAGTAGTGGCTTTGAGTCGCAATTCTTCAAGGATCCAAATAATTTATTTGAACAGACAGTGGATGATGCGAGTGACATGGCAGAAGGTACCTAACTAGTGTGCGGCGTAGTTGGAATTTCATCGAAAGAAAGCGTGGCTGCAGATATATACGACGCCCTGACTATGCTTCAGCATCGAGGCCAAGATGCCGCCGGTATCATGACCTGCCATAAGGGTCAGTTCCTTCAACGCAAGGGAGAGGGGCTAGTTCGAGACGTCTTCCAAGCCGATCATATGCAGCAATTGGCCGGCAACTTTGGCTTGGGTCACACGCGCTATCCAACTCAGGGAAGTTCAGGATCAGCGCTCGCTCAGCCGTTTTACGTCAACTCGCCTTACGGAATTGCGTTGGCACACAACGGAAACCTCACAAACTCAGCGGCTCTGTCCGAGGAGCTCTATCAAACCGACTTGCGTCATCTGAATACCGATAGTGACTCGGAAGTGTTACTGAACGTCTTTGCGCACGAGTTACAGCGCCAGGGCAAGTTGATTCCCTCCGCAGAAGATGTGTTTAACGCCGTAACAACGCTTCATACGCGTTGTGAAGGCGGGTATGCGGCCATAGCAATGATCGCTAGCGTGGGTTTAGTGGCGTTTAGGGATCCCAACGGTATTAGACCTCTGGTGGTGGGCGTTAAGACTCAGGGTGATTACAAAAGTTATATGTTGGCCTCTGAAAGTGTGGCTCTTGACGTACTAGGCTACCGGCTCATAGGCGACGTAGACCCGGGGGAGGCATTATTTATTGATGCTAGCGGGGAGCTTTACCGAAGACAGTGTGCGGCGGAGCCGAAGCTAAAGCCCTGTATCTTCGAACACGTCTATTTTGCGCGCCCTGACTCATTGATGGATGGTATTTCCGTCTACAAGACACGTATGCGCCAAGGCGAGCGACTAGCACATAAGATCATGCGTGAGCGCCCTGATCATGACATTGACGTCGTGATACCCATCCCGGATACCAGCAGAGTTGCAGGTCAGGCTCTGGCCCATGAATTGGGTGTGAAGTTCCGCGAGGGCTTCATGAAAAACCGTTACATTGGTCGTACGTTTATCATGCCGGGGCAGACGCAACGCCGGAAGTCAGTACGGCAGAAGTTGAATCCTGTACCACTCGAGTTCGAAGGCAAAACAGTACTTCTAGTCGACGACTCGATCGTTCGTGGTACAACCTGTCAGCAGATAATCCAGATGGCACGCGATTCTGGCGCCAAGCGGGTCTATTTTGCCTCGGCAGCGCCGCCTGTTCGATATCCGAATGTTTATGGCATCGATATGCCAACCGCATCTGAGCTGGTGGCTCACGGTAGAACCATAGGACAGATCTCTGAACACATTGGGGCAGACTGGCTGATTTATCAAGAGATAGATGACCTCATTGAGTGCTCCCGAGAGGGTAACTCGCTGGTGGATGGCTTTGAGCTGTCGGTGTTCGACGGTAAATATCAAACCGGCGTCATTGACGATGCCTATCTCACAGGACTGAGTGACGCTCGCTCCGATAACTCGGTTGATCGTGCTGATGGTGCCCTTGTTGGCCTTCATAATCGGAGTTAATGGGTGTCAAACGAGTGGTTAAGAGAGGCTGGGTTTGAAACGCTGGCCATCCGAGAAGGATTAACTCAGGGCTTCGAGCAAGAACATTCCGATCCGATCTACGCAACGTCGAGCTTTGTTTTCGAATCGGCTGAGCAGGCCGCGGCAACATTTTCGGGTGAGCGTGATGGTAATACGTACTCGCGGTTTTCTAATCCCACGGTGTCTGTGTTTGAGAAGCGACTGGCCGCCCTAGAAGGGGGGCAAGAGGGTGTAGCTACCAGCTCAGGTATGGCCGCGATTCTGACGCTCTGTCTGACCTTGCTGCGCGCGGGTGATCATGTAATCTGCTCGCGCAATGTCTTCGGAAGCACTGTAGGTTTATTCAATAACATACTGACTAAGATCGATATTTCCGTTACATTTGTGGCACTGCGCGAGCTTGATGATTGGCGACAAGCGGTTACTCCGAATACCAAGCTTTTCTTTTGCGAGACGCCCTCGAACCCGCTATGTGAGGTTGGAAATATCCGAGAAATCGCGAATATTGCGCATGACTCGGGCGCGCTACTTGCCGTTGATAACTGTTTTTGTACACCCGCGTTACAACGTCCACTTTCCCTTGGGGCCGATGTGGTGATGCACTCAGCAACCAAATATCTCGATGGTCAGGGTAGGGTGCTGGGAGGGGCTTTAGTCGGCTCCGAGGAGTTAATGGCTGAGGCCCGAGGCTTTGTCCGTGTATGTGGCCCATCGATGAGCCCGTTTAACGCGTGGATATTCAGCAAAGGGCTCGAAACACTGCAACTGCGCATGGACGTTCACAGTCAGCGCGCACAGGCCCTAGCAGAGTGGTTAGAAACACATCCTGACTTGAAAAAAGTCAATTATTGCGGTCTAGCGTCGCACCCTGATCACGCGTTGGCGGCGTCTCAGCAGTCGGCCTTTGGCGGTGTCCTGTCATTTGAGGTTGATGGCGGGCGCGACACGGCGTGGGCGTTTATTAACGCGGTTCGACTGATGTCGCTAACAGCGAATTTGGGCGACGTTAAAACCACGGTATGTCATCCCGCATCAACAACGCATGGGCGATTAACTGATGTGCAGAAGCAGCAAGGTAATATTACTGAGGGGTTGATACGGATTGCAGTTGGACTTGAGGACCTCGAAGATCTCAAGCGTGATTGTGAGCGAGGTTTTGCTGCCATTTCGGCATAGTGGCCACGAGATGTGTTTCATACTTTCGTCAGGTATAAAAAAAGCACCCCAGGGTGCTTTTTGTTGCTGAGCTTGGGATCAAGCGACTTCTTCAATAAGCGTTGCCGCAATTTTTTGCCCGTCATCGGCCAGGGCCTGGAAACTCTGGATCTCGTTGAAATTCATGTATCGATAAATTTCGCCCGCCATAGAATCTAATTCATCCGCGTAGCTCATGTACTCCTCGGACGTAGGTAGGCGCCCAAGAATGGCTCCTACAGCAGCTAGCTCCGCCGATGTGAGGTAGACATTCGCGCCTTCACCCAGTCGGTTAGGAAAGTTTCTTGTCGAGGTTGATAAAACGGTCGATTTGGGCGCTACGCGAGCCTGGTTACCCATACACAACGAACATCCTGGCATTTCAGTTCGTGCACCTGCGCGTCCGAAAATGGCGTAATAACCTTCCTCCATGAGCTGATACTCGTCCATACGGGTAGGCGGACAGATCCACATGCGCGCTGCGACACCGCCTGTGTGTTGGTCAAGTAGTTTCCCGGTGGCTCTAAAATGACCGATGTTAGTCATGCAGCTACCGATAAAGACCTCGTCGACCTGATCGCCTGCTACCTGACTGAGCAAGCGTGCGTCATCAGGGTCATTGGGGGCACAAACGACGGGCTCAGTCACCTCGGCGAGGTCGATTTCGATGATGGCCGCGTATTCGGCATCTGCATCGGCCTCGAGTAAATCCGGTTTCTCCAGCCACTTCTCCATATTGCGAACGCGCCGCTCCAACGTACGTGGATCGCCATAACCCTCGGCGATCATTGAACGCAGAAGGACAATATTTGATTTTAGATAGCTTCCAATCGTCGATTCAGACAGCTTGATGGTGCAACCAGCTGCTGAGCGCTCAGCAGACGCATCGGAGAGTTCAAAGGCTTGCTCTACGGTCAGCTCTTCAAGGCCCTCAATTTCGAGGATACGGCCCGAGAAGATGTTCTTCTTACCTTTTTTCTCGACAGTCAGCAGACCTTCTTGAATGGCATAGTAGGGAATCGCATGTACCAAATCACGCAAGGTTATTCCTGGCTGCATCTCGCCCTTAAAGCGCACAAGCACAGACTCTGGCATATCGAGCGGCATAACCCCAGTTGCTGCGGCAAAGGCTACAAGGCCTGACCCGGCAGGGAATGAAATGCCCAGAGGGAATCGTGTGTGCGAGTCGCCGCCAGTGCCAACCGTGTCAGGCAGCAGCATACGGTTCAACCAGCTGTGAATGATGCCGTCACCGGGACGAAGTGATACGCCGCCTCGGTTACGGATAAAGTCAGGCAAAGAATGCTGTGTTTCGATGTCAACGGGCTTGGGGTAGGCCGCTGTGTGACAGAAAGACTGCATGGTGAGGTCCGCGGAGAAACCGAGACACGCAAGGTCCTGCAGTTCGTCCCGTGTCATAGGCCCCGTGGTGTCCTGAGAACCGACAGTCGTCATTTTGGGTTCGCAGTAGGTGCCGGGTCGAATTCCTTCAACTCCACAGGCGCGCCCCACCATTTTCTGTGCAAGGGTAAAGCCGGTATTCGTCTCCTCGGGCATATCGGGCTTTCTAAAGAGGGTGCTTTCGCCCAAGCCCAGCGCTTCCCGAGCCTTGGCGGTCAAGCCACGGCCAATAATGAGATTGATTCGGCCACCGGCACGAACCTCGTCCAGCAATACGTCCGAGCGCAGCTCGAACTCGGAGATAACGTCACCAGCTTCGTTAAGAACCTTTCCGTCATAGACACGGATATCGATGATATCGCCCATGCCCATTTTTTCGACGGGCGCTTCGAATACGAGCGCGCCAGCATCTTCCATGGTGTTGTAGAAAATCGGCGCAATTTTTCCGCCAATGCACACACCACCCATTTGTTTATTAGGGACACCTGTTACAGGCTGGCCGAAATACCACAAGACGCTGTTAGCGGCTGACTTTCTGGACGAGCCTGTGCCTACGACGTCGCCTACAAACGCGACCGGTAAGCCAGTCGCCTTCACTGCTTCGATTTGGGCCATGGGACCGACTTTGCCCTGGTCCTCGGGCTCCAATCCGTCGCGTGTCATCTTGTACATGGCACGTGCGTGAAGTGGGATATCGGGTCGTGACCAGGCGTCGGGCGCCGGTGACAAGTCGTCTGTATTGGTCTCGCCCATGACTTTGAACACAGCCATTTTGAGTGACTCAGGTAACTCATCTCGCTTAGTAAACCACTCAGCGTCAGCCCAAGACTTCATGACTGACTGCGCGTTGGCATTGCCGTCCTTTGCCAGCGACGCCACGTCATAAAAAGAATCAAACATGAGCAATGTGTGCTTGAGTTCCGTCGCTGCTTGCTCGCCCAGCTCATTATCGCTTAGGAGTTTCACCAAAGTCTCGATGTTGTAACCGCCGTGCATGTCACCCAACAGGTCGACCGCCATCACTTTGTCAATCAAGGGACACTCAACATTACCGAGCGCAACATCCGACAAGAAGGCGGCTTTGACGTAAGCGGCTTCATCAACACCCGGTGGAACACGGTTGGAAATTAGATCGACTAGGTAGTCCTCTTCACTGGCGGGTGGCGCTTTTAATAGTTCCACCACGTCAGCGACCTGCTGCGGTGATAATGGTTTTGGTGGGATGTTCATAGCCGCACGGTCGGCTACATGATCACGATAAGCTTCAAGCACTGAATTTTCCTCTTCCCCAGAATTTGTGAGGGCGCTCGCTTTTAAAGGGCGCCTTGCTCTACGGCGCGCAAATTATAGCTTGTGCCCAGGTCTGTCGACAGCGATTCGATCAATTCTGTGCATTCATGCGATGTTTATCCTAGACTTTCGCGTCATGTCGACGGGTAACCCACCACAAACGAACCTAAAGCCAATCAAGACGCCATGTATTGGCGTCTGCTCAACAGGCATTGGTGATAGCGTGTGTCGTGGTTGCAAGCGGTTTAGTCACGAGGTCATTCACTGGAACGGCTACACTCAGGACGAGAAACGATTCGTTGATCAACGACTGTCGAAATTTTTGTCGCAGGCCTGCGCCCACAAATGCACGGTCATCGATCGTGAATTGCTGAAATGGCAGCTTGATACGCAGCTGGTGAGATATAACGATGAGCATGACGAGTACTGTTGGTTGTTTCAGCTGCTTAAGGCGGGTGCGAGTCAGATAAGTGATCCAAGTAAATACGGGTTCCGAGTTCATCCATCGTGGGCAGACCTTAGTCTCATTGAGCTCCGTGATAAGATCGATGAGGATTTTTGGGTGTTATCGACAGCCCATTACGATCGTTATCTAGCCACACCCGATCTTTTCGAAGAAGTACAGCGCTAAGTCATGCCGTCCACCGTAGATTTGACGCCCGTGTTTGATTTTCTGCCATGCCGAACGCCCGATGCCTGGTTAACAGCGGCGGTAACGTCGTTGCCCGTATTGATGGTTGACCATGCGAACTGCGAGAAGAAGGCGGCGGCAACCGCAATGTCGCTTATGCATCGTTATACGGACAACACTCCGCTTCTAAACAAAATGTCGCGACTGGCTCGGGAAGAGCTTCGACATTTTGAGCAAGTGCTGAAATTGATGACACAGCGAGGTATTGCTTACGAGTCGGTAACAGCCTCTCGGTATGCGCAAACTCTCCGGGAAAAGGTTCGTAAAAAAGACCCACATAAATTAGTGGATACGCTTATCGTCGGGGCACTTATCGAGGCCCGCTCCTGTGAGCGTTTTGCGGCATTAGCACCACACGTCGATGAGACGCTGCGAGACTTCTATACATCGCTGCTGAAAAGTGAGTCTCGCCATTTCGCCGATTACATCAGCCTGGCGAAAAATCTAGAGGATGCAAGCGCTGCGGAGGAACGTCTTGCCTTATTTCGCTCGGTAGAAAAGGAGCTCATTGAAAGTCAGGATACCGAGATACGCTTTCACAGCGGCGTGCCGATAGTCTGAAACAAAGTAGTTAAAGCGAGAATTCGCATAGCTCCAGCGATGTTCCTTGTTCTCGCAAACACCAGCCGATCTTATTCCAGTCGCCCAACACGATTCGCTCGGCGTTTTGCAGTGGGTGTCGGCATGGTCTGTGAGTGTGGCCGTGAATCAATCGTGTGACACCGTGCTCCGCCATCACGGAGCGAACGGTATCATCGTTAACATCCATGATGTCCTCAGCCTTGTTACTCGCCGCTTCTTTACTCATAGCGCGGAGTTGCTTTGCTAGTGCTCTTCGTTCATCAAGTGACTTGCTTAACATTTCCGCCTGCCACTGGGGGTTGTGAGCGATGGCGCGGAACGCCAGATAATCGACGTCATCGGAGCAAAGTAGGTCACCGTGCATGAGCAGGGTGGATTCACCAGCAACCTCTATACACACAGAGTCACCGAGTAGCGTCGCCCCGAATTGATCCAAATAGTTCTCACCTACAAGGAAGTCCCGGTTACCGCGGGTAAAGTAGATTTGAGTGCCACTGTCCGCGATCCGTTTCATGGTGTCGGCAAACCGCTGCGCCAGCGGACTGTTATCGTCATCCCCAATCCACGCTTCGAAGATGTCGCCCAATAAAAAAAGGCGATCGATACCGCCTTCTTGTTTTAGGAACTTTGTCAGCCCTTGTTCGATGTGCGGCGTATCCTCGCTTAAATGAAGATCGCTGATGAACAGGGATTGCGTCATGGTTAGTCGGAGAGCACCGTCACAGATTCAATAACGATAGGGTCAGTAGGGACGTCCTGGTGACCGGCCTGACTGCCCGTGGGGACAACGCGGATCTTGTCGAGAACGTCTTCGCCCTCAACCACGCGACCGAACACGGCATAGCCCCAGCCCTGCGTGTTCTCTCCCGAGAAGTTCAGGAAGTCATTGTCCGAGACATTGATAAAAAACTGCGCCGTCGCAGAGTGTGGGTCCATTGTACGCGCCATGGCGATGGTGCCGCGGTCGTTCTTCAAGCCGTTATTAGCTTCATTTTCAATCGGCTCATTAGTGCCTTTCTGACACATGTCGGTATCAAAACCGCCGCCCTGCACCATAAAATTGTTGATCACGCGATGGAAGATGGTTCCGTCGTAGTGCCCGCTTTGAGCATACTCTACAAAATTAGTAACGGTGGCTGGCGCCTTATCGGCATCCAGCTCCAACATCAGATCTCCGAGAAGCGTCTTCATTAATACGCGAGTCATCGCCATGGTTGATACTGCCTTTTTAAGGAAAGGGCGCATGATACAAGGTCAGCCTTGTGCATTCGAGTAAATTACTACCAGCCTGTCACCATTGTTGGAAACTGACGTGACCGGTTTCGCTTGGTAAACTCGCGCCCACACATCAAGGGCGTCGCATGGACACAGAACCTCGCAGTAACTTTCTACGGACTCAAATTCAGAGCGATCTGGACGCTGGGGTTGTGGATCGAGTAGTCACTCGGTTTCCGCCCGAGCCAAATGGTTTTTTACATATCGGCCACGCAAAGTCGATCACGGTTAATTTTGGACTCGCCCAGCAATACGGTGGTGTCTGTAACCTGCGCTTTGATGACACCAACCCTGAAAAGGAGAGCCAAGTCTTCATCGATGCCATTCAGGCGGATGTGAGATGGCTGGGTTACGAGTGGGACGGTGAAGTTCGTTACGCGTCAAGTTATTTCCAACAGTTTTATGAGTGGGCACTCCATCTAATCGATGAAGGCAAGGCTTACGTGTGTGACTTAAGCGCTGACGAGGCTCGTGATTACCGAGGTACATTGACCTTACCTGGTAAAAACAGCCCGTATAGGGATCGGTCAATCGACGAGAATCATGCCCTGTTCGCTGCAATGAAAGCAGGGGAATTTGAGGATGGATCTCGGGTGCTGCGCGCCAAGATTGATATGGCGTCTCCAAACATCAACTTGCGAGACCCAACGCTTTACCGTATCCGCCGAGTAGCACACCATCAAACGGGCGATGAGTGGGTTATCTACCCCACCTATGACTATGCGCATGGACAGGAAGATGCAATTGAAGGTATTTCGCATTCGATTTGCACCCTAGAGTTTGAGGATCATAAACCGTTGTATGACTGGTTTATTGATAATCTGCCGGTACCTTCCAGGCCGCGACAATATGAATTTGCCCGCTTGAACGTCAACTACACGGTCACCAGTAAGCGGAAGTTGAAGCTTCTTGTCGATTCCGGCGTTGTTAGTGGCTGGGACGACCCGCGTATGCCAACCATTGCTGGGATGCGTCGGCGCGGTTACACACCCGCTGCGTTGCGTCACTTTTGCGAGGAGGTGGGCACATCGCGTTCTGACGGTGTGGTCGACGTCGCCATGCTCGAGAGTGCTGTCCGCAATGATCTCAATGTGACAGTGCCGCGTGCCATGGCGGTATTGAATCCACTCAAGCTGCAAATCACTAATCTGGAAGCGCCTGAGGTGTTACACGTGGCAAATCACCCGGCGAATGACAATCAGGGTAAGCGCGAGGTTCAGTTTGGACCTGAGATCTGGATTGACAAGGATGACTTCCGGCAAGAGGCCAATAAGAAGTTCAAGCGACTGGTTTTGGGTAAACGTGTCCGTTTGCGGGGGGGTTATGTGATCGAAGCAGAGCGATGCGACGTCAACGCTGACGGTGAGGTAACCGCGGTGTACGCGTCGATAGTGCCTCAGACCTTGGGTGAAGATCCGGACGACAGTGTGAAGGCTAAGGGCGTCATCCATTGGGTCGATGCAGCGACCGGTATTTCGGCAGAAATTAGAAGCTACGATCGTCTGTTCACTGTGGAAAACCCATCAAAAGCAGACAACATGGATGATGTAGTCAATCCGATGTCCCTTGTTGTCGGCCAGGCGATTGTCGAAGCATCTCTCGCCTCGGCAGACCCCGAAGATCGATTCCAATTTGAACGCGAAGGCTACTTT
This sequence comes from Pseudomonadota bacterium, assembly GCA_002862405.1. Lineage (GTDB taxonomy): Bacteria > Pseudomonadota > Gammaproteobacteria > Pseudomonadales > Halieaceae > Luminiphilus. Next base: position 18,189 of record PKCZ01000034.1, read on the forward strand.
GTGGCCGATCGTTTTGACCACACGAGCGACAAGCTGGTGTTCAATAAAGTGATTGGGCTGCGTGATACATGGGCTGGTAATGACTGAACTGCTTCTCACTAACAGTGCAGGCGGAGGTAAATCCGTCTTCAAGCCCATGGATCCCGAGCATATCCGGATGTACGTTTGCGGACCCACCGTTTACAACCTCGTTCACATTGGAAACGCGCGTCCGGTCGTGGTCTTCGATACCTTATTTCGGGTGCTGCAAGCGCTGTATCCCAAGGTAACTTACGCTCGTAATATCACGGACATAGACGACAAGATTATTGTTGCAGCGCGCGAGCGTGACACCGATATCATGACACTCACTCAGGAATTTACTGATAAGTTTCGCCAAGACATGGCAGCTCTGAATAACCTCGATCCTTCAATCGAGCCGCAGGCGACAGCGCATGTCGAGGCGATGTTGGATCTTACCGCTCGGCTCATCGAACGCGGACACGCTTACGTCTCTGAGGGGCACGTGCTCTTTGACGTAACATCGATGGAGGATTACGGCGAATTGAGTGGTCGTAACCTCGAGGACATGCTGGCAGGTGCGCGCGTGGAGGTGTCTTCTTACAAGCGGCATCCCGGTGACTTTGTGTTATGGAAACCGTCCAGAGACGATGATCCTGGCTGGGATAGCGACTATGGTCGCGGACGGCCAGGATGGCACCTCGAGTGCTCGGCCATGATCCACCAGCACCTCGGGGACAACATTGATATCCACGGTGGTGGCAGGGATCTGATCTTTCCGCATCATGAAAATGAGCGAGCACAGAGCTGCTGTGGTTACGGCGGGAGCTTTGTCGGGACCTGGATGCACAATGCCTACGTCGATATGGACGGTGAAAAGATGTCTAAGTCGCTGGGCAACGTGAGAACCGTTCGTGAATTACTCGAGCAGTACTCGGGTGAAACCCTTCGGTTCGCGCTTCTGTCGGCGCATTATCGCTCGCCACTCAATTTTTCAAAGGAGCTTCTGGATAACGCACAAGCCACCTTAGATGGCTTTTATCTCGCTTTGCGCAATGCGGGTGACACCGCAGCAGAGGCCTCAGACGCACATCTTTCGCCGGTTTTTAGTGCGCTTCTTGATGATTTGAATACGCCTGAGGCCATTGCCGAGCTTCACCAGCTGGCAAAAGCGCTCAACAAGGCGTCAGAGAATGAAAAAGCCGCGGCAAAGGCGGCTTTACTGGCTGGTGGCGCCGTATTGGGAATTTTGTCCGAGGATCCTGTCGCATGGTTGTCAAAATCAGATCCCGATGGCTTAACTGCGGAGGTCATCGATCAAATGCTCATCGACCGTGCCGAGGCAAAAGCCAATAGAAATTTTTCGCGAGCTGACGCCATTCGGGACGAGCTCAATGGGGCGGGTATTATCATCGAGGATAACGCGTCAGGTGCTACCTGGCGGCGTGGGTAAGTTCGAATTCAATTACGAGTGCGGCACCTGTTTGAGGAATGCCAGTAGGGCTTCATTCACTGCTTCAGGTGCCTCTTCTGCGGTCCAGTGACCGACATTTGGTAGCTCTAGGGCCATCTGCAGATTGTCATAGTTCTTTCGCACGTGATCGATAAACGAGGTGCTCAGCGGAACGAAGTTACTGACAGGATCTAATTCACCAGTGATGAAAAATGCCGGTTGTTGGATTGTGGCACCATCCAAATGAGCAAGTTCGCGCCAATCTAAATTTTGGGCTCGATAGCGGTTGAAGGGGCCTCGTTTCCCACTCAGCTCAAACTGCGATGCCAGATAGTCCAAGTCGTCTTGCGAGAACCAATCTGGGAAGCTGTCGAAGCGTGTCATGCCGTCCAGCAACTGGGCGTTTGGTGGCTTTATACCTACGAATCCGCCTTCCTCATTTGCGCGTTGATGATTCATGCCTCGAGCATCAATGGCGGTGTATACCAGGAACAAAGATTCGGCTACGTCAGCTTCAAACTCTGCCTCGGCAATCCCCTCATTAAGGAAATACAGCTGGTAAAAAAAGCGATCCTTGTAAAGTTCGCGCCATAAATCGAGTGTAGGCAGCGGCGGTCGCGTCAAATGGGGAACAGAGAGCGAACCCGTAGCATAGACGCGATCCGGATAGAGAAGGGCTGTGGTCAATGCAATGGGCCCACCCCAGTCATGCCCGATTGTGATGAAACGGTCAAACTCTAAAGCATCGCTAATGCCCACGACATCGGCGGCGAGCTCCTTCAGGGTGTAGGCCTCTATTGCATGGGGTTTATCTGATTCACCATAACCCCGCACATCGTAAGCCACTGCGGTATAACCGGCGTTTGCAAGAGCCGGGATTTGATGACGCCAGCTATACCAGCTCTCGGGCCAACCATGGCATAGAATAATCAGGGGACCACTACCTTGCATTGCAAGTCGCAAACTAATTCCGTTTGCGGTGACGGTCCGAAACCTAATGTCCGAGAGCAAGTTGATCTCCTCTGGTTGTCCTGTCCTCACCGGAGTGCTTTTTCTCCGGATACAACCGTTTGCATAATCAGGGTATTGATCGTCATCGGACCAACACCACCTGGAACGGGTGTGTAAGCCGAGACCCGATCAACCAACGGCCCGAGTTCAATGTCGCCGACCCCACCCGGGTGATAGCCCGCATCCACAACAACTGCACCGTCTTTTATCCAGTCGGCGCGAATAAACTCGGGTCGCCCGACAGCACCAACAATCACATCGGCTTGTTGAATGTGCGATTCGAGGTTTTGCGTTCTGGAGTGGCAGATGGTAACGGTTGCGTTCGCCTGGAGCATCATCATGGCCATAGGCTTGCCGAGAATGGGACTTCTTCCAACAACAACAGCGTGCTTACCTGAGAGTTCAATCTCATAGTGTTCCAGAAGACGCATGATGCCTTGTGGCGTTGCACACCCGTAAGCTGCTTCACCCATACTCATTCGACCAAAGCCCAAGCAGGTCACGCCGTCGACGTCTTTCGCAAGCGCTATCATATCGAAGGCAGCTCGCTCATCGATGTGAGCGGGGACGGGGTGCTGAAGTAAAATACCATGAACATCCGGATTCGCGTTGAGTTGCTCGATTTCCCTTAGCAAGTCATTGGTCTTGATAGAGGCGGGGAGTTCGATGGCTAATGACTCCATGCCGATGCGTCTGCATGCATTTGCCTTCATTTTGACGTAGGTAGCGGAAGCAGGGTCATCGCCCACCAAAATGGTGGCGAGTACAGGGGTTCTATCGCCTGTATTTGCTTTAAGCGATTCGAGACGCTCCGCGAGATTAGCCTCGGTCAGCTGCGCTACGTGTTTTCCATCGAGAAGCGTGGCCGGCATAAAAAATCCCCCCCATTTTTTGGCGCAATTGTTTCAGAATTCAAATATCGGGGAAAGGCGATTTCTGCAATTGACCCAGCGACCGCAAACCTTGTAGACTCGCCGCCCGCGAGATGTTGAACATCGCGCCTTTTTTCGGGGTGTAGCGCAGTCTGGTAGCGCGCCTGCTTTGGGAGCAGGATGTCGGGGGTTCGAATCCCTCCTCCCCGACCACTTTTTCGGCCATATAGCCACGGCCGAAGGTCTTGGGTTATCACCCAGTCAGTGGTGGCTGTAGCTCACCAGGTAGAGCACCGGATTGTGGCTCCGGAGGTAGTGGGTTCGAGACCCATCAGCCACCCCATCTTTCGTCGATGATGATCAGGCCGCTACGGTCGGAATAAGGTCATTTTGTGCCCCCCTGATCAAGTCTTCCGCACGTTCCAGAGCCACCTGCGCCGGAGAGATTTTCCGCGACTGCGCCTCCGTCAGAACCTAATTGAGTCCATCATCGATCGCTGCTACCCCAGCGTCGATATTTTCCTGTGTGTGGCCATGTCTTCGATGATAGACGTCAATGACACCACCCGCGTTAACCAATTAATCAGGACAATACAAAATTCCCGCATTGGCCAGTCGCATGTCATCTTCCTGGGTCAACAGCTGATTGTTGGCTGCACCTGCGATGACGGACGTATTAAGATTTGGAATAGACCATTCATTGAGCACTCCGCCAAGTGCACATGGAGCAAAAACGTCGCAGTTGCCAATGAGTAACTGGTCAAAACGCCACTGAGCTACCCATCGCAACACAGCTTTAGTGGCGCCGGCATCACCTCAGCCTGGTACCGCCACCTGAGTCGGGCGCTTGGCTCCTTTGCCATACAGATTGACCTTCAGGCTCGAGATGGCGTGGACTAAGATAATGGGCTCGATTTTCTGTTTTCCTGTCCAATGGATATTTGGAAAACGCTCAAGAATGCGCTCGAAGGCCATTTTCAGCTGCATTTGCGCGATACGGTTGCCTAAGCACCGATGCACACCATGACCAAACGCCACGTGTTTCTCCACATTATCGCGCGTTAAATCAAAGACATCGGGGTTTGGGAAGACCGACGGGTCTCGATTTGCGGCGCCGTACCACATGATGATTTTTTCATTTTCGGCAATACGTTGCCCTGCGATTTCTGTGTCCTCAGTCGCCGTCCGACGCATATGCATGACGGGTGACGTCATGCGCAGCGCCTCGTGTGACATTCGGTCAATCAAAGACGGGTCATCAATTACCATTTGCCGCTGCTGCTTGAATTCGGTCATCAGCCGGATGGTGCCGGAAAGGGAATTACGCGTGGTGTCGTTACCCGCAAAAATGATCAGCAGCCACGAGCCGTCCAGATAGTTCTGCGACAGAGGTTTGCCATCAAGCGTGGCGTTTGCAATGACTGTCAGAAGATCTTGCCGTGGATTCTTGATTCTGTCCGCCATGACACGTTCGCCGTAATTGAACATATCCTCAAGCATCTGATTGAACCTAAATAGGAACATGGGCTCGGCCATAAACATTCGGAACGGGTGAGTCAGGAACTGAGGGGCAAGCTCGAGGTAGTGCATCCACTTGATGATATCCGGCCGATCTTCCTCATCGACGCCCAGCATTTCACACAGCGTGAACATTGGCAGCTCGGTCGAGAACATCTTGGCGAAGTCGACCTCCGGGCCTTGCCGCTCCATATTATCAAGTAGCTCGTCAATTTTCTTACCAACAAGTTCTTTGAGGGTCTCCACGTATTTGGGAAAGAAGAATTCGGACTGCTGCAAACGGAGATCTCGATGCACATCGGCGTCGAGGTTAATCAACGAATTGTGCGCGGCATACATCAACCGGTCCGCTTTGCCGCTGGCAGGTAATACAGCCATGTGCATACTGCCGCGTTGAGAGGAGAAAATCTTTGGGTTCAGCTCTACGTGCTTAACGTCATCATAGCGAGAGACCGACCAGAAACCGGACGTCGGCTTTCGACCTTCAGTCCACATAACAGGGGATTCTTCACGCATTCGGCGGTAATAGTCGAACGGTTGCCCGCGGGTCCACGCATTGGTTGATCCCAGATTGAAGCCTTTTAACCGCTGATAAATCTCAGGGTAAAGAGGGTCGGTAGCACCCGTATCGACAAAAATATCATCGCTGACGGATGCGTAATGGTCGATATTTTGAGGCTGATTCATAGCTGGCCTTGGTGAGTTTATTGAGCTGCTGGCGCGTAGATTAACCAAAAATGATCGCCATGGACTAGATCCGTCCAGCTTTTCTCCATTTGTTTAAACCTGAGTCACTGATAAGTGTTGTTTAACCGACTCCTGCCTATTGAGGAGCATTGTTTGGACTACCGTGTCTGGGCCGGTTACTGTGTATCCAATACGTTCTCGCTGGGGGCAATCATGTTCAAAAATGAAACAGAGCGTACTTTCGTATTGGTCATGCTGATCTGCGGGTTTGCGCTGCTTTGGATGACGTTGAAAGACGCCGCATTCGCGGGCTACCGACGGTTCCAGTAAATGATGAGGTGTTGGGTAGCGCCAACATCAGAAATGAAATAATAAGAAAAGCGGGTTACAACAATGGGTGAACAAGCCGACATACACGTCAAAATTCTAACTGCAGCGTCTACCGACGAGCTAATGGAGGTTTACGACGGTTGGGCAGATCGATACGACCGTGAATTGCTGGAAGACTGGGGGTATACCAGTCCTCAGAAAGCGGTGCAGCTACTCGTAGAGGCAATGGACTCCCCAGAGCTAGCGGTATTGGATGCCGGTTGCGGTACTGGGTTGGTGGGTGTCCTGCTAAAAGAAGTGGGAATGTCATCTCTAACGGGCATTGACTACTCACCAGGGATGCTCGCTGAGGCGGAGAGGAAAGGAGTCTATGATGCGCTCCATACTATGGATATGAATCTGCCTCTGATGGTGCCATCGGCTAGCTATGATGCGGTGACCTGCATCGGCACGTTCACGTCGACCCATGTAAAACCCGAGGCGGTTAAAGAGCTTGCGCGGGTTACACGCTCTGGTGGTGTGCTGGTGTTCACGGTGAGAGACGATTACTGGCAGTCGACGAACTTCATTGATTTGGTGATCGAATTACATGTCTCAGGCGTCGCGCGAATCGAACAAATAAGACGCGAGCCCTATATTCACTCCGAAGGCTCTGAATGCCGTTTTGTTGTCTTGAGAGTGTGTTGAAGCTTGGGATTGACCATTTTTTTAGGCAAAACAGCCACGCAAATGCCAAGTATGGCGAATCGCGCATGCGGTGCTCTGCTGAGTGATGGCTCGCTCACTAACGATTGGCGAGATCCCTTTTATTCAACAAATACTGCTATAACTTGCGTCGACTAACTAGTAGGCAAAGAACAAGAGAACGAAGAGAGACCAACGTTAGTAACTATAAAAATTAGTAACGAAAAAAATAAATAACGGTAAAAAGAGGTTACCCATGATCGATTTTGAAATACCCGAGGAAACCAAGTTAGTCCGAGGCATTGTGCGAGAGTTTGTGCATGAGGTCTGCATTCCGGCCGAAAAGGGCCTTACAGTGGATACCTATGACGAAATACTCTCTGACCTTCGTCAAAAAGCGCGAGCCAAAGGACTTTGGTGTCCTTTTTTCCCAGTCGAATGGGGTGGTATGGGCCTTAAGCCTTTGGCAAACGCGTTAGTGCAGATGGAATTAGGTGAGTCGATTCTAGGAGCCCTCGCTTTAAACACCCAAGGTCCTGATGATGCGACCATGATGACTTTGTTGCACCACGGCACCGAGTACCAGCACGAAGCCTTCCTCAAGCCTCTCGTGGCAGGTGAGAAACGAGTTTGCTACGCCATGACTGAGAAAGGAGGTGGCGCAGATGCAACGGGGATGAAAACATCGGCGGTCGAAGACGGGGATAATTACGTGCTGAACGGCGATAAGTGGTACATCTCGTCGGCAAACGTCGCCAATATCGCCGTGGTTATGGCGAAGACCGACCCCGACGCACCGCGACATCAGCAGTTTTCGACCTTTATCGTGGAGTTGCCTAATCCCGGTTTCAAAATTCTCCGGAATATCGACACCATGCATCGTCACACACCGCTGGGTGAGCGATTAGGTGCAGCCCACTGCGAGATCGAGATTAACAATCTGATTGTGCCAAAGGCGAATTTACTGGGGGGACGGGGTCAAGGGTTCAACATGGGCCAACACCGCCTTGGCTACGGTCGTTTACGGCATGGCATGCACAACGTTGCTAAAGCACAACGAGCGCTCGACATGGCGGCCAAACATGTAGTGGAGCGAGAGACGTTCGGGAAAAAGCTCTCTGACCGTCAAAGTGTGCAGTTCATGCTGGCGGATTGTGCGGCCGAGATTTACAAAGCGCGTCTCATGCTGATGCATATTGCCTACAAGGCAGAGAACGGGCTCGATATGACTCAGGAAAACTCGATTGCCAAAATATTTTTGGCCAATATGGTCCACCAGGTCGTGGATACCGCGCTCCAGCTCCATGGGTCACTCGGGTACTCGCGAGACACACCGCTGGCAGATTGGTACACATCGATTCGAAGCCAGCGTTTGGTCGACGGGCCCGATGAAGTTCACCGCTGGAAAGTGGGGAAAAATGTACTGCGGGCCTATGAGCGAGATGGTACAACTGCGATGGCTGCGGGTGGTGACTTACTTTAATTTCACGGTCGGCCTGTTGCATGCAGTTTCGGCGTATAGAGCGTAAGATCTTTAAATCGGACGAAGGTTGTAAGAAATAAAAGCGAGGTGTGTTGTGTCAAATACGTTCCACTTAGCGGTACCTGCAGGCGACTTAGCGTCGACGATTCCTTTTTACACGGAGGTTCTAGGCTGTGCTACGGGCAACAGCGAAGAGGGAAAATGGATTGATATCAATTTCTGGGGTAACGAGCTGACATTGCATCAGAGTGAGGAGCAATTGTCGGGTGTTCGCCACGATGTCGACATGGGCAATGTCAGCGTTCCGCACTTTGGCGCGCATATGCCGGAGGCGGAATTTCAGGCGCTCAAGCAACGAATTGAATCCAGCCAGTTTGATTATCTAGACCAGCCCTATCGTCGATTTAAAGGCACTGAATTTGAACAGGAGACGTTTTTCATTTCGGACCCGAACGGTAACGTGCTCGAGATGAAAACGATGGTGAATCCGAGCGTTTTATTCGACTAGCGAGCGGTTTATAGAATTCGCTGACGTAAATGGCGCGCCCACCAGGACTCGAACCTGGAACCTCATGCTTAGAAGGCACGTGCACTATCCAGTTGTGCTATGGGCGCGGGGCGCGGAAGTATCGCACAATCAAACGCGGTTATTCCACGATATCGCGACCTTGACAGTCCTTTCCGGGTACCGGTTTTTCAGTCCAGATTTGTAACAACTGCATGATGGCTGTGACGGCCGCTATGAGCAGGCAGCAGATTTGAATGGTGCGCGGTAACGACTCTGTTAACCCCACCTCAACAAGGATGCCTGTAACCGCAAGACAGTAGGCCGTCACCAGTGCTCTTGCCGTATTAGGAGCGCGTGAATCCGCAGCGCCCTCATGCATTGAATGACTGAGCCGAAAGCCCAACCAGAGACCGACGAATGCGGCTATGAGCCACAGCGGAATAGAGGCATGAGTCATGTGGTTAACCGTCCATTTGCTGAGTGAAACTTAACTGCTGCCAGCAATTTATAAAACCTGCGTCACCGAGTCGAGTCCAGTGCGCCGACTTAAACATTTACGTTTAAGATTGCCCGGGTGGCGGTGCGTAGCATGGCTTCGGCGTCTGCGTCGTGGTCAAAGGTGTCCAACAAGCGGTTGTGTTGCAGCGTGGCAATGCCATGCGCGGCTGACCATAATAGCGTTGCGGTCTGTAACGAGGTCTCTACAGACTCGGGACGTTGCTTTCGCAAGTAAAGCTCGATTGCTTCGTGAAGCACCTGAAACCCTGTTCGCTTCGCACGTGCCTCCGCTCTTCGCTCTTCAGCGTCTCCATGGTTTTCCCACATCAGGCCAAAAAACGCTTTTTTGTCCATAGCGAAACGCAGATATGCGGACCCAAGCGCGTCAATGTGAGCGAGGGTGCCAGGAGCGACAGAATCTTGCGCGTCCGTGGTGTATTCCATGATGCCAATATGGGCAAGCTCCCTTACTGCTGTAAGCAGAGCATCCTTGTCCTTAAAGTGACGGTAGAGGGCTGGCGAGCTAACTCCTACCCGTTTTGCTACCTGTGCAATGGTGATGTCGTAGCTGCCGATGCTTTCGATGAGTTCAGCAGCTGCAGTGATGGCGCAATTGCGCAAATCACCGTGGTGGTAGGGCGCAACCGATTGGTTCATGTCAGTGCTCCCCTAGGCGCCTTCAGCTGAGCACGTTCTATTCGGCTGTCCTGCGGCGCTCCTAAAAGCACGTACGCAGATGGCACAAGGTAGAATGTAATAATAGTAGAGAGTACAACACCGCCTGCAATTGCCATTGCAAAGGGTGGCCAGAACTGACTGCCTTCAAGTATTAGTGGCAGGAATCCGCCGAAAGTGGTCAAAGTGGTCGATATGATGTGGCGACTTGAGTCTAATACCTCGTCGCGCATGGCTACTCTGTTACCGCTGGCGGCTGCAGGCGATTGTTGAAACGATGTCAAAATAATTATGCATGCATTAACAGAAACTCCAATTGACCCGAGCACACCAACCAAAGCCATGATCCCTAGAGGGTAACGAAAAAGTGCGAGTGTGAGGAAGCTCAGCCCGAAGGCACAAACGACGACACCGGCAGTGAGAAGGGAAAGTCGCCAAGAGTTGAATGTCAGCATAATCGTTGCCAACAACAACGAAAGCACTAGTCCCGCCGGTCCCATCAGGTCGTTCACAACGTCAGCCCGGTCAGCACTGTCACCACCAAAGTTGTAACGGTATCCATCAGGCAACGATATGGGGTTTATCTCCAGGGATTGCCTTAGTAACTTTAACGCTTCCTCCGGAAGAACGCCTCGTGTCAAAAACGCTTGAACCTGATTAATTCGTTCCCCGTCTCTCCGCCCTATAGGCGGGTCATCCGGTACAATCTGTAGGTCACCGATAGCAGAAAGAGGTACAAACCGAGGTTTACCAAGTTTCCCGGGGAGAGGGATCTGCAAATTAAGCAGTTTATCGCTGTCTTGCCAGACCTCACGCTCCAGTTTAGTTCTAACTCGCAACTGCTCGGTGTCTTCGATGACAGCGCCGCCAAACTGACCTCTGAGATATCCATCTACTAACGCGGCTACCTGTGCCCGTTCCAAACCAAGACGGCGGATTTTACCTTGGTCAAGGTAGAGCTCTAATTTCGGCGCAGCTGGGCTAATGGATAACCTTGTATGAGTAATGTCAGGCAACTCTTGCAGGCGCTGCCTGAATTGCTCACCTAAGACACGTAGGGTGTGCGTATTGGGTCCGTAGAGGATAACCTCGAGCGGCGCATCCACTGGCGGGCCCTGATCAATACCCAATACTAGGATCTGCGCTTGAGGATACTTGCGATCAAAGTTTTTCTGTAGCCGCCTTATCAAAGCATTTGTTTGATTCTCGTCTCGCGTGAGGACCATGCCCTCTGCCCAGCCCGGAGCATTACGTTTATTTGAACGAAGGTTATAGTAAAACGCGGGCGGACTCTCGCCAACAGACCAGTCGGCTCGACGAATGAGCGGCTCTGCCCTTAGATCATTATCGACCTGGCGCACGAGCTCCAGAGTCGCCTCAATGCCCGCACTTCTCGGCATCTCAATCCTAAGATAGAGCTGGTCGCGATCAGTGCCCGGGAAAAATTGCGCCGTGAGTGTCGATACACTGGCAAACCCAAGGATAGGCACTGACACGGCAAGCAATATCGAAGCCAAGGGATATTTCAGGGACCAATCGATAGATGATGCAAAAGCCTCCTTCGCTTTTGGAAGGACGATCCCTGACCGCCACCATGCGGCTCGAGCCATCAATGCGCCGGGCAATAAGCGACCGCCCAGTGCGGGGGTGATCGAGAGCGCCAGGAGTAAACTCATAAAAAGCATTACAATCACACAGGTCGCTAAGCTTCCTATGAAATCGCCAGCGGCGCCTTTAAGTATTGCCATCGGCGTAAAGGCGAACGCCGTGGTAATCGTAGCACTGACGAGAGGTATGGTCATACGTTTGACTGCTTTTTGCATTGCGTCTATCGCCTCATCGCCGTTGAGTAGGTGTTTACGGATCTCGTCGGTTATCACAATCGACCCATCAACGAGAAGTCCAAGAGCCACTACTAGGCCGGTCATTGAAAACTGATGAATGGGTACGTCTAGATAGTTCAAGGCAACCATTGACATTAGAGTGCAAAGCGGGAGGCTGAGAGCGACGATCAATGCAGCTCGCCAACCCAAAGTCAAAAACAAGACGGAAACGACAATAATCACACCGGCGATAATATTTTTCGCAACCCCAGCTAAGCGCGCCTCCGTGTACCCGCTCTGATCATAGGTTGTCTCGATGACAATCCCTTCGGCTGCATTCGTGCGGTAGTCTTCAAGAAATGCATCGAATTGCTTGCTGTACTTATCGACTTGATAGCCCTCCTTCATTTCCACCGCAATAAATACAGATCGACGTCCATTCGATAGGGCCAACCTCACAGGTGGCTCTGCTTCAGATTTAGTAATAGTGGCTATATCGCTAATTCGGATACCTGTGACGCTGTTAGCGTCGGCTTTAATAAACGTGTCTCTCACGGCTTGCGCATCGGTGAAATTGCCAGCAACTTCAATGGTTAGCGCATTCGTAGGTGAGGCAAGCTTACCCGCAGGTGTCCTCGCATCGGCCAGTGCCAATGTTCTTGCAACATCGTCTATCGAAAGACCCATTGTGCTTAAGGCTGAGCCATCGATCTCAATGTTAATCTCCTCGTCAGGTAAGCCGTAGTGTTTTACGCGGCGCGTTTGAGGCACTTTGCGAGCTGCATCGGCCAGGCTAAGAGCCTCTCGTCGTAACAGCGACGGCGATATACTTACCCCCTCGTCGGCGCTGATAGATAAAATTTTTACAAAGGTCGTGAAGAGATCGTCGTCAAAAACGGGTTTGGTGGCACCGTCGGGTAGCTCAGCAGTAATGCGATCAATTTTACCCCGCAATTCTGACCAAACGCGCTTAATTTCAGCGCGGGGCAGTTTGTAATCAGCCTCGACCACGATAGTAGATACGCCACTGACGGAGCTCGAGTTGATCTGATCTACACTAGGATGCTCTCGCAGAGCGTCTTCAAGGGGTTTTGTGACTAGGCTCTCCACCCGCGCAGGGCTGGCACCGGGATAAAAGGTTTGGATCGAAGCAACGAAAGGTGTAATCGAGGGATCTTCCTGTCGACCCAAACTGTTGTAGGAAGTGAACCCCACAACAACGATGGAAAGCACGAGTAGGGCGAGGTAGCGCCCATTTTCAAATAGGCTTGAGGCAATCATTGGTGGGTGCTCAATTGATCACGCGTATCGAGGGTACGATTTCGACAGGAGATCCAGGTGACAGCCGCTGCATGCCGGAGGCGACAACCTTTGCATCATCGGTGATCGTTCCTCGCACAAAGACGCGATCGCCCTCGCTGTAGATGACCTCTACACTTTCTCTCGCTGTAATGGTCTCACCGGACGCATTTTTGCGCGTGATAAGCACAGTCCATAGTCCCTTGTCACCCTCAAGAAGGGCACTGAGGGGTAACCATCCGCCTGTTTCCGTGATATCCTCCTCGAATTGGAGTGCAACGGTTTGCCCGACGCGAGCAGGCGTGCCCTCAGGTAGGGTGAGAACAACGAGTACCGTCAATGTTTGGGAATCCACGTCTGCGCCCACACTTCGTAGTGTTGCTGGAACGGCTGTATCGTTGAGGTAGAGGCTGTACTGCTCACCAATCCGGGCGCTGTCAGCAAATTTTGGTGATATGCCAACGTGAGCCTCGCGCTCACCGACAGATACCAGGCGTAGGACCGGTACATTTGGGCCAATGATGCTTCCGGGCTCTCGCAGGGTCTTCGAGACGACGGCATCGAAGGGCGCGGTCAATTGGCTCTTTGCAACGACTATTTCTGCATTTCGGACGCTAGCCTGTGTGGTTTCAAGTCGAGCACGGGTAGCTTCAACGGTGAGACGTGCATCGTCGGCCTCCCTTTCTGAAACAAGATTCTGACTGAGTAGGCTGTTGATGCGTTCTAGGTTGAGTTCTGCAAGCTCGAGCTGAGCTGCCACTTCTTTCGATTGCGCCCTCGCAAGCGAGAGCGCGGCTTCTTGCTGGCGCGTATCAAGTTTACCAAGCTCTTGACCGGTGGTGACGAAATCACCCTCCTGTGCGGTGAGAGCGTCTAAGACGCCCGCGACCTCAAAACCCACATTGCTATCTGAGCTTGCCTCGACAACGCCTAAAAAGCGTGTCGTGGTCTTGTAACTGCGCTCCAGCTGATAGGGCACAACAACGACAGGTAGGGGCTGTGCCTCGGTCGAGATGGTTGGTTTGACGTTTGCCTCGATTGCATCAGACCCGAACAGTACGATGCCGGCGGCACCGACAGCACTGAACAGGGTTGTAAAGAACATGCGTGATGTCATAGCTTCGCGTGTCTCGAATGTTAATGATATTAACTTGCGATGTTATCACGATTAACATTCAAAAATCAGCCTGTCGTGTTGCTGTTTAGGTTGAGGACGAGAACCTTTCTACTTGCGTCAAATTCGCTAATCCGAGACACTTCGAAGCCTTGTCTTCGGACAAGGTCACTGGTGACTCGGACGGTCCCCTCGCAGCGATAGATAGTGAACCCCGCCAGGCCCGGAAGGGAGCAACGGTAGTTATCGACTCGGGTGCCGAGGTGTGGCTGTTCGAGTCGCCTCCAATAACGGTCGGGCTCCAAAATGGCTTATCAAGTTCTTGCGCGTAAATGGCGACCCTCCAACTTCTCCGAGATGGTTGGACAGGAGCACGTGGTTAAGGCACTGACGACCGCATTAGAGTCCGAGAGACTGCACCATGCCTACTTGTTTACGGGTACCCGCGGGGTAGGGAAAACCACGGTTGCGCGGCTGATTGCGAAAAGCCTCAACTGCGAAACGGGCGTAACCGCTGAGCCCTGTGGGCAATGTGCGAGTTGCATCGAGATTGCCGAAGGCAGAAGCGTTGATGTACTTGAAGTTGATGCTGCCTCTCGAACCAAGGTCGAAGATACGCGAGACCTGCTTGATAATGTTCAGTACGCGCCAACGCGCTCGCGTTTCAAGATTTACCTGATCGACGAAGTTCACATGCTCTCGAATCACAGCTTCAATGCGCTGTTGAAAACGCTCGAAGAGCCACCGGAACACGTCAAGTTTTTACTGGCAACGACAGATCCGCAAAAACTGCCCGCAACCGTGTTGTCGCGGTGTCTACAGTTCAACTTGAAGAACATGGTGCCGCAGCAAATCATTGATCATCTTCGTCAGGTGCTGGCAGAGGAATCGGTAAGCTTCGACGATGAGTCGCTGGCATTGCTCGCTCGTGGTGCCGAGGGGTCGATGCGAGACGCACTGTCGCTGACTGACCAGGCCATCGCGCATGGATCGGGAAAGTTGGCGGCTGATGAAGTCCGGCAAATGCTTGGCACAGTGTCGAGAACCAAGGTATTTGACTTGCTGGATACAATCGTTGCGAACGATCCCAAGCTTGCACTGGTTGTGGTCGAGGACATCGCGTCACATTCACCGGACTATGCCGGGACATTAGACGAGCTCGCATCAGTCTTACACCAGATAAGCTTGGCTCAGGCAGTACCAGGCTCGGTAGATTTGACCTTACCCGAGCATGAGAGGCTGGCGAGCGTGGCTCAGGGTATGACAGCTGATGATGCGCATTTGTGGTGGCAGATGGCTGTGGCCGCGAAACGTGAGCTTTATTTGGCGTCTGATCCCCGTGCTGGGCTCGATATGGCTGTCCTGCGAATGATTGCCTTCAGACCGGCCGTTGTGTTGACAGACGCATCTGAGGTGCTCCCGGCAAAAAAGCCTGAGCCACCGGTGATGCCGGTGGAGCCGGTAACCACGTCAAAGCAACAACCGAGTATTTCATCGGATCGACCTAGCAACGACGTTATAAGCGCGGATCAAATGGCTTTCGAGCGGGAAATTGTCGCGTCAAAGCGGGTTTCTGCGCCAGTGTCCAGAGCCTTTGCAGCAGAAAATCTCGCGCCCGCGGTGGAAGTTGCTGATAAACCCTCACAGGCAATCGTCGAGGTGCCAACACGAGCTGCAACAAGCGTCCATCCGTTGGGGGCTTCCAACGGTGTTGCCAATGGCAGTCAGGTTCTGTCCCCGACTGTCATTGAGGTCCCTGACGGAGCCAAGCCACCAGATGAGGATCTGCCAACCCATGGATCCTGGCCCGACTTTTTCGAAACGTTGGGGCTCAAAGGCGTTATACACACGGTAGCCTCGCACTTCGAGCTGTCTGTGGCCTTTGACCGGACTCTATGTTTTACGGTGTCTCCCGCCAATGCCACGCTCTTCAACGAACGGCACCAGAGAGGTCTGGCATCTGCGATCGAACAAGTGTTAGAAGATCTGGTGACCGTACAGGTTGTTCTAGGTGAAACCTCGGATAACACACCTGCGCATCAACGCGAATTGTTGGAGCAGCGACGGCTCTCAGCTGCGCGCCAAGCGCTCGAGTCTGATGATTGTCTCAACGCGTTGTTGACCGATTTTGATGCCATTGTCCTTCCAGAGTCGGTCCGTCCCCCCCTAGTGGAGCTGTAGATCCTTGAAACTGAGTCCCGCAATACAAGAATTGATTGAGGCGCTACGACACTTGCCCGGTGTGGGGCCTAAATCTGCTCAGCGAATGACATTACATTTGCTCGAGCGCGATCGCGAGGCAGCTCAATTGTTGGGGGATGCACTTTTAAATGCGCTGGCAAAGGTTGAACGCTGCCAACGCTGTCGTAATTTTACAGAACTGACTATTTGTGAGATTTGCGGTGATCCAAAGCGCGACGATACGGCACTGTGTGTTGTTGAAACCCCAGCTGACGTAATGGCGATAGAACAGACGGGAAGTTATCGGGGACTATACTTTGTGCTCATGGGGCATTTGTCGCCCTTGGATGGGATCGGTCCAAAGCAGCTGGGTCTAGACAGCCTCAACGGTCTGTTCGATTCAGAGTCGATTGCGGAAGTCATTCTGGCGACCAACCCGACCGTCGAGGGTGAAGCAACAGGTCATTACATCGCGGAACTCGCACAACGACATAACATCAAGGTCACTCGCATTGCTCACGGGGTGCCACTGGGCGGTGAACTGGAATTTATCGATCCAACCACGTTGGCTCACGCGTTGGGCGGTAGAAAAGAAGTAGGGCAAGCTTGACATACGAGCTTATAGAAACAGATGAGGCCTTGGATGCGCTGCTGGAGCAGCACTCGGGCGAGCGATTTGTTGCCGTTGATACCGAGTTTCGACGTCGAGACACGTTTTATCCGCAAGTTGCACTGCTACAGCTTTGCTGGAGAAAAGAGTCGTATCTAATTGATCCAACAACGATTTCTACTCTTGATTCAGTGAGAGAGTTATTGGCTGACTCCCGCGTGATCAAGCTGATCCACAGCCCTAGTGAAGATTTAGAAGTATTTGATCGGTGGCTTCAGATGACGCCAACCCCTCTATTCGATACTCAACGCGCGCTGGCTGTGCTCGGACGAGGCTTCGGACTCGGCTATAGGGCAATGGTGGAGATGTATACGGGTGACGTTATATCCAAAGAGGAAACTACTTCGGATTGGCTTAAACGACCCTTGACCGACCGTCAGCTTAGTTACGCCGCGCTCGATGTTACCTACCTTCGCCAGATCGGAGAGCAACTCTACGATGCGTGCGAAGATCGTCAGCGTTTAGCCTGGGTTCTGGACGATACGGCGCGTCTGACACTTGGTGGCCGAGGGCCCGCGGCAAAATTTAAATCGGCTTGGAAAATGAAACCTCGCGAGCAGGCCATACTTCATCGATTGATCGACTGGCGCGATGAAGAGGCGAGACGACTGGATAGGCCACGAAGTTGGGTGATACCCGACAAGGTAATGGTATCACTTGCGAAGCGTCAGCCATCGCATATGGCACAGCTGTCGACCGTCGATGGACTTCACGACGCTATTATCAAAAAAAGGGGTAAGCGCATTCTGGAGGTCATCGCCAATGCAAGTGATGACCTGTCCGAATTGCCTGCTGGCTGGCAGGCACCGCTGCGCTCAGATCAAAAAGAATGGGCATCAACGCTAGGAGAAGCTGTCGCAACCACTGCGGTGACTCTTGGCGTTGCGCCTGAGGTTCTGTTTGCGAGTAAGGACGTTGAGCGACTAATTCACGCTACCTTGGAATCTCAGGAAGTGCCGGAAGATCTCTTGGGTTGGAGAGATCCGGTCATAACTCAGCACCTAGTAGCGCTATTGGTGTCACTAGCGGGCCCATCTACTGACCCCAAGGCATGAATGCGCAATCTCACTGACAGCTTGAGTTACGCATCTTTGACTGCAATGGCATGGCCTTTCATTTTGGCCAATGCGTCGGTGCCGCTGCTCGGTATTGTTGATACTGCGGTTATTGGTAACACGGGTTCCGTCGTTGAGTTGGGAGCAATTGCGCTTGGGTCCCTTATTTTCTCCTTTGTTTATTGGAGTTTCGGGTTCCTCAGGATGGGAACAACCGGCTTTATCGCGCAAGCTGACGGGTCGGCTGACCATAAAGAGGTCCGAGCCATTCTGGGTCGATCTTGCATTATTGCGCTGATTATTGGGGTGCTATTACTTTTAATCCAGTGTCCGATCGGAGCGCTCAGTTTTAGCTTGTTGTCGGGCGATGCAGCGGTCGAGAGCGTCGCAAAAACGTATTTTTACACGCGAATTTGGGGTGCTCCTGCGACTTTGCTTGTCTTCGTCATTATGGGTGTCTGGATAGGGCTTGGGGAGGCAAAAGAGTTACTTAAGCTTCAGCTTTTTCTCAACGGTTTGAATATGGTGCTGGATATTCTCGCCGCTGGGGTTTTGGGCCTTGGCGCGTATGGCATTGCTATTGGCACCGTTTTTTCCGAAATCATCACCTGTCTGGTCGGGTTTTACCGATTGCAACGATTCCTCGCTGCGAAACACGAGGTTGGTGCGGCTTGGTACGCGTTCTGGCCGGTGGACCGCGTGCGCGAAATGACGCAGATGTGGCGCTTGCTGACCGCCAATGGAGACATCATGATCAGAACGATGCTACTTGTCTTCGCGTTTTCCTATTTTACCAACGAGGCCGCTAAATTCGGTGTCGTATCACTTGCCGCTACGCACATCGTGCTTCAGATCATGGCGTTCACCGCCTTCTTTCTCGATGGATTCGCTTATGTCGCTGAATCTCAGGTAGGTCGCAGTTACGGCGCCAGAAATGTCCGGGCATTTAAGCTTGCCTTGCACCGAACAACGGTATTAGCTGCGGGTGCTGCAGTGGCACTTGCTGCGGCTATACTATTTTTCGGAGAGATGCTCGTGGCCGCACTGACTGATCTTGATGAAGTCATTGTGACCTCGCTGGGGTTGCTACACATCTGCGCCGTTTATGTCATTGCCTCATTTCCAGCATTCCAGTTGGACGGCGTATTCATTGGCACGTCACGGACAAAAGAGATGCGGAATGCGTCGTTCGTGTCGCTCTTAGTATTTTTGTTGGCGGTCTGGGCACTGACAGAAACCTACGCGCTTGTGGGCTTGTGGTGGGCAATGGTGGTATTCGTCATTGCCCGAGCCATCAGTTTGTGGGTTTATGTACCAAGATTCTGGAATCATTTTGCTCGAGACGACGAGGTGACTGTATGAGCGCTGCAAATAGTATCCGGGTGTTGGCAGGAAAGCGTAAACCGGATACCTATCTATTCATATCGGCAGACGCGGGAGCCGAGGATTTACCAGCCGATCTGCTTTCATTGTTAGGCGAGCTTAGAGAAGTAATTACGCTGGATATTACGCCAGAGCGGCAACTGGCAAGGTGCACGGGCGAAGAAGTGCTCGAGGGTGTTGCTGATGCGGGTTATTATTTGCAAATGCCGACGGGGGAGCGCACGCGTCATGATGACGACCACTAGTTACCTATTTGCACTTGTCATTTATTGGTTGGCCGCTGGCGTGGGTTGCCGACTGCTCTACGTGATGGTTTTTCGTCATCTATCGCCGATGTGGTCTGGTGCGACCACGGGTCTCGTTGCTGGTCTTTTGCTCGTCCCCTCCTATGCGGCCGCCGACGCTAATACGCTCGCACCCGCGCTGATCACGGGTGTGTTTAATCTGATGTTTGCAGGTGGTATGGAAGCGGCGGTAGGGGCTTTTTTAATGCTGTCCTTAGGCGCGGTTATGGGGGTTATTGTGGGCATCATCACCGCACGATTGTCCACGTCACGTCCTAGCCAGTAGTAGATCTGCGAATCGTCAGAATTAGTAAAACGACTCGTAAACCTGCGGATTGTCCGTTAGTCTCACGTCTCGATTTTAGGGAGCTGTTATATGAAATTCACCGGCACTGACAATTATGTAGCGACTGACGACCTCAGAATGGCCGTAGACGCGGCGGTCGCGCTACAGCGTCCTTTACTCATTAAGGGCGAGCCCGGCACTGGCAAGACCATGCTGGCTGAAGAAGTTGCATCAGGCTTGGGAATGAAGCTGATCCAGTGGCACATCAAGTCAACTACGAAAGCCCAGCAGGGCTTGTATGAGTACGATGCTGTATCGCGGCTCCGTGATTCACAGCTGGGTGATGAGGGTGTCCACGACATCTCCAACTACATCAAGCGGGGAAAGCTCTGGGACGCATTTGATGCCGATGAGCAGGTGGTATTGCTCATTGACGAGGTCGACAAGGCGGACATCGAATTCCCCAATGACCTTCTCGTCGAGCTCGATCGAATGGAGTTTTTCGTCTACGAGACAGGCGAGACCATCAAGGCCAAGCATCGCCCCGTCATTATTATTACGTCCAATAATGAGAAAGAGCTTCCCGACGCATTCTTGCGCCGTTGCTTCTTCCACTTCATTAATTTCCCCGATCGGGATACGATGCGCCAGATCATTGGCGTGCACTATCCGTCCATTAAGCAAGATTTGGTGCAAGAGGCGCTTGAAGTTTTCTTTGAGCTCCGAGCGATTCCAGGTTTAAAGAAAAAGCCTTCAACGTCTGAGCTAATTGATTGGCTGAAGTTGTTGATGGCGGACGATATTCCAGATGAAGTACTGAAGAATCGCGATCAGAGCAAGGCAATTCCGCCCTTGTACGGTGCGTTGGTTAAGAACGAGCAAGATGTTCAATTGCTTGAGCGTCTCGCTTTCATGCATCGTAGAGAAAGCAGTCAGTAAGGAGCTAACCGATGCTCGTCAATTTTTTTCAGGGATTAAAAGACGGTGGCGTTCCGGTTACGCCCCGTGAGCTTTTGGATTTGCTCGCTGCGATGAACAAACAGCTCGTCTTTGGCAGTATTGACGACTTCTACAATCTCTCACGCGCCGTGATGGTGAAAGATGAGAAATACTACGATCGTTTTGATCGGGCGTTTGGCCTGCACTTTCGTGATCTTGAAGGTGTGGATGATGTTATTGAGGCGCTGATCCCCGACGACTGGTTACGCTCAGAGTTCGTGAAACAGCTCTCGGAAGAGGACAAAGCGAAAATAGAGTCGCTGGGGGGACTGGAGAAGCTGATCGACGAGTTCAAAAAGCGTCTAGAGGAGCAGGAGAAGCGTCACGAGGGCGGTAATAAGTGGGTTGGTACTGGCGGTACATCTCCGTTCGGCAACGACGGTTTTCATCCTGAAGGTATTCGCGTGGGCGGACAGGGTAAAAACAAGAAGGCGGTCAAAGTATGGGACCGCAGAGACTTTAAAAACCTCGATGACAGTGTCGAAATTGGCACTCGAAACATTAAAGTCGCGCTTCGTCGACTGCGAAAGTTTGCACGCACGGGCTCGGCAGACGAGCTCGATCTTGATGATACGATCAGCTCCACAGCGAAAAATGCTGGGCTGCTCGATATCAAGATGGTTCCAGAGCGGCACAACGCTGTGAAGGTCCTCCTGTTCCTTGACGTAGGTGGATCCATGGATCCTCATGTAAAGGTATGCGAAGAGCTGTTCTCTGCGGCCAGAAGCGAGTTCAAGCACCTCAAGCACTTCTACTTCCATAACTTTCTCTACGACAACGTCTGGGAAAACAACATCCGGCGTCACAATCAGCGAACACCGTTGCATGATGTGATGCATAAATTCGGCCACGACTACAAAGTAGTGATCGTCGGAGACGCCTCCATGTCGCCTTATGAAATCGTTCAGCCGGGCGGCAGTGTGGAGCACTGGAACGAGGAGCCAGGTGCCGTTTGGTTGGAGCGTCTGCGCTCGACCTATGAGAAGTGCGTCTGGCTGAATCCCGTACCTGAGGACGAGTGGCAATACACTCAGTCCATTTCCATTGCCAATCAGCTCATGGAAGAGAAGATGTATCCCTTAACCTTAGGCGGCTTGGAGGATGCGATGGGTTTCCTCGCCAAATAACTGTGGTTCCACATGCGCCAGACATTGGCTAAACTCGGAGGGATAACAATTAAAACTCTGAGGATTTGATATGTCTTATAAGAACGTTATGGCAAGTCTAGTGGCGGCGGCGGTTGTGTCTGCGTGCGGAGATTCTGATACCCCCGTGGAAACGCAAGTAGAAGCGTCAAGCGCTGTTGCGGCAGTGGACACACAGCGCATCATGAACGCAGCGGAAGAGCCCGAGATGTGGCTTACCTACGGCGGCTCTTACGATGAGACTCGACACTCGTCACTCGCCTCGATCAATGGCGATACCGTTCAAAACTTGGGTGTGGACTGGGTTTACACCATGGATAAGCCACGCGGTGCCGAAGCGACGCCTATTGTTGTGGACGGCGTCATGTACGTGACCGGATCCTGGTCTGT
>PKCZ01000032.1 GCA_002862405.1 Pseudomonadota bacterium
GAGCAGCCTACCGAGAAGATTATTTACGACGTCGAGTTGCCAGAAAACATCAGCGTGGGTGATCTCGCGCAGCAGATGGCGGTGAAAGCGGGTGTGGTGATTAAAGAGCTGATGAAGCTCGGAGTCATGGCAACCATTAACCAGATGATTGATCAGGACACAGCGAGTCTCGTGGTAGAGGAACTCGGTCATCGCATAAAGTTGAAGAGCGATGATGAGCTCGAGGAGCAGTTAGAGGAGTCTCTGGCAAGTCAAGAGGGCACACCTGAAGTTCGTGCACCTGTCGTCACTGTGATGGGCCACGTCGATCACGGTAAGACATCGCTGCTCGACTACATTCGTAGCTCACGTGTCGCCGTCGGCGAGGCGGGTGGTATTACCCAGCATATTGGTGCTTACCACGTGAAGACTGATATGGGCATGATCACTTTCCTTGATACGCCCGGTCACGCGGCCTTTACGGCGATGCGCGCTCGTGGTGCTAAGTCCACGGACATCGTTATTTTGGTGGTTGCCGCCGACGATGGCGTTATGCCGCAGACAGAAGAGGCGGTCCAGCATGCACGAGCGGCTGGCGTGCCATTGGTTGTTGCCATTAACAAGATGGACAAAGAGGGCGCTGACCCCGACCGAGTCAAAAACGAATTGGCTGCAAAAGAGGTGATTCCGGAGGATTGGGGTGGTGATACTCAGTTTATTCCTGTGTCAGCGCATACAGGTGAAGGTATCGATACCTTGTTAGAAGCCCTTCTGTTGCAGTCGGAGTTACTTGAGCTGAAAGCACCGGCTGATGTTCCAGCCAGCGGTCTTGTGATTGAGTCGCGGCTTGATCGAGGACGCGGCCCTGTCGCTTCGCTATTGGTACAGCAAGGCACTCTGAATCAGGGTGATATCGTTCTCGCAGGCTTACAGTATGGTCGTGTTAGAGCCATGCTGGATGAAAACGGACAGCCGATTAAAGTCGCTGGTCCGAGCATCCCTGTTGGGATTCTGGGCCTTGATGGAACGCCCGATGCAGGTGACCCGTTCGTGGCTGTTGAGAGTGAAAAGCGCGCTCGCGAAATTGCAGATTTCCGCCAAGAGAAGCAGCGATCCAGCAAGCTGGCTCGTCAGCAAGCCGCCAAGCTCGATAGTATGTTTGAGACGATGACGGCGGGTGAAGTGCAAACGCTGAATATTGTCATCAAGGCGGACGTTCGAGGTTCACTTGAGGCTCTCCAGTCTTCATTGTCGGACCTGGGTAACGAAGAGGTGAAAGTTAATGTGGTTGCTGGCGGTGTTGGTGGTATCACCGAGACCGATATATCGCTGGCTATAACGAGTAATGCGGTTATCTTCGGTTTCAATACACGAGCCGACGCCAAGGCGCGTGGCCTCGCTGAAAATGAAGGCGTAGAAGTTCGCTACTACAATGTCATTTACGATCTCATTGACGACGTTAAGGCAGCCTTGTCGGGTATGTTGTCGCCAGAGTTACGCGAGGAGATTGTGGGCATCGCTGAAGTACGGGATGTCTTCCGCTCGCCCAAGTTTGGCCTTATCGCCGGTTGTATGGTGACGGAGGGCACAGTCTATCGCTCCAAGCCTATCCGTGTTTTGCGAGACAATATTGTTATTTACGAAGGTGAGCTCGAATCATTGCGCCGCTTCAAGGATGATGCGAATGAGGTTCGAAGTGGTACCGAGTGCGGTATCGGCGTGAAGAACTACACCGACGTAAGAGTGGGTGACCTTATCGAAGTATACGATGTCAACGAAGTTGCTCGGTCTCTGTAGGTAAAACGCTTTGGGTCAAGAGTTCAGCCGAACTGAGAGAGTCGCCGATTTTCTGCAGCAGGAGCTAGCAAAGCTCCTGCTGCACAGTGTTCGCGATCCGAGAGCCGAGTTTGTCAGCATTACGGCGGTCGAGGTCAGTAGAGATTTACGTTACGCGAAGGTCTTCTTTACCAAGTTAGGGCTGGAGGACGCTAAATCGGCAGAGGAGGTGACTCGTGTACTCGATAGAGCCGCTGGTTTTCTGCGTAGCGAAATCGCTCGTGAATCGACCTTGAGAACTGTGCCCAAACTAACGTTTAAATTTGACGAGAGCGTTGGCCGCGGTCGTCAGATGGAAGCGCTATTGGGCAAGTCCCGTGCATCGGACGCTCAAAACCGAGACCCCTCGGGCGAAGACGAGACCTAACATGGCGGGACGGCGGAAAGGGCGGGCAGTCACAGGTATTCTCGTTCTCGATAAGCCTATCGGCCCCTCATCAAATCAAGCACTGCAACGCGTGCGTCACCTGTTTAATGCAGCCAAGGCGGGTCATACCGGTAATTTGGATCCGTTGGCGAGTGGCGTGCTACCCATTTGTCTGGGCGAGGCAACAAAGCTCTCTCAGTTTTTGCTGGACTCCGATAAAGCGTACAACGCGACGGTTAGTTTTGGCATCAAAACGACTACGGGTGATAGTGAAGGTGAGGTCCTAGCGGAGCAGACGGCTGAGGTACTGACAACCGATCATGTCGTCGCGGCGCTCACCTCCTTTGTCGGCGAGTTTGACCAGACACCCCCCATGCACTCCGCATTGAAAGTAGATGGAGAGCCGCTTTATAAGCTGGCGAGACAAGGTAAGGAAGTAGAGAGAAACTCGCGTCGGATTGCCGTTCATTCGATTGAAATGACCTCGTTTGCACCGGGCGTCGTTGCAACATCGGATATTCGAGTGTCCTGCAGTAAGGGGACCTATATACGAACGCTGTCAGAGGACATAGCGGAGGCAGTGGGACTGCCGGGCCATATGAGCGCCCTGCGAAGAACAGCGACCGGCCTGTTTGATCTAAGCCAATCGATTGATCTGCAGACGCTGGTCGATGTGGCCGAAAAGGAAGGGCCCGACGCGCTTGACCAGTTTCTCATCGATCCCGAGATTGCTGTGGGTCACCTTGATAGGGTCGAACTCAGTGATTCTGCGGCTTTCTACCTAAAACAAGGACAACCGGTCCTAGTGCGAAATGCGCCGCTTAGTGGTATGGTGCGCATCGCTGAAGCGGGTGGGCTATTTTTGGGTATCGGAGTGATACTGGACGACGGCCGAGTCGCTCCGAAGCGACTGTTTGTATAGCAGTCATTAACCAGCCCCCCTGTAAACCTGCACGGGTGGGCTCAGAGTAACGCAGGTTGGAGAAATATCATGGCACTAGATGCAGCACGTAAAGCTCAAATCGTGGACGACTACAAGCAGTCTGACGGTGATACAGGATCACCCGAAGTTCAGGTCGCTCTGTTGACCGCAAATATTGAGCAGCTACAGCAGCACTTTAAAGAGCATGCGCAGGATCACCATTCACGTCGTGGTCTCATTCGCATGGTTAACCAGCGCCGTAAACTGTTGGATTACTTGAAGCGCAAGGACACATCTCGATACGCAACACTGATTAAGCGTCTTGGCTTGCGCCGATAAAAACGACTTAAGGCCGGCTTTATGCCGGCCAATTTATTTTGGAGATAGTTAAGTGAACGTTGTTACTAAAACTTTCCAGTACGGTGGCCAGGAGGTCACGCTGGAAACTGGACGCATAGCGCGTCAAGCCTCGGGAGCCGTTATGGTGACCATGGGCACTACCTCTGTGCTTTGCACAGTGGTAGCTCAACAAAAAGCAAAGCCTGGACAAGATTTCTTCCCATTGTCCGTCCACTACATTGAGAAAGCCTATTCAGTGGGCAAAATCCCAGGCGGATTTTTCAAGCGCGAAGGGCGTCCTAGCGAAAAGGAAACTTTGACCTCGCGCCTGATTGACCGGCCTATCCGTCCGCTCTTCGCTGATGGTTTCATGAACGAGGTGCAGGTCGTCTGCACGGTCATGTCGGCTAACTTGGACACTGATCCCGATATCCCAGCCATGATTGGCACATCGGCGGCGCTCGCAATATCCGGCTGCCCCTTCAATGGCCCCATCGGTGGTGCTCGCGTTGGCTTCAGCGAGGCCGAGGGCTACGTACTAAACCCTGGCTACGTTGCGCTCAAAGAAAGCAAGCTGGACATGGTCGTAGCGGGTACTCGCGACGCAGTCCTGATGGTTGAGTCGGAGGCAAAAGAGCTTTCTGAAGACCAGATGTTGGGTGCGGTTCTCTACGCCCATCAAGAGATGCAAACGGTCATCAAGGCAATTGATGAGCTGGTTGAAGAGGCTGGTAAGCCACGCTGGGATTGGTCAGCACCCGAGGTTGACGAGGCATTGCAAGCACAGGTTGAAGAAGCCGCAGGTGCTGACCTGGGTGAGGCATACCGCATCACCGAGAAAGCTGCGCGATACGAGTGTGTAGGTCAGATCAAAGATGCTGTCGTCGAGGCGCTTGCCGTTGAAGACGGGCCTTCTGCGGATGACGTCAAGGACGAATTCAAGTCGCTCGAAAAGCGCATCGTCCGTCAGCGTATTTTGGCAGGTGAGCCGCGTATCGATGGTCGTGATGGCCGAACGGTTCGTCAGATTGCTTGCGAAGTTGATGTACTGCCAAACGCGCACGGTTCATCACTGTTCACGCGTGGCGAGACTCAGGCGATTGGTGCCGTGACACTCGGTTCAACCCGCGATGCGCAGATCATTGATGCGCTCGAAGGCGAGCGACGTGATCCTTTCATGTTGCATTACAACTTCCCCCCCTACTCTGTGGGCGAGGCGGGTCGTATTGGCGCAACTGGCCGTCGCGAAATCGGTCATGGCCGTCTAGCGCGACGCGGTCTGGCAGCGGTACTGCCAACTGACGAAGAGTTTCCTTACACCATTCGTGTTGTATCCGAGATCACAGAGTCCAACGGTTCCAGCTCAATGGCATCGGTCTGTGTGGGATCACTCGCGATGATGGCGGCAGGCGTACCTCTGAAGGCTCCTGTCGCAGGTATCGCTATGGGTCTGGTGAAGGAAGGCAATCAGTTTGCGGTTCTTACCGATATTTTGGGTGATGAGGATCACCTGGGTGATATGGACTTTAAAGTCGCGGGTACCTCCGCCGGTGTCACTGCCTTGCAGATGGACATCAAGATCGAAGGCATTAACGAGCAGATTATGGAAGTGGCGTTGGAGCAGGCATTGCACGCTCGTCTCCACATCCTCGGCCAGATGAATGCGGTACTGGAGTGTGCGCGAGAGATCACATCCGAAAACGCACCGAGTATGGTGACCCTGAAGGTAGACTCGGACAAGATCCGCGACATTATTGGTAAGGGCGGCGCAACCATCCGTCAGATCACTGAGGAGTCCGGTGCTACGGTTGATATCAATGACGACGGTACTGTGAAGGTCTTTGGCCAAAATCAGTCGGCGCGTGATGCGGCGGTTGACATGATCATGGCTATTACGGCTGAGGCCGAGGTTGGTGCGGTTTACACCGGCAAGGTCGCTCGTATCGTTGATTTCGGTGCATTCATCACAATTCTGCCTGGCAAGGATGGCTTGCTCCATATTTCTCAAATTGCCAATGAGCGGGTTGAGAACGTCAGTGATTATCTGACCGAGGGACAGGAAGTCACGGTTAAGTGTCTCGATGTTGATCAGCGCGGACGCATTAAGCTCTCTATCAAAGAGTTGCTGGAAGATGAGGCGGCTGACGAAGCCCCATCAGCTGATGCTGCAGAAGTTGAAGACTCGGGTGCTGAAGAAGCAGTGAGCGAAGAAGTAATCGAGGCATCGTATGCGGATTCAGGTGCTGTGGAAGAGTCAGTGGAAGAGGCAGCAGTCGAGGAAGCCACTGACGATGCGGCGGATGCCGAGGAGGCATCAGAAGACGCGTCTAATGAAGCAGATGAGGATGAGGCTAAGTAATCACGCCTCGCATAAAAAGGCCCGCAGAAGCGGGCCTTTTTATGCCTGAGCATTTTTCCCGAGCGACGGCTTGCATCGATGGAGGCTTTCCGCGCCTTGATCAACACAGACGATTAGGCTGTCTCGCGACCCGCTACCAACTGCTCAACGACCGATGGGTCAGCGAGTGTGGAGGTGTCTCCTAGGCTATCAAGCTCGTTTTCAGCAATCTTGCGTAAAATGCGGCGCATGATTTTTCCCGATCGCGTTTTAGGCAGGCCGGGCGCCCACTGAATGACGTCAGGTTTTGCGATAGGACCAATCTCCCTCACGCACAGTTGCACAAGTTCAGCGCGTAGCTCGGGTGAATCTTCTACGCCAGTCACCGGTGTGACATAGCAGTAGATTCCTTGTCCCTTGATTGGGTGTGGATAGCCGACCACAGCCGCTTCCGAAATGTCATTGTGCAGGACGAGTGCGCTTTCCACTTCTGCTGTTCCCATACGGTGCCCCGAGACATTGAGTACGTCGTCCACGCGTCCGGTAATTCGGAGGTAGCCATCCGCATCGCGCAGCGCACCGTCGCCAGTGAAGTAGTAGCCATCGTAGGTCGAAAAGTAAGTGTCGATCAGTCGCTGATGGTCACCATAGACTGTTCTGATTTGCCCAGGCCACGAGCGCTTGATTACCAGATAACCCGCGCCCTCTCCTTCAATTTCACTACCGTGCTCATCGAGGAGGGCAGGTTCGACACCAAAGTATGGGAAGCTCGCATAACCCGGCTTCATCGCGTGAGCCGAGGGCATTGGGGTGATCATCATGGCCCCAGTTTCTGTTTGCCACCAGCTATCGACAATGGGGCAGCGGCTATTGCCGACGACTCGGTGATACCACTCCCAGGCTTCGGGATTAATGGGCTCTCCCACCGAGCCGATGATTCTCAGGCTCTTTCTCGAGTACCGAGTAACAAAATCGTCCCCCAGCGCATGCAATGCACGAATGGCCGTAGGCGCTGTAAAGAAGGTGTTGATTTGGTGTTTGTCGATAACCTCCCAGCAACGGCCTCCGTCGGGATAGGTGGGAATACCTTCAAACATTACGGTGGTAGCACCAGTTGCTAAGGGGCCATACACGATATAGGAGTGTCCAGTGACCCAGCCGACATCAGCGGTACACCAAAATACCTCGCCTTCACGATAGTCGAATACGTACTTGAAGGTGCTCGCTGCCTGTAACAAATAGCCTCCGGTGGTGTGGAGCACGCCCTTTGGTTTTCCCGTTGAGCCTGAGGTGTAAAGTATGAACAGCGGTGCCTCGCTATCCATAGACACGGGCTCGAAGTCGGAACTCGCGGCGCGAGTGCTTGCTCCGTATGGGATATCCCTGCCAGCGGTCCAGTCAATCGCAGCGCCTGTGCGCTCGAGCACAATCACCGTATCGACCGACGGACAATCAGCTAATGCTGCGTCGACATTTGTTTTCAGTGGAACCTTCTTACCGCCCCTCAGGCCTTCGTCAGCCGTGATGACCATTCGACAACTAGCGTCCTTAATTCGATCTTTTAGGGCCTCAGGGGAGAATCCTCCGAAGACAACCGAGTGAATCGCACCAATCCGCGTGCAGGCCAACATCGCATAGGCGGCTTCGGGCACCATGGGCATGTAAATACAAACACGATCACCAGCGCGCACACCACGCTCATGCATAACATTTGCTAGACGACAGACCTCGTCCTTGAGCATTTGATAGCTAATGTGCTGGCTTTCGCCAGGATCGTCGCCTTCCCACAGTATGGCGGTTTGCTCAGCACGAGCGGGCAGGTGCCGGTCAATACAATTGACTGAGGCGTTTAGTTTCCCGCCGTCGAACCAGCGTGCGTGGCCAATGGATAAATCGCTCTCGCACACCGAACCCCAGGTCTTGTCCCAAGAGAGAAACTCATTGGCTTGCTGGCTCCAAAACGTGTCTGGATCCTCCAGTGACTGACGATACATGTCGTGGTATTTCTCCGGCGTTATGTGCGCGTCAGAGAAATTAGGTGGGACGGGATATAGGGCCTCGTTAGACATGCAATGGATCCTTGTGTTTCTATCACTGCGCGGACGCAACACTCGCGTCTTACCTCAAGAACAATAATGCCGTATGTGTTTCTGTAGTGAAACAAAATGCGTTTGGAAAAGGGAGATATCCAGCGAATGGTCGAGGATAAAAATGTAGAGAGACGGCAGCGATTTGCGGCCAGGGTGCGGAGCCTGATGTTACGCCTGCTGGTTGTCTGGTTCGTGGTCAGTTTCGGGTTCGGTATCCTATTGGTTGAACCACTCAACGAGATAAGGCTCGGTGGATACAAGCTTGGGTTCTGGTTTGCACAGCAGGGATCTATCTTCATTTTTATCGCTTTGATCTTCGCGTTTTCCTCTGTCATGACGCGTCTGGAACGCGATTATGTAGACGGTGAGAAGGAGTCTGGAAAATGAGTCTGACGGTTCTCACCTATCTGGTTGTTGGTTTTACTTTCGCGCTTTATATCGGAATTGCGATCGCTACCCGCGCATCGTCGACAAAAGATTTTTATGTTGCTGATGGTGGCGTACATCCGGTCGCTAATGGCATGGCGACAGCGGCTGACTGGATGTCCGCGGCATCGTTTATATCGATGGCCGGTCTAATCGCACTGTCCTACAACGGTTATGGTGGTTCGGTATTCTTGATGGGCTGGACCGGTGGTTACGTATTACTCGCCCTGCTAATAGCGCCGTATCTGCGGAAGTATGGAAAGTACACAGTCCCTGACTTTATCGGAGAGCGTTATTACTCAGATACGGCGCGGGTCGTGGCGGTTATTTGTCTGATCTTATGTTCTGTGACCTACGTCATTGGTCAGATGAAAGGCGTAGGTGTGGCCTTCTCACGGTTCCTAGAAACCGACTATGAGACCGGGCTTGGTATCGGCATGTTTATCGTCTTCTTCTACGCCGTCCTGGGTGGTATGAAGGGTATTACCTACACCCAGATTGCCCAATACGTCGTATTGATCACTGCTTACACCATTCCCGCGATCTTTATTAGCTTGCAACTGACAGGTAACCCACTGCCGCAACTAGGCTTAGGATCAACGCTCGCTGGTAGCGATGTCTATTTGCTCGATAAACTTGACATGATCTTGGTGGATCTTGGCTTCCAGGAATACACCACAACCCTCCGCGGCAGTACCTTGAATATGATGGCGTTTACAGCCTCTCTCATGATCGGCACTGCCGGTTTGCCGCACGTCATTATTCGTTTCTTCACGGTACCCAGTGTGGCCGCTGCCCGGCGATCCGCTGGATGGGCGCTGGTATTCATCGCCATCCTCTATGCGACGGCACCAGCAATTGCCGCGATGGCGCGGCTGAATATTATCGACACCATGCAGCAGTCTGACGGACAGACCCTCCTGATAGCGGAGAAGCCAGCTTGGTTTGAGAACTGGGAGCAGACTGGCTTACTCCAGGTTGAAGATCTCAATGGTGACGGTCGCATTGAATACACGGCTGACCCCAAGACGAATGAGTTAACTAAACTCGATAACGATATTTTGGTTCTAGCCAATCCGGAAATTGCACAGCTACCAAACTGGGTGATTGCGCTGGTGGCAGCGGGTGGTCTCGCAGCGGCATTGTCAACTGCCGCCGGTCTACTGTTAGCGATATCAAGTGCCATCTCACATGACCTTTTGAAAAGCACCTATATGCCGTCTATTTCCGAGAAGGCTGAGCTCAGGGCTTCACGAATCGCGATGGCGGCGGCGGTATTGGGAGCAGGTTACTTGGGACTGAATCCGCCAGGGTTTGCGGCAGGTACAGTCGCTTTGGCATTCGGACTCGCCGCATCCTCGCTGTTCCCAGCGCTACTGATGGGCATCTTCGCGCGCAGGGTCAATCGCGAGGGTGCGGTGGCAGGGATGCTCGCCGGGATATCAGTGACCTTGCTCTATGTATTCCAGCATAAGGGCATTATGTTTATCCCCGGCACCTCATTCCTTGGAAATATGCCCCCGAACTGGTTCTTTAGGATCGAGCCCAACGCCTTTGGCGTCGTGGGAGCGATCGTGAACTTTGTTGTCGCGCTTGCTGTGAGTCGCATATCTGCGCCGCCGCCCAGTGAAGTAGAGGAATTGCTGGAGTTTTTGCACGAGCCCAGCTCAGCGGCATCGCAGGCACCGCCCCGAGCTGCTCACTAACTACGGGCTAGATGATCCGGTTATCGATGAGGCGGGTAGTGCCGAGAAACACTGCGCCGAAAATCGCGGTTTCCTGATTCAGTGACGAGGCCGCGGAAAGATCATGGGTACGGCGTGCTTCGAGGTAATCCACGATGAAACCGGCCTCAGTGAGTATGGCTTTGCTTTCTGCTATTGCCGTTTCGATGTCGGAGCCCGACTCTGCGACTCGTTTAGCAGTCTCCTCCAGCGTTAGTGAAAACAGTGGTGCCAGCGCACGGTCGTCGTGGCTCAAATAGCCATTGCGTGAGCTCATGGCGAGACCATCGGACTCGCGCACGGTAGGTACCACCTCGATCTCTGTATTCATTGAGAGGTCACGAACCATTTTCTTTATGACCAGCACCTGCTGAAGGTCTTTTGCCCCGAAGGCTGCGACATGGGGCCTCACAATACCCAAGAGCTTACTAACCACCGTTGTGACGCCACGAAAGTGACCGGGTCGTGACGCACCGCAGAGCACGTCAGTGAGTTTGGGGACATCGACGGCCGTATGCTGAGATACGCCGTCGGGGTAAATATCAGTCGTCGTGGGTGTAAATGCAGCGGCAGTTCCCGCCGCTTCGAGCTTTGCTAGGTCCGCCGCAAGTGTTCGGGGGTAGGCATCCAGGTCCTCATTGCCACCGAACTGCATGGGATTAACAAAGATAGAGGCGACGACGACATCACTCTGCTGCTTTACGACATTAATGAGTTCAATGTGACCTGCGTGTAGGTTGCCCATGGTGGGTGCAAATCCGACACGTTGCTCAGTTGCCAGCGACGTGCGCCACTCGCGCATTGCGTTAAGGCTGCGCAGAATTTCCATCGTTACTGATACGTGTGCTGTGCTTTCGGATAGGAGCCGTCTTTAACCGCTCGAACGAACGCGGCAATTGCATCTTGAATAGAGTCGGCGCCTTCCATGAAGTTCTCCACGAACTTTGCCGGCTTTTCCGTCAGTCCTAGTAGGTCATGGAGCACAAGCACCTGTGCATCAGTACCTGCCCCTGCGCCGATACCGATAACAGGGATATCAAGTTTGGACGAGATGTCCGCGGCGAGTTCCTCTGGTACACATTCAAGCAGCAAGATACTGGCGCCGGCATCCTGAATCTCAACCGCATCGGCCAGAATCGACTTCGCTTCCTTGGGTGTTCTGCCCATCACTCGATAGCCACCAAATACGTTGACCGACTGAGGCGTCAGACCTAAGTGAGCGCAAACGGGGATGCCGCGCTGTACCAGCTGATGAATGGTGTCACTGAGCCAGGTTCCACCCTCGAGTTTCACCATTTGAGCGCCTTGTTGCATTAGCTCCATAGAGGCGGAAAGCGCAACGTCAGGTGATGAATAGGTCATGAATGGCAGGTCCGCAACAATCATCGACTTTGGACGGGCACGGGCCACGCACTCGGTGTGATAGACCATGGCCTCCAGAGAGACGGGCACAGTTGTGTCATGGCCCTGTAGCACCATACCGAGCGAGTCTCCGACAAGAATACACTCCGCACCTGCATCGCTGACCAGCCTGGCGAAGGTAGAGTCATAGGCTGTGACCATCACAAACTTTTCACCAGAGGTTTTCATGGCTTCAAGCTTGCTCGTGGTTATTCGATCGGACATCGACCTTGCTGCTCCTTGATGGTTCTCTTAGTTACGTTAATCGATGAATGTTGGGTTGAAATAGTGCCGCCCCGCTTTGATGTCGAGAGCGTAGTCGACTAGTTGAGCAAAATCTTCATGTCGATTCACTAAGTCAATCTGGTTGGCATTCACGATTAACAACGGCGCCGAATCGTAGTAGAGAAAGAATTCGCTGTACACCTCGTTTAACTCTTCAAGGTACTGCCGACTAATTGTCCGTTCTGATGCAATCCCTCGGCGATCAATTCGCTCAAGCAGGCGATCTACCGATGCCTGCAGGTAAATAACCAAGTCGGGCGTTGGCGCGTCGACCGTCATTTGGTTGTAGACCTTGCCGTATAGCTCGTATTCATCGGCATCGAGATTGACCTGAGCGAATAGAGGGTCTTTATCGATGAGGAAATCAGCGATCCTCAGAGGTCTAAAGAGATCTTGCTGTTTGAGGTCGTCAATTTTCTGAACGCGTTGAAAGAGGAAAAATAACTGTGTTGCTAACGCGTTTTGTCGGCGGTTTTCATAAAACTTTAATAGGAATGGGTTTTCGTGCGCGTCTTCAAGCAGCAATTGGTAGTCAAATAGCTCCGCAAGCTGTTTAGCTAGCGTTGTTTTTCCTACGCCAATAGGCCCCTCAATCGCGATGTAGGGCTGCGGCACTCGACCTCTAAGGTCAATTGGCTGTGTGGTTCCATCTGTCAAAACATACCTGCCTAGGCCACTGTCACATCGTTGATATCGATGTCCTGACACAGCGAAATCGAGTGATGCTTGAGTTTACCGCGAAGCGTACCAAGATCATCCAGTCCTGGCACCTTGTGATCAGCCCCCAGTAGCTCAATCATCGGTTCCACGACAAAGAGGCGTTCACTAATGCCCGAATGCGGAATACGAAGGTCGATATCGTGAATTAGCTGCTCGCCCATTTGAATGATGTCTAGATCAATACAACGCTCGCCCCAATGCCGCACTTTTACGCGCCCCATGGCTTGCTCAATCGCCTGAAGCTCAACCAGAAGTTGTCGTGGTCTTTCAGTGTAGAGGCAAGTTGCGACCGCAT
Organism: Pseudomonadota bacterium; assembly: GCA_002862405.1. Taxonomy (GTDB): domain Bacteria; phylum Pseudomonadota; class Gammaproteobacteria; order Pseudomonadales; family Halieaceae; genus Luminiphilus. The sequence goes on from PKCZ01000032.1 coordinate 12,723, forward strand.
TAAAAAACGGTGGTTGATCCTGGGGGCCCATTGGATGCGAGATAAAAACACTTGAGACACGTAATCCGGTCAGGCCCTGTAATCGCGACAATTTGAAACACGCCTCTTTAAGTTGCTGAGGTGGATTGTCGAGATTAGAACCCAGCGCGATGACCGTTAGTGTCATTGGCTACGCTTTCTCCGGCGGAGCCGTCGCTTGCGCTGCGGACTCTCAGTCGCCGGCAAACTGCCAACCACATCGGGAAACAGCTGTTGCTGTTCTTCCCAGAATGATACGGTCGACTTCAGTTCTTCCGAGGACTCGGATCTTAGCAATAACAGATCAAATGCAGCTCTGAAGCGTCGTTGCGACAAGACCGACTTCACTCGCTTTGAGGAGCATTTTTCGAGCCTGGGCTGAAGCTCCCAAATTTCCCTCACGGGAATCGAGAATCGTTTGGGGATGGACACTCGTTGCAACGTGACCGTGAGTACCTGTTGGCTAGCTGCATTGATGGGCGATCCCTGGTGGGCACCAGCGCTGGCAATATCACGACCTTTGGCAGCAACCGCGGGCCACAACAATGCACCGAGGAGGAAAGCCGGTGTCACCGGCTTTCCCCTAGCAATGCGTGCATCCGTGTTCGCCATCGCCTTAAGAATAAGGCTTCTCGATGACGGCTCATTCATCGCCCCGATAGCCTCAGGGAAGAGAGGCTCCAGTAGCCCGTGCTTTGCTAGATGCTCTATCGTAGGTGCTGCAAATCCGGCCATAAAGAGCTTGAGCGTCTCGTCGAACAGGCGCGTAGCGGGAATATCGGCTAACAGGTGCAAGCATTGGCTAATGGCCGCCTGGCTCGTTTCCTCTATGGTGAAACCGAGTTTTGCTGCGAATCTGACGACCCGAAGCATCCGAACTGGATCTTCGCTATACCGAGTAGCCGGGTCGCCAATTACTCTAACGAGCCGCTGTCGGATGTCTTCTATTCCATCGAGGTCGTCAAGAATAAGTTTATTGACTGGATCCAGGTAGAGCGCGTTGATGGTGAGATCGCGCCGCGCCGCGTCTTGGTCAAGCGTTCCGTAGACATTATCGCGAAGTAACAGTCCTTTATGAGACTTAACGGCGGTTTGAGGGGCTCCATCACCGTGGTGACCACGGAAAGTCGTTACTTCGATGATCTCTCTATCCATGCGCACGTGGACAATCTGAAACCGTCGCCCAATTATGCGCGACCCGCGAAATAGGGCAACGACCTGCTCCGGGGTGGCATTGGTTGCGACATCAAAGTCTTTTGGTCGCCTCCCCAAGAGCAAATCTCTAACGGCGCCACCAACGATGAATGCGCTGTAGCCATTGTCACAAAGTCGCTCGACGACAGAGACCGCAGCGCGCGACAGCGCCGTGTGATCAATGAGCTTGCTGGAATCAATGGTTTGCAAAGTAGAGGACTCGAAAGCGACAAGCCGCGATCTTATCAACTCAGGTGCTGTGAAGGGAAAAAAAGAAACTGGGGGAAGTTACCTTCCCCGCCCAGGTCCGTAGTGACACATATTATTTTTATTTGGCCGCTTATTCTTATTTTGGCTCTGTCTCCGTCACTGCATTTGCTATGCCACTCATATTTTTACTATGAAAAACAATATGTTAATTTTTTTTGGGCGTCCGATTACTAGGGGTTTATTACAAAAGTGTTACCGAAGTAAACCCCCTGATGTTACTTATCGCACCATGTGGTGTGTCAGGCAGCGCCTCGCTTACGCTTTCTGGGTAGGTCGAATCTTTGTCTTCGCTCCCAAAGGCACTTTCTACTGATCCCGAGCTTCTGAGCTAGCTCTGTTTCGTTCATCGCATCTTGATTCTCTAAAACAAAACGCTGGAAGTAATCTTCGAGCGACAATTCCTCTGCCTCGGTTTCGCGCTCGACTCTCGATTGAGAAGCTTCAAGCTTTGGCTTCTCAGAAGGTGGACTGCTAAATGCCGATACAACATAGGTGTGACTCGGAAGGTTGAGGTCGCTCATGGCAATGACATTGCCATCTGCCATAACAAGCGCTCGTTCGATCGTGTGTTCTAGCTCTCGTACATTACCGGGCCAGCCATAGTCTGACAGCGCCTTGTAGGCTTCGTCTGATAATGCCTTCGGCTCTACCCCAAGGCGTCCAGCCACGCGTTTCACCAGCCAGTTGGTAAGACCCTCGATATCATCGCCACGCTCTCGTAACGGCGGCAATTCAAGTCGCAACACATTGATGCGGTGAAACAGGTCACGTCGGAAGGCATCGGTATTTTCAAGTTCCATCAGGTTCCTGTGTGTTGCACAGATGAGCCTGACATTGACGCTGGCACTTTCAACTGAGCCAATACGTCGAATCTCTCCCTCTTGAATGAATCTCAGCAATCGGGCTTGGGCGGAAGCTGGAAGTTCCCCAATTTCGTCGAGAAACAGTGTTCCTCCATCGGCTGCTTCAATCAGTCCTACACGCTGTGCATTCGCGCCAGTAAACGCGCCTTTCTCGTACCCGAACAGCTCAGATTCAATCAATGTTTCGGGGATCGCAGCGCAATTGACCGAAATGATCGGTTTACTCGCGCGCTCACTGGTCTGATGAATGTGGCGGGCAACGAGCTCCTTTCCGGTCCCCGTCTCACCAATAATTAAAACGGTCGAGCTCGCTTTAGCTGCCTTGTTTGCCATCGTCATCAATGCGCGCATGCCCATAGATTTACCAACAAAGGCTTCGACAGCAGGCGCCGCGTTCTCCGCGCTTTGCGATGTGGCAAGCGATGCGCGTCTAATAGCGTCAAGGACATCTCTGATAGGGGCAGGCTTCGCCCAGTAATCACGCGCACCTGCCTTCATCAGCTCTACGGCTGATCTTAGCGATGCATGTTGGGCATGGATAAAGACGGGAACAGGATACAAATCGGTGATCAGCTGGTTCGCGGCGGCCTCATTGCGTCCGGGGTCTAGAATTGCAGCGTCAACACGCTCCGCGGTCTTAATCGCGCCCAGCGCCGAAAAGGGCGATGCTTTGATTACTTTCAGTCCCTCAGCCGCTAGATCGTCAGCTGTATGTGTGGCACTGATAGGGTCATCGTCGAGCAAGAGAACCGTAAGCATTACAACTCTTTCCTCCCAGAAATCGCCGAAGAGGCTAACATGAACATTTACTTAAATGTCACCTAGGTAACACTTATCGTGTTGAAAAGTTACATTTTTTAAGTTTAGCGAATCTCGCCGCCAGTTCACGGTCGCCAGCTGCAAAATATCCTCAACGCAATCCACGTCTTGTGGGGGAGTTGGCTGTCCTAGAAAGGCCAAGGCGCGGCGAAGATTGGCGTTCGGAGTATCGCTATCAATCGCCTGGGCCCCGGTTTGTTTACTGAGCTTATTACCTGATTGATCGGTGACGATGGGTAAATGACCGTACTCGGGCGACAGGCGTCCGAGGGTTTGATGAAGCATCATTTGGCGGAGGCTCGATTCAAGCAGATCGGCACCGCGAATCACGTGGGTGTAGCCCTCATCGAGGTCATCGATTGCCGTTGCCAACTGATACGCGATCAGTCCATCCCTACGTTTAACTATGAAGTTACTGGGTATAGCCGACGCATGCTGTTCCCCAAGAAATAGGTCCTTGACTCGGTCGGGGGCAGCACTTGGTAAATGAAAACGTAGGCTGCCTTCAATATCTTGGCGATTCCTACAGTCTGAAACGCAGGCGCCAAGCTCACCCAAGGTGGCTCTGGTGCAAAGGCAGTCGAACAAATGACCCCTATTTCTGAGTTTGGACAATGCCTCCTCATGCGCTTCACGACGCTGGCTTTGGAAAATAATAGGCCCATCCCAGGTCAGGCCATGGCTCTCTAAGCAGTGGGGAATGGATCCGAAGCTCACTTTATCGTGGCGCGGTGGATCAATGTCGTCGATACGAAGCCGCCACTCGCCCTCATGTGATCGAGCATCGAGAAAGCTACCTAAAGCTGTGACCAAGGAGCCCATGTGAAGTGGGCCCGTGGGAGATGGAGCAAATCGTCCTCGATAGATCAAGTCCGTAGCGCCCCGCGTATTAACCTAGCTCTTGGCGTTCCTTGATCTCTGCCAAGGTCTTGCAATCAATGCAAAGTGTCGCCGTGGGCCGTGCTTCTAACCGTTGAAAGCCGATTTCGATACCGCAGGCATCGCAGTAACCGTAATCGTCGATTGAAATTCGCTCTAGTGTGCCGTCAATCTTTTTGATCAGCTTGCGTTCACGATCGCGTGCGCGGAGCTCGAGGCTGAATTCTTCCTCTTGCGTTGCTCGGTCTGCTGGGTCAGGGAAGTTCGCGGCCTCGTCCTTCATATGACCAACGGTTTTGGTTACTTCATTTACGAGGTCGGCTCTCCAGCCCAACAGAAGCTGACGAAAATGTTCCAGTTGCTCCTCGTTCATGTAGCTCTCACCGCGCGATGGCTTGTATGGCTTGAAGTTATCGAAGTTCTGAACCTCACCGACAGCGCGAGCCACATTTGACGGTGCTTTTGCTTTTGACTTTGCTTTAGTCTTCGGCGCTGCCGTTGCCTTTGTCGCTGGCTTGGGTTTCGCTGCAGCTTTCTTAGCAGGCGCCGCTTTGGTTTTAGGTGGCGCCGTGGCTTTAGGCGTTGCCTTCGCAACTTTTGCCTTGGGAGCCGCTTTTGCTTTAGGAGCCGCTTTGGCTTTGGGCTCTGCCTTCGCAGCCTTCGCCTTTGGCGCTGCTTTTGCTTTCGGAGCCGCTTTGGCTTTGGGCTCTGCCTTCGCAGCCTTCGCCTTTGGCGCTGCTTTCGCTTTCGGAGCCGCTTTTGCCTTGGGAGCCGCTTTGGCTTTTGCCTTGGTTTCCGTTGTCTTCTTAGTTGCCATGTGGGTTTCCGTTGAAACGCATGCGTAGTGGGGCGCAGTTGACCTGCGCGATTGGGCACGGGAAGCTATCAGAATTGAGGGCCGTTGACTAGCGGCTTTTGAGTGCGTTTGTAACATGGTGGCGAGAACGCATAATTGCGGCTGTGTCGTGAGGTAGCAATAAGAAACATGACAGACCATTTGTTGGCATTAGGACTCTCGGAGCATGGACTGGTGGCCCATGACGAGCGCACCACGCTGGACTCCGAAGTATCACGACAGTTCGGGTTGCTTCAGCTTGACGCCAGAGCTGAAGGCTTTCAGCTAGTCGCTGCTTCCGGCTACCGCTCTTACGAATCGCAATTGACTATTTTCAATGCTAAGTGGCGGGGCGAACGTCCCGTGCTCGATGACGCTGACCGTCCGCTTAGCCGAGAGTTATATTCTGATGAGCAATGGTTGCATCGCATACTCCGGTTCTCAGCTTTGCCGGGTACATCTCGCCACCATTGGGGTACTGATCTCGATGTATTTGATCCAACGTTATTACCTGAGGATCAGAAACTCGCGTTAACGCCCAGCGAATATGGTGATAGCGGCTACTTTTCAGCACTGACTCAGTGGCTAAACCAGGCCATTGCTAGCGGACAATCTAGAGGCTTCGAGCGACCCTATGACGCTGACCGCGGGGGGGTATCCATAGAACCGTGGCACTTGAGTTACCTGCCGAGGGCGACCCAGCTGCGAGGTCATCAGTCTCCCGAGACGCTTCGTGAGTTATGGGATCAATCACCACACCTAAGACCAGAGGGGTTTGAGCTGCTCTCTCGGTGTTTGGAAGAGATCTTTGTTCGATACGTGCAGTAGGTTTACCAGCGCTCGTCAGACGGGAGCTTTTTGTCCACAAGGTGTTTCTCGAGTTTTACGTAGGTCGGGAGACCGTTGGAGTACTCCGGGTAGGCTTCCCCCGCGATGAGAGGGGCAAAGTAGCGACGAGCCTTCGCAGTGATACCAAAGCCGTCATCGCTGAAAAAGCTTTTAGGCATCATTTTTTCTTGATTTGCAACCTCGTCTAGTGGTGCGGTGCCTATTCGCCATTGATAAGGAGCATCACTTACACGCTCGATAGTGGGCATCAGCGCATTCTTTCCTTCCATCGCGAGGTCAACAGCGGCTTTGCCCAGCGCAAAGGCCTGATCGAGATCGGTCTGACTCGCAATGTGACGCGCTGCGCGCTGTAAATAATCGGCGACAGCCCAATGATGCTTGTAGCCATGAGCTTGCTTAATCAGATTGGCGAGCTTCGGCGCAAGACCTCCCAATTGAACATGGCCAAACGCGTCTCTGGATGTTGAGCCAGATAGCAACTGACCATCGGCTGTTTGGGTCCCTTCAGACGCTACGATCACACAGAAACCGTGTGTCTCAACGGTTTCTTTGACCTTCGTCAGGAACCGCGCTTCGTCGAAGGCTATCTCGGGAAACAAAATAATATGTGGTGCGGCGCCTTGTTCATTTGCCGCTAAGCCGGCGGCGCCTGCTATCCAACCGGCGTGCCGACCCATGACCTCCAGAATGAACACCTTCGTCGACGTGGCGCACATGCTCGCAATGTCCATGGCGGCCTCTTGGGTTGATACGGCAACGTACTTGGCCACCGAGCCAAACCCAGGGCAGTTGTCGGTAACTGGCAGGTCGTTATCAATGGTTTTGGGGACGTGAATCGCCTGCAGAGGAAAGCCCATTTTCTCGCCAATCTCCGATACCTTTTGACAGGTATCGGCTGAGTCTCCGCCGCCGTTGTAAAAGAAGTAACGGATATTGTGCGCTCGGAAGACCTCGATCAAACGCTCGTATTCGGCTCGATTCTCATCGATGCCTTTGAGCTTGTAGCGGCAGGAACCAAAGGCGCCCGAAGGCGTCGTCATGAGACCTTGAATAGCTTCTGAGGATTCTTGTGAAACATCGATTAGCTCTTCGCGAAGTGCGCCAAGAATACCGTTCTGCCCTGCATAGATTTTTCCAATCTTGTTGGGATAGGCCGCTGCTGCTTGGATGACCCCCAGTGCGCTGGCATTGATGACAGCCGTAACGCCACCGGATTGAGCATAAAAGGCGTTTGGGGCTTGATCTGCAGACATCGGTGGCTCCTTGTGCGGCTGACTTAAGATCATAGAGAACATGATACGCTTGTAGCTGCATTTTGGAGCGCTTGATGTCTAAACGCGTACACATACTCGGTATTTGCGGCACCTTCATGGGTGGGGTGGCGCTTCTAGCGCGCGAGTTGGGGTACGAGGTAACAGGATCTGACGTCAATGTTTATCCCCCCATGAGCACCATGCTCGACACCGAGGGTATCGCTGTTCAGGAGGGATATTCGTCTGAGTATTTGAAGCCTGCGCCCGATCTGGTCGTGATCGGTAACGCCCTGTCTCGGGGCAATGAAGCTGTTGAATATGTACTTGACCAGCAAATACCCTATTTGTCTGGCCCGCAATGGCTGGGTGAAAATTTATTGCAGGGCCGACACGTTGCGGCCATCTCCGGCACTCACGGTAAAACGACTACATCATCCATGCTGACCTGGATACTTGAACGCGAAGGTCTGAATCCTGGTTTCCTCATTGGGGGCGTGCCCTATGGGTTTGAGGGGTCTGCGAGACTGGGGCTGGGGCCGTTTGTCGTTGAAGCAGACGAATACGATTCGGCCTTTTTCGACAAGCGATCAAAGTTCGTTCATTACAAGCCTCAAACCTTGGTGGTGAACAACCTTGAGTTCGATCATGCTGACATTTTTACCGATCTCAATGCGATTCAGACACAGTTCCATCACTTAGTCCGCTGTATTCCCTCGAGTGGACACATTATCGCCAGCAAGGGTGATGCGATTGATGAAGTCCTGAATCGCGGGTGCTGGACACCAGTCAGCCGCCTTGACACTGGCTCGCCAGATGATTGGTGGGTGCAGGCTCGAGATAACCATTTTGGCGAGTTCGAGATCGGCTCGCCCGCAGGCGATAGCGGATCAGTTATGTGGGGACTGATTGGCCGCCACAACGCTGAAAACGCCTTGGCAGCTGTTGCCGCCGCGCACGATATTGGCGTTAGTGTGAAGAATGCCTGCGAAGCCCTGTGTCGATTCGAAGGGGTTAAGCGACGGCTAGAGCTCTTGGGGAAACCCAATGAAATTGCTGTCTACGATGATTTTGCTCATCATCCGACAGCGGTAAAAACCACGCTTGAAGGCCTTCGCAACGCTGCAGGTGAGAAGAGAGTGGTTGCAGTCATCGAGATTCGTTCAAACACAATGAAGCGCGGGACTCATAAAGAGGAGCTTGTGCCTGCGACGGAGCATGCAGATCTCGTATTTTGGTTCGAGCCGGGGGGGCTTGATTGGTCCATGACCGAAGCCGCATCGGAACTCAATGGGCATTTTGTGTTCAGAGATACGAATCAGCTGCATGACGCGTTAGTCCAGCAACTTCATAGCGGTGATCATGTTGTGATCATGAGTAATGGAAGCTTCTCCGGTATCCACCGGCAGTTGCTACAATCGCTGTCATCGTAGGACAGCTTTCACGGAGTTTTCAGTTTGTCGATTTATGAGCGGGCGATCTCTCGTCACTTTAGTCTAGTTGTTCTCTTCATAATGGTTCTGGCCGGTCTTGCTGTGTCGCAACTGGACAAGGTTCGCTTGGATGCGTCATCGGATTCGCTACTACTTCAGGGCGACCCCGATTTGGCTTTTTTCAGAGAGGCAACCGATCGCTACGAGAGCTATGAGTTCCTAATCCTCACCTGGGAGCCTGCAACGCCTCTCTTGAGTGAGGAGTCGTTAGAGGGTCTTGCGGGTCTGGTTGATGATCTGGAGGCTGTGGAAGGGGTTAGAGCCGTGACCTCAGCTCTAGATGTGCCTTTGTTGGAAAGCCCTCCGATTTCGCTTATCGATCTCTCAGATTTAGACGCAATCTCGACGCTTAGAAATCCCAATGTGAATCGTGGGCTCGCGCTGACGGAATTTACGACAAGCCAGCTTTATCGAAATTTGCTAGTGAGTGAGGGAGGGGATCTCACCGCTGTCCAAGTCACTCTAGAGCCGAACAAAGAAATTGAACGATTGGGTGATTTGCGGGATGAATTGCGACGTCAGGTGGTGTCTGGTGCATCACCCGCTGTGGAACAGGAGCTCGCGGGTGTGGAGTCGGCTTATGACCAGGCGACGCGCACCGTAAATGCTGAGCGTGCGGAGCTGGTGGCCAGCGTCCGCGCTGTGGCAGACACCTACCGGGGGCAAAGCCAAATTTTCGTCGGTGGTGTTCCTATGATCGCAGCCGATATGCTCGATTTTGTGCAGGATGACCTCGTGACCTTTGGGCTGGCCATTATTGGTGTCATGGTCGGCATGCTGGCACTGATCTTCCGGGACTACCGGTGGGTGATTGTACCTATTGTCAGTTGCTCGCTCTCGGCCCTAATTATGGTAGGAATCCTTGGATTCACAGACTGGCGGATGACCGTTATTTCTTCCAACTTTGTGGCTGTTCTTCTGGTAGTAGCCTTGGCACTCGCCATTCATCTGGTGGTGCGCTATCGCGAACTCGAAGTAAAAGAGCCTGATTTATCCCGAGCTGCAAGGGCCGTGCGTGCGGCACAACTCATGTTCGTGCCCTGCTTTTATACTGCTGTCACAACCATGGTGGCGTTCACCTCATTGGTGGTGGCCGGCATCAAGCCAGTGATTGATTTTGGTTGGATGATGACTGCAGGCATTGTTGTTGCCTTCCTTATTAGCTTTACCTTGGTGCCTGCCCTGATTGCTTTGCTACCCGAGCTCAATGCAGCGGGCGCGACAGATGAGATGAGTATGACGCGACGATTTGCTGTTGCGGTCGAGCGATTCGGTAGCACGGTGATCGCGGTGACTGGCCTGTTGGTGATTTTGGTGGCCATTGGTCTGTCGCGACTACAGGTTGAAAATCGATTCATTGACTACTTCAAAGACACTACTGAGATTTATCAAGGTATGGAGCTTTTGGACTCTCGGCTCGGTGGCACCATACCGCTCGATATTATTTTGTACCCGCCCGCGGAAGAGGTAGCGGCGGCTGCGGCGTTTGCCAATGAGGGAGTGGATGATGGATTTATCGATGAGGACTTTGATGACTTGGAAGCCGTCGACGCCGAGTCGGGTTTTGAGGGTAACGATGACCTTTGGGAAGATGACCCCTTTGGTGAGGATGTGTCGTTCGCCGATGAGAACTCGGCAGAGATTGGGTACTGGTTCTCTCTCGAGGGCCGTGACTTAATCGATCAAATCCACAGCATTGTTGAGTCTCGTGAAGAGTCAGGGAAAGTATTATCCCTATCGACAGGCTTCTCGGTTATGGATCGCCTGTACGATGACAAGCTGGGAAGTGTAGAGCTCGCGCTTGTTGAAAGGAGTTTGCCTGAGGAGGTTGCCGAGGTACTTATCGCGCCTTACTACGACCCGGTCGAGCAGCAGGCACGCATCACCGTGCGAGCGATGGAAACCAGTAAAACCCTCCGCAGAGCTGAGTATTTAGAATCGCTCTACGCACAAATACTGGCCGACACTGGTCTCGACGAGACGCGAGTTAAATTTACGGGTTTGTTGGTCCTCTATAACAACGTGTTACAAAGCCTCTACGCCTCTCAAATTCTTACTCTGGGTACTGTGTTTTTCGCCATCGGACTCATGTTTCTGGCGCTTTTCCGGTCGGTATCGCTTGCCTTTTTAGGGCTTGCACCGAATGTCCTTGCTGCGGGATTAGTCTTGGGCGTCATGGGCCTCGCGGGTATTCCCCTCGATATAATGACCATTACCATTGCCGCGATCGTGGTCGGTATGGGCGTCGATAACTGCATCCACTATATCCACAGATTTCGCAACGAGTTTGCAGTCGATAAGAACTATCGCGAGGCCATGTATCGAAGCCACGGAAGCATTGGACGGGCTATGTATTACACAACCCTGACCGTCGTTGTTGGCTTTTCGATGCTGACCTTATCCAATTTCACACCGAGTATTTATTTTGGTGTCCTGACCGTGATGGCAATGCTTGCAGCAGTCATGGGTGCCCTACTCCTACTTCCCAAGTTAATGCTTACGTTTAAACCCCTTGGACCCGAGGCTGCCTAATGGAATGTCGAGTTGGGTGCGGTGCCTGCTGCATCGTGCCAGCGATATACACCCCCTTTCATGGCATGCCCAATGGGAAGGGGCAGGGGGAGCGATGTGTGCATCTTGATGACAACTGGCTCTGTGGATTGTTCGGCGACCCGCGACGCCCAGCGTGCTGTAGCCAATTTCAGGCGGAAGTCGCCGTTTGCGGTAGCTCGAGAGAAGACGCGCTACAGTTGTTGACTGAACTCGAAGTATTGAGCGATCCAAAAGGAGCCTGAATTGACCGATATCCCTTTATTTCCTCTTGGAACTGTCCTTTTCCCCTCGGGTCGCCTACCACTGCAGATCTTTGAGCGGCGTTATGTGGATATGATTTCCAAGTGCATGCGTGAGGGCGCCGGCTTTGGTGTTGTGTGGATCAGGCGCGGCTCGGAGGTTGCCGAGGCGTCGGTAACAAATCTTGACCTCGGTGACTACGGGACGATGGCGACGATTGTTGACTGGGATCAGCTTCCCAATGGTTTGCTCGGGATTACGATTGAAGGCGCGGAGCGTTTCCATATCGAAGAGGTGTGGCGGGAAGATTCAGGTCTCAACATGGCGCGAGTCGATATAGAGCCCTCTCCTGACGTAGTTGAGATTCCGGAAGAGGGCCGTTCAATGATCGATGTGCTGGCTGGATTACAGCGTCACCCAGAGGTGCGACGACTCGGTCTTACTGTTGATACGGGTAACGCATGGAACATCTGCCACGTACTGACCCAGCTTTTACCTATCGATAACTCAGTTAAATATGAACTGCTGGGTATTACTGACATCAACGTTTATGTCGACGAATTGGATGAACTGTTAAGCGAACTCTCGGGCTAACTTATTCCTCGTCAATACTGTCGGCCTCGGGCCAGGACCACCCTCCGAGCGCCTGCCACCGATTAACGATCCCTGCGAACAATTCCGCGGTCTTTTGCGCGTCGTAGTCGGCTGAGTGTGCTTCGCTATTACTAAATTCTATGCCAGCTCTTTTACAGGCCTGCGCGAGCACCGTGTGTCCGTAGGCCAGACCCGCTAGTGTTGATGTATCGAAGTAAGAAAAGGGGTGAAAAGGATTTCGCTTGATTTGACACCGTTCGGTCGCCGCGTTCAAAAAGCCCGCGTCAAAATGCGCATTGTGTCCGACTAGGATCGCTCGGTTACAGCCTTTGTCTTTCACTTCGCGCCGAACCTCACCAAAGATATCGCCCAGCGCGATTTCCTCGGGTACTGCTTCGCGTAGTGGGTTTTCCGGATCTATCCCCGTGAATTCAAGCGCTGAAGGCTCAAGATTGGCACCTTCGAAGGGGTCGACATTTCTTGCGATGGTGTGACTGACAGACAGTTGCCCTGTGTCATCCAGTTCGAAAAAGGTCGCAGCGATCTCAAGAATGCCGTCGGTACTTGCGTTGAACCCACCCGTTTCAAGATCCACGACGACCGGGAGGAAACCACGGAATCGGTGTTTAAAGAGAACGGAAGAGGCGTCGCTCATTGAGTCTTTTCCAGTCGCCATTTGAGGAGTTCACCGGCACGCAGCGGCACCACGGTGCTGGGCCCAAACTGGAGACTCTCAGGACTCAGATGATCGACTTTGACAAGATCGATGGTCTCTTCATTTCGCGCTCTTCCGTAGAAGTCGGCGCCAAAGTGACTGGTAAAGGCCTCCAATTTATCGAGACTGTTCTCCTCCTCGAAGACCTCGGCATACAGCGGAATCGCCGCGTGTGCGCTGTAGCAACCGGCACATCCGCAGGAGGATTCCTTTGTTTCGACGGTGTGTGGCGCTGAGTCTGTGCCAATGAAGAACTTTGGATTACCTGAGGTTGCCGCTCGCCTTAACGCTTCTTTGTGTTGACGTCGTTTGAGGACAGGAAGGCAAAAAAGGTGCGGTCTAATACCGCCGACTAGCATGTCGTTTCGATCAAAGAGTAAGTGTTGCGGTGTAATCGTTGCCGCTACTCCGGGTCTCGACTCCGTGACAAAATTCACCGAGTCCTCGGTGGTAATGTGCTCGAGAATGACCCGTAATTCCGGGAGTTCCTCAGTTAGAGGTGCCAGAGTCCGCTCGATAAATTTTGCCTCCCGATCGAAGATATCCACATCCGGATCGGTCACTTCCCCGTGAATAAGCAGGGGTACATTATGCGACTGCATGGCTTCAAGCGTGGGTTTCAGTGTCTCTAGGCCTGTTACACCGGCGGCTGAGTTTGTCGTCGCACCAGCGGGGTAGAGTTTTACACCGCAGACGAGATTAGACTGGGCGGCCGCTGCAATATCGTCGGGGGTGGTGCTGTCGGTCAGATACAAGGTCATAAGGGGTTCAAATTGAGGAAACCCCTCTAACGCTGCCATGATCCTGCTGTGGTAAGCGTTAGCGTCAGCGACATTTTTGACCGGGGGCGTCAGATTCGGCATCACGACTACACGATTTGCCCAGGCTGCAACGTCGTTAACCGTGCGCTCTAGCATGTCGCCATCGCGTAAATGTATATGCCAGTCATCGGGCTTAGTAATCGTAATGCGGGACATTTTTCGACCTTCAGTGACGCGTGGGCATTAGTTTAACAGTGATCGACTGTCCATCGGGCGTCGCCCCGCGTAAACTTCTCGCCGAATTTACAGGAGTCGTCAATGAGCAGCGTTAATAAAGTCGTTCTGGCCTATTCAGGAGGCCTGGATACCTCGGTGATCGTTCGATGGTTGCACGATACCTATGATTGCGAGGTTGTGACGTTTACGGCGGACATTGGTCAAGGTGAGGAAGTCGAGCCGGCGCGTGCTAAAGCTGAAGCCTTGGGTGTCAAAGAGATTTACATTGACGATTTGCGGGAAGAATTTGTCCGCGATTTTGTCTTTCCCATGTTCCGAGGTAATACGATTTACGAGGGCGAGTATCTACTTGGCACGTCGATTGCTCGACCCTTGATAGCAAAGCGACTCGTTGAAATTGCCAATGAAACGGGCGCGGATGCGATATCGCATGGCGCTACTGGAAAGGGTAATGATCAAATTCGATTTGAATTGGGCGCCTATGCACTAAAGCCGGGCATTCAAGTGATTGCTCCTTGGCGGGAGTGGGACTTGAACTCGCGTGAGTCCCTAATGGCCTATTGTACTGAACGCTCGATTCCAGTTGATTTCTCTTCTGCTTCGAAGAAGTCTCCGTATTCCATGGATGCAAATTTGCTCCACATTTCCTACGAGGGTGGTGTTCTTGAAGATCCCTGGTGTCCACCGGAGGAATCCATGTGGCGTTGGTCGGTGTCTCCCAAAGCCGCGCCTGACACAGGCGTCGAACTGACGCTCAGGTTTGAGGCGGGCGATGTTGTAGCGATTGATGGTGAGCCGATGTCCCCTGCTACGGTGCTTGCGCATTTAAACGAAGTGGGTGGCGCGCATGGTGTGGGTCGCTTAGATATTGTTGAAAACCGTTACGTAGGGATGAAGTCTCGCGGTTGTTATGAAACCCCGGGCGGTACCATTTTGTTGCGTGCGCACCGTGCTATTGAGTCTCTAACGCTCGATCGCGAGGTGGCTCATTTAAAGGACGAGTTGATGCCACGTTACGCAAAATTAATTTATAACGGGTACTGGTGGGCACCGGAGCGCCTTATGCTGCAGGCGGCCATCGATGACTCGCAAACGGTAGTTAATGGTGATGTTCGCGTCCTGTTGTATAAAGGAAACGTTATAGTGACCGGACGCCGATCAGCCGATTCGTTGTTTGATGATGCAATCGCAACGTTTGAGGATGACGCGGGTAAATACGATCAGGCAGATGCCGAAGGCTTCATTAAACTGAACGCATTACGTCTGCGGATTGCTGCTGAGAAAGGGCGATCTGTACTAGGCGGCGAGTAGCGAGAGCCCTCGGCCGATAGCTTGCAACGAATAAAAAGGCATACGGTATGAACAATACGCCAGAAACAGCGATCCATACGGACGTAATGATTGTGGGAGCTGGGCTCTCGGGCATCGGCTCTGCGGTTCATTTGCAGAAGAACTGCCCCAACCGTAATTACATGATCATCGAGCGACGCGAGGCTATCGGCGGTACCTGGGACCTTTTCAAGTACCCAGGGATTCGCTCCGATTCGGATATGCACACGCTGGGTTACAACTTCAAACCGTGGCGCGCTGCAAAGGCGATTGCTGATGGGCCTTCCATTTGGAACTACGTGAATGAGACCGCAGACGAATACGGTATCAGGGACCAGATTCGTTTTGGTCATAAACTGATTGCCTCCTCCTGGTCGACAGAATCGGCCTCGTGGCTACTGACGGTTGAGACTGGCAATGGTGGAACTCAGTACTTCAGTTGTAATTTCCTCTTGATGTGTGCCGGCTATTACAACTATGACGCAGGCCATCAACCCAAATTTCAGGGTCGTGATGACTTCCAAGGGATCTGGGTCCACCCCCAATTCTGGCCCGAGGATCTCGACTACACAGGTAAGAAGGTGGTTGTCATAGGAAGCGGTGCGACTGCAATGACCTTGGTTCCTAATATGTCGCAGCTTGCTGAAAAGGTCACCATGGTTCAGCGTTCGCCGACCTATGTTGTGTCGAGACCGTCGGTGGACCGTGTTGCTAATTTCTTGCGCGCGATCATGCCGTCGAGTTGGGCTTACGGTCTGGTTCGTCTCCGCAACACACTATGGCAGCAGATCATTTACAACCGGACGCGAACCAATCCGGATAGCGTGGCACAAGTCTTACTCGAAGACGTTGAAAAGGCCGTAGGTGACATCGTAGACGTCAAGAAACACTTCACACCGACCTACAACCCCTGGGATCAGCGTCTGTGCTTAGTACCAGATGATGATTTGTTTACTGCGCTGCGGACCGGTAAGGCCGAGGTAGTGACCGATACAATTTCGCATATTGATGCGACAGGACTGGTTACCGGCTCGGGCGAACACGTTGACGCGGATATTATTGTTTCCGCAACGGGCATCGAGCTTCTGAACTTGGGTGGCGCTGATTTCACGGTCGATGGCAAGCCAGTGAATTTCGCGGATGAATGGACCTACAAAGGGGTCATGTGTTCCAACATCCCTAACATGGTTCAAACCTTTGGTTACATCAACGCATCATGGACCTTACGCGCCGACCTCACTGCAGAGTGGGTTTGTCGGGTGCTTAACCATATGGAAGAGTTTGGGTTTGAGCAGGCAACTCCTCGAGTCCCCGAGTTGTTGGCGAAGACCATGGAGAAGCGTTACTGGATACATGATTTTTCCGCTGGGTACATGCAGCGAATGATGCCCAAGCTGCCTCGCCAGGGAACTCAGATGCCTTGGGTTAATCCGCAAAACTATCGGAAAGACAAGAAGATGTTTCGCGGCAGTGCCATCTCTGACGGCGCCTTGATTTTCACATCGCGTCACGCTGAAGCAGAGCCGCTGAAAGCAGCGAGCTAAGTGTCATGGATAGGGCACTTCAAGAGTCATACATTGACTGTCCCTATTGCTGGGAGTCTATCTCTGTTTTGCTGAACCCAGAGGACTTGGGGGAGCAGTACATTGAAGATTGTCAGGTCTGTTGTCGGCCCATCGAGTTCCTGATTACACAAGGTGGCATGGGTGAGCTCATGGCCGTGGTATCGGCCGACTCGGAATAATACGGCTACCTGTTGCTCTGCACGTAGCTGGCTCATTCTTATGGATAGGTTGAACAGGCGGCCCTTTATGATGATGCGAAAGACTCTGGTGACTTTTTCAAAAATGTTTGGCCCTAGTATCCTGGCACTGATGCTATTGCTTTCTAATAGTTCCCTAGCCGCTGAACGGAAAATTGAAACTACTGTCTTAGCGAAGTCGACGCAAGACTGGGGTGGCTCGGTACTAGAGCACTACGCTGAAGGTCAACCAGAAGTCACCATAGCGCGAGTGACAATTCCTGCCGGCATGGCATTGCCACTCCACGAGCATCCGTTTATGACTGCTGGTGTCGTTCTAAAAGGGATCATTGAAGTGAGAACCGACAGCGGGAAAACACATATTGCGCGAGCGGGCGATGCTGTTGTCGAATTGGTGAATCAGCCGCATGGTGGCGCCAATATCGGCGATGAAGATACGGTGATTTTAGTGGTGTATGCGGGGGTTGAAGGTCAGCCGGTAACGGTACCGATTACCCAGACAGCGCCTTAAAAGACGTTAACGCTTCAGTCCGAGCTCGTGCCGCGAGTTCGGCATTTGATGCTGTTGTCATCCGACGGTTAATTCGGCTGCCTTTACAGCTTTTATGCAGCTATCAATGAAAGCTCTTTAATGAAAGTCCCTCGACTTAACTGCTAGACGACTTAGTGCATGACTGTGGTCGTATAAGGCGCTGGCGATAACATGTATGACGCCGTCACGTGACTCGACGGTGCCCTTGATCAGTAGGAGTTGTGCGGTCATTAGTGCGGCTCTGAACCGTTCTTGAACGCCAGGCCAGACCACCACATTGATGTTTCCTGTTTCGTCTTCGAGTGTAAGAAATACAACACCTGATGCAGTTCCCGGTCGCTGGCGGCAGGTGACAAGCCCCGCGGTTCTTATAAAGCGGCGATTACCCATCGTGATGAGCTCGGACTGTTTCCGACATTGATCGAACGGCGATTGTTGTCGTAAGAGTGCCAGGGGATGCGTGCGCAGGGTTAGACCGGTACTTTGATAATCAAATAAAACATTTTCCGTCATTGAGGGAGGTGCAATGGCGAAAGTACCCTCATCGGCAGACGAGTGCTCGTCGATCAGTAGCGGTTGGGCCTCTTTAACAGCCATGACAGCCCAATGTGTTTTGTGGCGATGTCCCGAGAGTGATGACAAGGCATCAGCAGCAGAGAGCGCCTCTAAATCGTCCTTATCCAGCTTTGCACGTCTTTTAAGATCTTTGACCGACTGGAAAAGCCCTGTGCGTCGAGTATCTATCAGTTGCTCTGCGCCGCGTTTGCTAAGTCCTTTAACCAACCGCAACCCTAACCGGATGGTGTTCTGCTGTGACGGCGGCGTCGACAGCAACTGGTGATCCCAGTCGCTCGCGTTAATGTCTACAGATAGCGCGCTAATACCGTGTCGCTCTGCGTCTTGGATGAGCTGTGAGGGCGTATAAAACCCCATGGGTTGGCTGTTGAGTAGGCCGACATAGAAGGCGCCAGGATGATGGCGCTTAAACCACGCAGATACGTACGCTAGCAAGGCGAAGCTAGCCGAGTGTGATTCTGGAAACCCGTAACCACCAAAGCCTTTAATTTGGTTGAAGAGCTGGTCCGCAAATTCTGCGCTATACCCTCGATTTAACATGCCTGTTTTGAGCTTGTTCTCGAAGGTCAGCAATTTGCTGTTCTTCCCCCAGTTGGTGATAGCCCTCCTAAGTGAGTCAGCTTCTCCGCCACTAAATCCAGCAGCCACCATGGCGAGTCGAATGACTTGCTCCTGAAAAATTGGCACGCCAAGCGTACTTTCAAGCACGGATTGGATCGCTGGATCTGGATAAGTAATGGGTTCTAAGCCGGCACGTCGCCTAAGGTAGGGATGGACCATATCGCCCTGGATAGGTCCCGGCCGAACAATGGCAATTTCGATGACAAGGTCATAAAAGCAGCTCGGTTTTAAACGCGGGAGCATCGACATCTGCGCTCTGGATTCAATCTGAAACACACCCAAAGAGTCTCCGGTTTGCAGCATGCGGAAGGTGGCCTGATCGTCTTTTGGGATGTCCTGAATACTTCGAATAGCGGGCGTATTTCGCTGAATCAGAGCCAGTGTCTTACGAATAGCCGAGAGCATCCCCAGCGCCAGGACATCTACTTTCAGTAAACCCAAGGCTTCGATGTCTTCTTTATCCCACTGAATGACGGTTCGGTTTGGCATGCTGGCATTTTCGATAGGTACCAAATTTGAAATAGGGCCACGACTAATAACAAAGCCGCCGACATGCTGGGATAAATGCCGTGGAAATCCGAGGATTTGCTGAGTCATTTTTAAGAAAAGATCAGCCTGTTGACTGCTCGCCTGAATGCCTTGTTCCTTGAATTTGGCCGTGAGCTCTCGTTCTCGATTCCACCACGCGAGTGATTTAGCCAGGTCTTCTACGAAGACAGCGTCCATTCCGAGAGCCTTACCGACATCTCTTACGGCGCTGCGCGAACGGTAGGTGATGACTGTTGCTGCGAGGGCAGCGCGCCGGCGGGTATATTTTTCGTAAATGTACTGAATGACTTCTTCGCGTCGCTCATGCTCGAAGTCGACATCGATATCAGGCGGTTCATCGCGCTCCCGCGATATGAAGCGTTCGAATAGCAGTGATACATGTTCGGGCGACACTTCGGTAATGTGCAGGCAGTAACAGACGACAGAGTTAGCTGCTGAGCCTCGACCCTGGCACAAGATGCCCCTTCGGCGTGCGAAGTTGACAACGTCATAAACGGTGAGGAAGTAATACTCGTAGTTGAGTTCTGTGATGAGTTCGAGCTCGTACTCGATACGTTTGTGTATGTCACTTGGGACGCCGTTAGGCCAGCGTTTATTCGCGCCTTCTGAAACACACTCGCGCAAAAAGCTATTGGCTGAGTGGCCGTTCGGAACCACTTCTTCTGGGTATTCGTACCGAAGCTCATCTAGGCTGAAATGGCATTGCTGTGCCAGTCGCAAGGTCTCGCCAATCAGTTCAGGGGGGTAGAGTGGCAGCAGTTTATCGAGGCGCCTGAGATGTTGTTGACTATTACTCGACCGTCGTTTCCCAAGTTCCTGCACTGAACTGTTGTGTCGTATGGCCGTTACGACATCGTGCAACATCTTTCTGCTCGCAGAGTGCATCTCCACACTGCCACAGGCGATGAGCGGTGCCTTTAGTTCAGAGGCAATCTGCTGTAACTCGGTTAGGCGTGTGGTGTCGTCGTGGTGTAGGAGCTGCGTAACCCCAATCCAGAACCGGTCAGCGAATCGGCGTGACAGTATGTCAGCGTGGTGTTTCTCCTCGTCAATGTGTGTTGGCAGCCAAATGATGAAGCAGCGCTTGAGGTGGAAATAAATATCGCGCAGGTGGGTCAGGTACTGCCCTTTCTCGCTACGTCGACGCGAGCGACTGATCAGATTCGATAATTCACCGTAAGCTGCCCGTGATGGCGCAATAGCGACGAGTTTTAACCCTTCACTGACATTAAATTCACTGCCAATGATGAGTTTGAAATCGAGCTCTTTTGCCACGACATGTGCTTTGACAATACCTGCAAGAGAGCATTCGTCTGTGATCGCCAAGGCGGAATAACCCAAATGTACCGCCTGCTCCACCAGTTCGGACGGATGCGATGCGCCTCTGAGGAAGCTGTAGTTACTAAGGCAGTGGAGCTCGGCGTAGGACATATCAAATACTGTATTTTTATACAGTATAATGACTTTGGCAATAAACCCCACATCGATTCAGTTGTCAGTCATACTGACGACTGAATCTTCAAGTGAAGGAAGTTCACGCCATGTTTAAACGGATAGTTACTGCCTGTATTGCTGTATTGATCATGGGTTGTACTGGTCTGCCCGATGATGTCGAGCCTGTCGTTGGTTTTGATTCTGAGCGTTACCTCGGCACATGGCATGAAATAGCCCGTCTCGATCACAGCTTTGAGCGCAACTTAGAGCGCGTTACGGCAACTTATGGCCTCAATGAAGACGGTTCAATTTCTGTGTTGAATAAGGGTTTTAACACGCAGAAAGGGGAGTGGCGACAAGCTGAAGGTGTGGCTAAGCCGATGGGATCCCGGGACGTGGGGCACCTCAAGGTTTCTTTTTTTGGCCCTTTCTATGGTACCTATGCTGTGTTTGAGCTGGCGGACGACTATAGCTATGCCTTTGTCTCGGGGTACAACACGGACTACTTATGGCTTCTAGCGCGTGAACCGCAAGTAAGCCTGGAGGTACGTGAGCGATTTATTGCACAAAGCCAGTCGCTTGGGTTCGAAACAGACGATTTGATATGGGTGGTGACCGAGTAAACTCGTCAGGTGAGTGGAGATATTACCCCGAACCACGTCATATCAATCGAATAAACCGTGCAAAAACCAACAGCGGCTGTGACGATCTTGAAAGATCCAAACAGGCTGCCCACTGCCTGTCTTGGCGATGTAATAGTCGCGACTAGTGGGCTGACTCCACCAGTAGTCCTCGAGGCGCTCAGGCCCTTTGACAATTTTCAGGGCATCCATCCAGTACAGTTGATTGCCTCGTTGGCTGATGGGCTGAGGTGCGGTTAGCAACCAAAATGGACGGTTGCGTGTTGAAGCGCTGGCAGCTTCTGTTGTCAGTTGGTTGGGATCCGCATAAGAACAAAATTCTGGCAAATGTTCAGCACGCTCGTAGATATGAGTGACTGACTGAAAGCCTAGGCGGCTACGTAGACGATCAATCAACTGCGATAGGGGCTCCTGGTGTTTGGATTCTAAAAAGAGGTCCTGGGTCCGGTGCTGTGCTGGAGCCAGCTCACAGGCCTCGAGCTGTATGCCTTCAATCAAGTCTTCGAAGGTCATCTGATCGAGCTTAAGCTGCGACTGCTCCAGCCAGCGTTTAGGATTGTTATGGCATTCACTACTGCGGATGTCTAAGGCTGTGTGTTGCCCTTGGGTGGGTATGAATACCCAGCGCAGTTGCGGCGTTTCAAGTTGTGTATGTCGGAGGAATAACGAGAGCTTTCCCAGTAGAGCCTCCATTGCCGGAATCAGCTCCTGATTATTTTTTGATCCGTAACCGAGCCAGGCAATATCGTTGTATTCCGGGTCGGGCTGAAAATCTTCCAGAGCGACTTCAACCCGGCATAAGAGCCGGTCAATCCACGAGGAAAACTCATGACTGCACCGTTGCTTAACGGAAGTGCTGGGTAGTGCCAGTAGTTCCTTAAAGGTACGAATGCCGGCTTTAGCCAGCGCCGCTGTGTCTTTTGGAAATTCATCAAGATAAGACAAAGGGATGGAGGATAACTGAGACTCCAATGACAGTCCCTGGTCAGCAATCGATGCGACAGAAGCGCGATTAAATTGACTCAGTAGCCACGCTGATTCGCGACTGGGTCCAACACCTGCAAATACACTGAATCCGCGTTGATCGAATTCAATAGCTATTTTTTTCAGCAGAGCTTCGAGTCCACCATGAACCAAGAGGCAGCGACTGATTTCCAGCTGCAAGCAGTCATCTCGCCACAAGCTCAATGTCGGTGTGATGGAATATGTCCATTGCCTTAGACGTTTGAGTGTTTGGTATTCCTTCTCGCGATCTCGGCTGAGTAATTGCAGGGGATGTCCGCTAAGTAAACCACTGACGGTCGATTGCTTTAGGCCTGTAGTCACGCCTAATGCCTCGACCTCGTCATCGCAGGTTACAACTCGGCTCGCCTCAATAACGACGCGCAGGCTGGCATCACCAAAACTCGGTTTTGGTATCAGCGCCTCGAGAGGTAATTTAGCAAAATGTAAGCAAAGCCAGAGCACAGACTTCATCCATATACTGTTTATTTATACAGTATATGGATGATGGGCTAGTTCACAAGCGATAACCTCGCGATCTAGTAGCCTGCACAATCTATGACCGTATTAACCCTGTCTGATGCCCCGCAGGATGACTTTTCGACTTTCCGCGGGATCAATCACCATGTCGATTTCCAGATAGGCTGCGGCTTCGGTCGCACGACCCTTCTCGTACATCTCTGCCACCAATTTCTCGTAGAGCGCATCACGCGCATCGCCTTCGGGCACCGCTTCCAGCTCTTTTTTAAAACCTAGCCTGACGGCACCTTCAAGTCCCATACCGCCAAACTCGCCCTGCGGCCAACTAGCGGTGATGGTCGGAAACTCAAATGAGCCACCTACCAGCGCCATGGCACCCAATCCGTACCCCCGTCTGAGGAACAAACCCACCCACGGCGTATCGACACTGGCCGCCATATTGAAGAGCTCGGGCATCACTTTCGCTGCGCCCATTGCCTCGCTATCGGGTCCCACCATAAATCCGGGAGTATCGACGAGGGATACGATGGGTAATCGCCATCGCTTGGCCAGCTCCATCATTTCACCGGCTTTTCTGGCAGCGTCGACATCCACCGCGCCACCCAAATGGCGGCAATCGCTGGCAATGACTGCAACGGGATGACCTTCAACGCGGGCTAAGGCCGTAACCACGGCACGTCCATAGACGGGACGTAGTTCGAGTACCGACTGCTGATCGAATAACACGTCCATGACCCGTCGGACGTCATAGGCCATACGCCGATTCTCGGGCAGGATGGTTCTCAGAGCCGTTTGGTCAGCAACAGCGCCTGGCTGAACGGTACCTTGGGCGTGACTCAAAGCCCATTTAGCCAATGCGGTGGCATGGGCTTCGTCCTCGGCTAACAGATCGATTGCACCCGCATTACACAATGTATTGACCGGTCCGATTTCATTGGGATGAAAACTGCCGAGACCACCCCCTTCGATCATGGCAGGGCCCGCCATGCCGATCGATGATGATTTGGTTGCAATACGAATATCGCCCGCTCCAAAAAGAGCGGCATTGCCCGCGAAACAGTACCCATTATTCACAGTGACACGGGGCACTTTGCCGGTAAGTCCCGCCCAGCGGCTGAAAGAGGTACTGTTCAACCCCGCAATATTCACCTTAACGTCGGTATCCCCCGGACGACCGCCACCACCCTCGGTGTACATCACAAAGGGTAGGCGCTCTCTTTCAGCAACCTCGAAAATTCGGTCGAGTTTTTGGTGATGGAAGAAACCCTGGGTACCGGCTAACACACTGTAGTCGTAGATTGCGACGGCGACATCGCTTTCCCCGCCTGCAATGAGATCTTTATTGATCGTTGCTGTACCCGTGATCACGCCGTCGGCCGCAGTATCAATGCGCATTGACTCGGGATCTCGTCGTCCGCGCTGGGCTGCTACTGCCAACTGCCCGTATTCCACGAAGCTGTCGTCATCGACCAGATCTGCCAAGTTTTCACGTGCAGTTCGAAAGCCTTTTGCGTGACGTTTCTCTTGCGCCGATTTCCGCACCGCATCTGAGGTATCAGCGGTCACCTGATCTAAATATGCTTGTGCATCGATTTGAGTCGGTCCTTTTGACACAGTTCGCTCCTGCGATCGAATTGCTAGACGATAAGGTCCATGTCCTGCTCAGGCAAGTTTTCCCAAAGCTGAGGCTCGGTGTTTATCGCTGGGTTACCATACGCGTTTCACGGGTTGTTATCAGAGAAACACTTATGCTAATTCTACGTACCTTCCTTGCTGCGACCTGCGCCGTCACACTCTTGCTAGCTGGCTGTGGCGACTCGCAGATTCAGTCCAGTGATAATCCGGTGGTTAACGACGCGCCAGTTGCAGAGTCTGAGCATGAACGTTTGAACGCCTACTTGGCGGGAGTCTTCGCCGATAACCTCGCTCGGCAGCCCTTCACCGCAAGTTATCTTGGCATTAAAGATCGCCAAGATGAGTGGAACCCGCAATCGGAGGCGTTTCAGGATGAGGAACGGGCTCGGATGGAAGCGGGATTGGTTGAGCTCGACGGGTTCGATCGCTCAGCGCTACCTAAGGCGGGGCAACTATCCCTTGACCTCTATCGTATGTCGCTTGAGCGGTCGCTCATGCTCGATGACTTCCGGCACCACGCTTACGCGCTACATCAATTTCGTGGCGCTCATACCAGTATCCCTAGCTCGCTCATCAACATTCACCGGGTGGACTCAGTCGCAGATGCTGAGGCTTATGTAGGGCGGTTGAAGAACGTTGAGACCTATTTGGGGGAGGTTGAGGAGCAGCTCATACTGCGAGCTGACAAAGGGTTTTATCTTGTCGACTGGATGTACCCCGCTATTTTGGAGTCCTCGAGTAATGTCATTAGCGGTCAGCCCTTTGGTGATTCAGAGAACCTCTCGCCTGTGTGGTCTGACTTTCAGGCGAAAGTCGCCAAGCTCGAGCTTTCAGAGGACGAGGAGGCGCGCCTTCTCAATGCGGGACGCGATGCCTTGGTCTCCCAGTTTAAGCCTGCGTATAAGCGTTTTATGGCTACGGTCGAGCGCCTAGCGCAATCGGCAACGGGCGATGATGGAGTCTGGCGGTTTCCCGATGGGGAGGAGTACTACCAGCGCCTACTTAAGTGGTTCACGACAACCGACTTGACAGCCGATGAGGTTCACCAACTAGGCCTTGCCAATGTAATCCGTATTCATGATGAGATGCGTTCGATCATGCGACAGGTCGGTTTTTCGGGAACGCTACAAGAATTTTTTGTGTTTGTTCGGGAAAATCAGGAGTTGCGCTACCCCAATACCGATGAAGGTAGGGAGCAGTACCTTGAGGACGCGCGATCGGCTATTGCGCGCATGGAGGTAAAGTTACCCGAGTATTTCGGCGTGCTTCCGAAAGCTGAATTGATTGTTAAACGTGTCGAACCTTTTCGCGAGCGAAGCGCGGGGAAAGCCTTTTATCAGAGCCCGCCCCCTGACGGATCTCGTCCGGGTATTTATTACGCTAACTTGTTCGATATGTCGGCGATGCCAAAGACTGATTTGGAAGCCTTGGCTTTCCATGAGGGCTTACCCGGGCACCATCTTCAGCGCGCTATTACAGCCGAGTTGGAAGACGTTCCCGACTTACAGCGCTACCTCAGTTTTACCGCATTCTCCGAGGGTTGGGGCTTGTATACGGAGCAACTGGCTTACGAAATGGGATTTTACGAGGATCCGTATTCGCGATTTGGTCAGTTGGCAATGGAACTCTGGCGAGCCGCGCGATTGGTCGTGGATACCGGCATCCACAGCAAGCGTTGGAGTCGCGAGGAGGCCATTGCCTACTTGGTCAACAATACACCGAATGCGGAGTATGACTGCATCAAAGCCATTGAACGCTACATAGCCATGCCTGGGCAGGCGACGGCCTACATGATTGGGAAGCTCCGTATCGTTGAACTTCGCGAGAACGCGCGTGAAGCCTTGGGAGATAAGTTTGATATCCGGTTGTTCCACGACACGGTGCTTGGCAGCGGCCCGGTTCCACTTAACAAGTTGGCAGAAAACATCGATGCCATGGTTCGAGTACAAAGTTCAGAAGGGTAAGGAAAGCAAAGCCTGGTCACATGACTCTGATGATCATCAGAATGGCGAGTGTGGTGAGTAGCAGTTTGAGCAGTGTCTGAAACAATTTTTCAGGCAATCGCCCTAGCAATTGCAGGCCAATGAGTGTCCCGCCAAAGCCAGCTGCAATCATGGCTAAGAGCGGGATAAGCCAGTCGTACCACATGAAGCCAAGCCCGCTAAACAGCACGATGCGAAGAAAGTTCATTGTTGAAACGCTGGCTGCCATGGTGGCGACTAGCTCTTGCCGGTTTGCTGCTTGATGTCTGAGGTAGGCCGCAATCAAAGGGCCGGTTGCGCTAACAAATACCCCAATGAAGCTGATGCCAATGCTAAAGAGCAGATTTTGATTGCTTCGATGGGTTTTTATGGCTGGGATGGGTACCCAGGTGACCAGCAGCGTAAAACC
>PKCZ01000093.1 GCA_002862405.1 Pseudomonadota bacterium
GACCAAATTTGGATCCAACGCCTCCATTGGCGCGGTCAGCGCATACACTCGCGCCTCGAAATCATCGTCGCTTTGAGAGAAACGCCGCATCTCCAGAGTACTCACGTTGCAATCACTCAAGAGTCCCGGCGGGATGCGACGGCAGTACCCAGTCGCTCTACGAGGGTGGAAATAATGTGATTGCGGGTGCGCATCGACGCTTTGTTGACAATTAGGCGCGAGGAGATGTCGGCAATATGTTCAAGTGGCTGCATACCGTTGGCCTTGAGAGTGTTGCCGGTATCGACAATATCAACAATCTCGTCAGCAAGATCCATAATCGGCGCAAGTTCCATTGCCCCATAAAGCTTGATGATATTGGGTTGGATGCCACGCGATGAGTAGTGAGCACGCGCAACATTCACAAATTTGGTCGCCACTCGGATTTTAGCGGCATGACCGGCTCTGGCCTGCCCCGTGCCCGCCGTCATTAGACGACAGCGGGCTATCTCAAGATCGAGCACCTCATAAAGGCCCTCGTCACCTGACTCCATTAAGAGATCTTTACCAACTACACCCACATCAGCAGCACCGTGCCGGACATAGGTCGGGACATCAGAGCCACGCAAAATGACGAGCGAAACACCGTCCATCGTTGTGGGGAAGATGAGTTTCCGACTCTCGTCCACCGACTCCAAAGGCGACACACCCGCCTCCGCAAGCAGCGGTAACGTCTCGGAGAAAATGCGCCCTTTCGTCAACGCTATGGTGAGCTGTTCCCCTTTTGCGGGTTTCATGACTTACCTCGACTTCCTGACAATGTCAGCACCAACAGCCTGAAGCTTTTCTTCAATGCGCTCGTAACCGCGATCAATATGGTAAATGCGATCAACATGAGTCTCGCCCTTTGCGGCGAGGCCAGCGATAACGAGACTCGCTGACGCTCTCAGGTCAGAAGCCATTACGGGAGCACCATCGATACTGGACTTGCCGCGAATAATAACTGAATGCCCGTCTACCGTAATATCGGCACCCATGCGGCTCATCTCATGCGCTTGCATCAATCGGTTTTCGAATATGGTTTCGGTTATGCGACCCACACCCTTTGCCACCACATTCAGTGCGGTAAATTGCGCTTGCATGTCGGTCGGAAACCCAGGATACGGTGCAGTGATGAGGTCAACCGACGTGAGCTGACCCTTTGTCATATCAGCCGTAATGGTATTGCCTTCAACCGTGACGTCCACACCTGCATCCCGTAACTTTTCGAGCACAATACCGAGGTGCTCGGCATACGCATTCTCGACCATGATGCACCCGCGAGTCGCCGCAGCCGCTACCAGAAATGTCCCCGCCTCGATCCGATCTGGCATGACGCTGTAATGACTTGCCGCTAACTCCGACACGCCATTGATCACGAGTGTAGCTGTATCTTCGCCCTCAATCTCTGCCCCCATGCCTCTGAGGAACGCTACTAGATCAGTGATTTCTGGTTCACGAGCGGCATTGCGAAGCACGGTTCTGCCCTCTGCCAGGACCGCTGCCATGAGTAGGTTTTCGGTTCCACCCACCGTGACGGTATCAAAGGTAAAGTCACAGCCTTTAAGTCCGCTCACTGTAGTGGCAACGATATAGCCATCGCGGACATCGATACACGCACCCATGGCCTCGAATCCCTTCAAGTGTAGGTCCACAGGGCGACTCCCAATCGCACAACCCCCCGGAAAGGACACCTCCGCTTTACCGAAGCGCGCCAAGAGCGGACCCATTACAAGAATGGAGGCCCGCATAGTTTTCACAAGCTCGTAGGGTGCGCGCTGATTGTTCAGTTGCGCTGCTGATACCTGTAGCGCCATGGACTCGCCGATCGCAACATCAGCACCAAGTGCGCCCAGCAACTCGACCATAGTCGTGATGTCATTAAGGTGAGGCACATTCGATAGCGTGGACACTTTGTCCGTCAGCAGCGTAGCCGCCAATATCGGAAGCGCTGCATTCTTCGCCCCCGAAACAGGAATACGACCCTTTAACGGCGTTCCGCCGAGGATTTGAAAGTAGTCCAACGAAGTCTGCCTGCTAGGGTGTCTTCGTGTTGATATTGACCGCGTGCAAGGCACCGCTGCGAATAAATTCGCCTAGAGGCGCATAAACTCGCTGCTGCCGTGCGACTGGTCTCAGACCTTCGAATACATTACTTATCACCGTGACTTGACAGTGAGATCCATCCAGATGCACATCAATAGTGGCGTCCGGAAATTCGCCTTCGAGTGCCTCTTTAATCATGGCTTCATTCACTGTCCAAATCCTCCGGCAAGTTGGCCGAGATATCCCACTCGGCCACAACCTTAGCTACATCGCCATCAGCAGACTTCGCGGCTGCGGCGAATTGATTTTGATAAATCTGGCCCAAGTTAATGTCTGCTACTATAAGATTCCGAAGTCGCCAACTGCCGTCTCGGCTTCTACCCATCTGATATCTCACGGTATAGGTCCGGTCACCCGAGCCGTAGACTAATTGGGTAATCGACGCAGACCGCGCGTTAGGGTCGATCGTCTCATCATCGACGATTTCGAATTTCGACCCACTGAACGCCAGCAAGCCTTTTGCATAGGTGCGTATCAAACCCGACTTCATGACGTCGGTGAATGTCTGAAGTTGCTCTCGCAGCGCTTTGCGACCGGCATCATCGAGGGAGCGGTAGCGCGCATTAGAGGCGTAATCACCCATTACACCCTTAGCAAAGCCTCGCCAATCAATCGTCTCATCCAGAACGGCACCAATCTCGTTGTAGAAGCGGTCTGGATCGGTATCGAAATACTCGGGCGCCTCACCCACGACGGCCATTATTTGAGAAGTGGTCGATTCAATGATTGGTGTCGGCCCCGCCGAATCATTTCCAATTGCAACCGTGGTGGCTATCAAACTGAGTAAGCCTGAGACGATGCTTATAACCATTACTTTGACAGATTTCATGCGATTTTTTGCTCAAAACGTAAATTGTTGGGACGAGTCGCTCCGATTTTACTGGTGCCGGAGTCTGCTCGACGCTCACATTGCCGTATGATACCCGATCGCTGATGCTCAGCGGGGTGTTTTTGAACCTGAAGGTCAAGACTCTTATTACATGTTTGATTTTACATTCATTGCCCTGGGCCTTGCAGGCCTAGTTTGGAGCTCGGAAAAGTTCGTAGAGGGCGCGGCTGCGATTGCGAATCACGCCGGCATGTCACCTCTGCTAATTGGGATGACCATCGTCTCACTGGGCACATCAGCACCTGAAATCGTCGTATCCATCATGGCGTCACTGTCGGGATCAGGAGAACTAGCGGTCGGTAACGCGCTGGGATCGAATATCACCAACATAGGTTTGGTACTTGGTGTCACGCTACTGCTGCGAAGCATAGCCATTGATGCGAGCACGACAAAACGCGAGCTTCCTCAAATGGTTATCGTCACGCTGCTTGCCGGTGCCTTGATGGTTGATGGTGTTCTCTCCATTATCGACGGTGCTCTCCTTCTCTTCGGTTTGGTGATTTTTTTAACACTGCTGGCTCGACGCGTAGCGACGTCTGACAGCAGTGTCGACAGCGACCCCGAGCTCACGCCTCTGAAAGCGTGGGGGGTATTCTTCGTTGGCTTGGTGCTGTTGGTTATCTCGTCAAGACTCCTCGTCGTTGGTGCCGTCAACATAGCGACAGCATTGGGCGTATCCGAGCTCATTATCGGATTGACCATCGTCGCCATCGGTACAAGCCTTCCAGAACTCGCGGCATCGGTCATGAGCGCCTTTAAGGGGCACTCGGACATCGCTATCGGTGCCATCGTGGGTAGCAATATCTTCAACTTACTGGTTGTACTCGCTGGTCCAGGGCTGTTCGGACCGCTGACGCTCAACGCTAATGTGATGAGTCGCGATTGGCCGGTGACGATACTGACAACCGGCACCTTAATGTTGTTGGCCTGGGTCGCCTACAGAAACGCCAAACACGACAAGGTAGGGAATGGTGAACTAGGGCGGGCCTCAGGTGTCTTATTGGTTAGTATATACACCGCTTACATCGGCTTACTTATCTTCTATCCGGACTTCGCATTGTGACCTCAGACAGTAATTCGCCAAGATCGGCTATTGAGTCGGCTAGACGCACTATCGCCATTGAGCGACAGGCAGTCGAGCAGCTAGAGCACCGAATCGACGACAGCTTTAGCAAAGCGGTAGATCTCCTCGCATCTGTCGATGGCAGAGTGATTGTCAGCGGAATGGGAAAGAGCGGGCATATTGGTAATAAAATTGCCGCCACGCTCGCCAGTACCGGTACGCCAGCGCAATTCGTGCATCCAGCGGAAGCTTATCATGGCGATATGGGAATGGTCACCCGGTCAGACGCTGCGCTACTGATGAGTAACAGCGGTACCACAAGCGAGATAACCGCCCTTCTACCACTATTAAAACGGCTCGGTATTCCGATTATTGCTATGACTGGGAATGCTAGCTCGACACTGGCGACTGCCGCCGATGTACACCTTAATATAGGGGTGTCCGAGGAGGCCTGCCCCCTCGATCTCGCGCCGACAGCAAGCACAACCGCGAACCTTGTTATGGGTGATGCCTTAGCGATCGCGCTTCTGGAGCAGCGAGGATTTACGGCCGAGGACTTCGCATTTACTCACCCCGGTGGGGCTTTAGGTCGTCGACTTCTAACGCGCGTAAGCGATGTTCTGGTTACAGGTAATGATGTTCCTCGGGTAACAACGGGTACCTCATTGGCTGACGCACTCATGGAGATCTCCGCCAAGGGCCTCGGCATGTCGACCGTAATTGACGGTAACGGGCATCTACTGGGCATCTTCACCGACGGCGACCTCCGCCGCGCACTCGAGCAGAACCATGACTTAAGCACCACTCAGGTGGGTAGCGTTATGTCCTCGGGCGCCAAGACCATCGACGCGAACGCGCTCGCTGCTGAAGCGGTGACGCGAATGGAAAATGACAGTATCAGTGCACTGATCGTGGTGGATGAGCACAGCAAGGTCACTGGTGTCGTACAGTTATTGGCACTACTGAAGGCGGGTGTGGTATGACCGAGTTCGCTGATATTCGCTTACTGGTCATGGACGTCGATGGCATCATGACCGATGGAAAAATCACATATACCAGTGATGGACAGGAGCTTAAATCCTTCAACATCAAAGATGGCCTCGGGATAAAGCGCGCCCAAGCGTCGGGGATCGAGACCGCCATCATCACTGGCCGCACATCACCTATGGTTGAGCGACGCGCGCGGGAACTGGGTATTGCTCACCTTGTTCAGGGCAGAGAGGACAAACTAGCCGCCCTTTCAGATCTTGTGGACCAGATGAATCTGTCGCTCGATCAGGTTGCCTACATAGGTGATGACTTGCCCGACCTGACGGCGATCGAGTCGGTGAGGTTAGGCGCGTGTCCCGCTGACGCCGCTACCGAGGTGAAATCCAAGGCTAACTGGGTATCGACCCGGGGTGGCGGCGATGGGTGCGTGCGTGAATTATGCGATCTACTGGTGAGTCACAAGTCGTCATGAAGTGGAGTATTGCGTTTGCCCTCATCGGCGTCGTGACCCTTCTGGCAGTTTTCGCTCGCGTTGACAGCGAATCCCCCACGAGAAGTGCGCCGCAGGCACTGGTTGAAGTCGAAATTGATCAATTGGTTCTCACACGTTATGACAACGAGGGCAATAAACTCGAACAAAGCAGCGCGGCACACGCGATCCGACTCGAAAACGAGTCGACGACTGATCTTTCAGAGTTAGAAGTCCGGCGCCGCGACCGCCAAGGGCAGGAATGGATACTAGCCTCCCCCAATGGCACTTCAGACGCGTCGAATGACACAGTCAAACTGGAAGGCGGTGTCGTGGTCTCGCGGGCCGATGGCGTTAGCCTTCTCACCAAGACGGTGATGGTCGATATCGCCTCAGCTAGAGCTATCTCGACGGATAAAACACAATTGAACAGCGATCAAAGTTCGTCGGCATCAGACGGGCTCGTTATCGATCTTGAGCAAGGAACAGCGGAGCTACTGGGTCAAGTGCGATCGACATACCAGCGGAGCCAGCAGACGCCATGACGTTAGAGATTCAGCGCATGACCGCTCTCTTTCTCTGTCTCGGTCTGTTTGGGACAGGGGCCGTGCTTGCGGCAGATACCGATCAGCCAATCGAGATATCCGCGGATAGCGCCATGCGTGAGGAGCCCTCAGGTAAGACGACTTATCGCGGTGATGTCGTGCTAACCCAGGGCAGTCTAGAAATTCGCGCCGACAGCCTAGTCTTCAGTTTTGATAGCGACAATTCGACCCTCATCACCGCAAAAGGCAACCCGGCGACACTTAAGCAGCAACCTGAAAATGCCGAGACACCCATCGACGCCAGCGCAGAGATGATTGAATATCACGAGAAGAGTGAGCGCGTGCGTTTAGTAGGGAAGGCAAAAATCCTTCAGGATGGTGCGGTGATCGAGGGCAGCACGATCGAATATTTAGTCGGTACGCAGCGCGTCATGGCCGCAGGCTCACCCGAAACAGGTGCACCTCAACGAGTCAAGGTGACCATCCCTCCAAACTCGTTACGCGACGGTAAATAAGATGACCGAGGTGCTTACCGCCACAGGTTTAGCAAAGGCGTACAAGGGCCGTCGTGTGGTGGATGGCATGTCGATGTCAGTGAATGCTGGCGAAATCGTTGGACTACTTGGGCCGAACGGTGCAGGGAAAACAACCTGCTTCTACTTGATGGTTGGACTGGTAACAAGTGACGAGGGTGCCATCACCTTGTCGGGAGAAGACGTCACCGACCTACCTATCCATTTACGCGCGCGGCTCGGATTGGGCTACCTCCCACAAGAGGCATCTATCTTCAGAAGGATGACGGTCGAAGACAACATCATGGCGATTTTAGAAACACGTGATGATTTGTCTCAGGAAGAGCAACAAACCCAATGTGACGGATTACTTCACGAATTTCACATCACACATATCAGGGACTCGCTTGGGCAAAGCTTGTCAGGTGGCGAGCGACGACGTGTTGAGATTGCACGTGCCCTAGCAACTGAGCCCCGCGTGATTTTACTCGATGAGCCGTTTGCCGGGGTTGATCCCATTTCCATATCGGATATCAAGGCGATCATTATGCACCTCAAAGAGCGAGGCATCGGTGTATTGATCACCGATCACAACGTCCGGGAAACTCTCGATATCTGCGAGCGCGCCTACATTGTGAGTGAGGGCAAGGTTATCGCTGACGGCGATGCCCAGAGCATTCTTGACAATGCCAAGGTTCGCAAAGTCTATCTCGGTCAAGATTTCCGCCTCTAACACCACTGCCGGAATTGGCACATGCAAAACCTTTGCCAACTCGATTGCCTTCCCCAATTTGAAAGCGCTAAACTGATTCTCCAATAGCGGCTTTTAGAAATCTATGAAGCAAGCGCTGCAGTTAAAGCTTGGCCAACAACTCACGCTGACGCCTCAGCTTCAGCAGGCTATTAAGCTCCTCCAACTCAGCACCCTAGATCTTCAGCAGACCATTTCAGAAACACTCGAGAGCAATCCACTTCTAGACGAAGAGGAGCTGATTGCCGAACCTTTCGATGACGATGTACGCGAGAGCGTCGACTTCTCAGATAGCGTCAGCGACGCCATTCCAGGGACAGAACTTCAAGTTGATGCCGCATGGGAAGACGTCATGCCTTCTGCCGCACCCCCCTCTTCAGGGATGAGTGCAGGATCGGATGATCTGGCTTTTGCAGAGCGTGATTCATTACCTGAGACACTCCAATCGCACCTACTGTGGCAGCTGAATCTGACTCGCTTTTCCGAGACTGACCACGCCATTGCCCTAGCATTCATCGACGCTGTCGACAGTGAAGGCAGACTGACCCAGACCCCGGAACAAATCCATGCTGGATTGGCGCTTGATGATGTTGAAATGGATGAGGTCATGGCGGTCTTGCACCGGCTGCAACACTTTGAGCCCACCGGGGTCTTCGCCACAGACCTGAGAGAATGCTTATTGATTCAACTCCGACAGATGTCTGTCGACACACCACACCGTGATACAGCGGGCTTACTTGTAAGTCGACACATAGAGCAAATTCCGGTGGCTGATCCAAAAAATCTCGCGCGCCGGATGCGAACCACGCCCGAAGATATTCTGGGTGCCCTGACACTGATTCGAACGCTCAACCCAACGCCCGGATCAACGGTTGCCACTGAGGCTACGGAGTACATCGTTCCTGATGTTTTTGTAAAACGCGCCGAAGGCAAGTGGCGCGTCGAGCTCAACCCCGATATTGCACCCAAATTACGTATTAACGATCACTACGCGGATCTACTCAGTGCCGGCTCGTCGGCTGATAGAGACTATGCAAGAACCAGTATGCAAGAAGCGAAGTGGTTCATTAAGAGCCTGATGAGTCGCAACGAGACGCTACTCAAAGTGGCCTCGTCCATTGTCCAGCATCAACGTGCTTTTTTGGATCACGGCGAGGAGGCCATGCGCCCACTTATTCTGGCCGACATAGCGGGAGAGGTTGACCTTCACGAGTCCACGGTTTCCCGGGCAACGACACGGAAGTACATGCACACGCCACGCGGCATCTACGAGTTGAAATATTTCTTCTCGAGTCACGTGGCCACCACTGAGGGGGGTGAGTGCTCATCAACAGCCATTAAGGCGCTAATCAAGCGCATCGTGGCTGCGGAAAACCCTCAAAAACCCTGGAGCGACGCAAAACTCTGCACTCTGTTGGCAGACGAAGGCGTCGTAGTCGCTCGACGTACGGTGGCGAAGTACCGAGAGCAAATGAACATAGGACCATCTAACGAGAGAAAACGGTTTATTTAATTATTGAAACGACAGGAGATTAGGCCATGCGATTGACCATCAGTGGACATCACGTAGAAGTAACCGACGGATTAAGGGAGCACATCTCCAAAAAACTAAGACGAGTGCAACGGCACTGCGACACAATCGATCACATAGAATTTGTTTTGGTTGTGGAGCGGGCTAAGCACAAAGCGGAAGCAAATCTTCACCTTGCCGGAGCCGACTTCTTCGCCTCCGAGACACTATCTGACATGTATCCGGCTATCGACTCGGTCATTGATAAGCTAGATAGGCAAGTCACGGATCACAAACGTAAACAACGAACTCACTAAAATACGCAGCAGATCAAGCGATGTTTGCTTGGTCGGTATATACTTCGCGGGTCGGCTTTTTTTGCCGGCCTTTTTTATTTGGCTGGCTTCAACATGCAATGCTCGCCTACCGCTGGGTCAGTGCGAGCAACAGAGCACGAGAGCAAGACCATGCGAATTATCATTGTCAGTGGCACCTCCGGATCAGGTAAAAGTTCAGCCCTAAACCAGCTGGAAGACCTAGGGTATTACTGCGTTGATAACCTCCCTATCGCACTCGTTAGTTTTCTTATTGAGCATTTCTCGCAACAGTCGTCAGCCAACCACAAGGGTTTAGCAATCTGCATCGATATCAGGACCGAGTACGCGGGAGTTACCGATTTCAGGGACTATCTGAAGACACTTCGCGAGGGCTTGGAACTGCAGCTCATTTTCTTCGATGCGACGTCACAAGCATTAAGCAAACGCTTCAACGAGACCCGTCGGAAACACCCGCTCAGTAAAGACGGTCGTTCGCTGAGCGAGGCCATTGCGGCCGAGAGAGGGCTTTTAGAGCCCCTGGCGTCCGCCGCTGATCTCATTATTGATACGAGCGAAATGTCGCCATACCAGCAACGAGAACTCGTGACCGAGCGCGTTGATGCGACTGACACCAATTCACTGTCGATTCAGGTTCAATCCTTTGGATTCAAAAAGGGTGCGCCCGTTGATGCGGATATCGTCCTCGATATGCGCATGCTGGCTAACCCACATTGGGAGCCCGAGTTAAGGGCCTCGACAGGACAAGCACGAAGTGTGATTGCATTTCTCGAGAGCCACGATCAAACGCATGAGGTTGCAAAAGACCTTATCGAGATGCTGATTCGCTGGGTACCGATGTACAAGGCAAGTCAGCGAGCCTACCTGAGCATTGCCATAGGCTGCACAGGCGGCAAACATCGCTCGGTGTATATGACAGAGCGCGTCGCAAAGGCGCTCGCCGAGCAATTCTCAAGCGTGACGATACTTCACAGAGACATGCCACGATCATAGATCGCTTTCTGATGGTATTTGTTCGTACGGTGAAAACGGGCGAGCGGTGTTAACCTGCAAGCGCGATTGATAGGGATACACGATGGTTGATATGAGCGCACAAGCAAGCATTGCAGTGACTCGCGTCACCGATGCGTTGCGCTCGGGGACCCTCTCGGATGTCGCGTCTCTGCTGGCAGACATGTCGCCCGGTGACATCGCTCACCTTATCAGCTCGTCGCCTCCAACCACCCGCGACGAGCTTTGGGTATTGCTCGATCACGAACAGGAAGCAGATGTCCTCAATGAACTGCCCGATGACATCCGGAATAACTTCCTGGCTGAACTGCAACCCGAGGCGGTTGCCGAACTCATTGTCCAGCTAGATGACGATGATGTTGCGGACATTCTTCATGAACTGCCTCAGGCTGATACAGACCGAATTCTTGACTCGCTGACAGCGTACGATCGGGAGCGTTTCGAAACGGCACTCAGCTACCCCGATGACGTGGCGGGCGGATTGATGAGCACCGATACGCTTACGATCCGAGCTGATTTGACAATGGACGTGGTCCTCCGCTACCTGAGACGTCATACGCGACTACCTGAGAACACGGATAGCCTTATTGTCGTCAACCGCGATGATAAGTATGTCGGACTATTGCCAGTCAGGACGCTCCTTGTCTCGGATCCACATACTTCCGTGCGAGAAATGATGAAGACCGAGCGTGAACCACTTGACGCCATGACTTCCGCTGACGAGGTTGCACGTCGTTTTGAACGAAATGACTGGATCTCCGCGCCCGTGGTTGATCCCGATGGCAAATTGATTGGTCGAATTACCATTGATGACGTGGTTGACGTGATTCGTGAGCAAGCCGACCACAGCTTGGCAGTGATGGCAGGCCTCGGTGACGGTGACGCATTTACGCCTGTATTAAGTACCGCACCTCAGCGGGCCATTTGGCTTGCGATTAACCTGGCGACAGCCATCCTCGCGGCATCGGTCATTGGGCTCTTCCAGGACACGATTGAGAAAATTGTTGCGCTTGCTGTATTGATGCCCATCGTTGCTTCCATGGGCGGCATCGCAGGGACGCAAAGTCTGACCGTGCTTATTCGTGCGATGGCCATGGGTCAGATTAACGATCGAACGGAAATATGGTTGGTGCGACGAGAAATCCTTGTGTCGCTCATCAACGGCCTATTGTGGGCAGCAGTCATTGCCGTCATCGCTTCCTATTGGTTCAGTGATATACGACTCGGAATGATTATTGCCTTCGCAATCGTCATTAATCTGATAACTGCAGGTATCGCCGGCGCGTCTCTACCGCTCCTCTTGGACCGGTTGGATATAGACCCTGCGCTCGCCGGCGGTGTGGTCCTCACTACCATCACTGATGTTGTTGGATTCTTTGCCTTCCTCGGTCTAGCGGCCTACTTCTACGGTTGAATCGCGATGTCTGACGATTTGCTTGAGGACGATGATGACGGCTTGATCGAGAGTAAAAGTGCTCGAAAGCGTCAAATGCACGCCCTTCAAAGTCTGGGAGAACAGTTAGTCGACCTCTCAGCGGCACAACTAGCAAGACTTAATATTGATAACGAGGCGCTGATCGAAGCGGTGCAACTGGCCCAGCGAATATCGCATCGCAGCGGTAGACGCCGGCAAATGCAGTTCATCGGCAAACTTATGCGCAGTGCGGATGCTGAGCAAATCGCCGATTCGCTCGATGCCCTTCACGAAACATCACGGAAGGCAAAGGCGCAAGAGCGCGTTATCGAGGGTGCTAGAGATGCGCTGCTCTCCAGAGGCGACGAGGCGCTACCAGAGGTTCTCGCCATTTGGCCTCACGGTGATCGGCAATTGATCAGACAGCTCACTCTCAGCGCACACGAAGAGCGACAACGGGGTCAGGCATCCACTTCAGCGAGAAAACTCTTTCGTTATTTGCGCTTACTCTCCGAAGCGTCAGCTGAAGATTGATCTTCAGCCGCACCATTGTCTCTACTCGACGATAATTTGGCGTCGAATACGCGGACAAATTTAACCTCTGGCGAGCTCACGGGCCCGCTCACTGAGTACACGCCACTGGACAGACTCTTCATTTGGTCTTCAAAGACCTTACTTGCAAGATAGGCTCCCGCAGCAATGGGCAAGCCACCGGCCAAGGCTGCTACCCATGGAATATTGTCGACCAGCGGCAACGTAACAACCAGCTCAGCATCTATGTTCTCTGAGTCCATGCTGTACTGACCACCCAAGGTCAGTCTTCCCCCACCATTTCGAATAGCGAATTCATTAATGGTGACCTCACCACGACCGAGGGAAAAATCGCCACTTGCGCGATCAAATGTCAGCCCCGGATCGAACAGCTGATTCACATTAGCTCGCTGAACAAGACCCGCCAAGTTAAATACCCCAATAAAACGGAGGGGGTCTGTGGCCTGCGACGGCACAGGCAGGAATGAACCCGATGTGAGTTGAAGCTCAAGGTCACCAGCCACTTTATTCGCTTGAAAATCGGGTGGCGCTCCGGGCCACTCAATGTCACCCACAACTCTACCCGAAGAAAAATCAACGACCGACTTTGCATCAAGGAGTGTCAAGGCCTCGGCAGCACTGGGCAGTGTCAAATCAAGCGAGGCGCGCGTAGTCGAACCGTCCCCTCTTCGCCAGCTAAATCGACTCTCCGATCCGAAGGTCACACCATCCAGACTTCCAGCAAATTGGGCCAAATCAACACTCGATTCCGAGATCGATGCGTTGAAAGAGAGCGAACCCAGGTCTTGCCCTTTGAACATCAGAGAATCAACAGCAAACTGCATCGCCGGCCAAGCAGCCGCAGCTGGGTTGTCCGACTCGACATCCAACGTCGCGACATTAATATTTGGTAGTGAATCGAGAGAGAGCGACTCAATCTGGATATTCAGCTGCGCTTCAGGGCCATCGAAGTCAATTTGTGCCTTGATAAAATCGCCGGCAAGGCCCAATGACGTTAGTTCTCCCTCGTACTGCCCCGTGGAGGAGAACGCGCCGAAATCTGTCTCACCCAACGCAAGCTTGTCCACGGAAAAATCACGCCAAACAATCGCCGGGAGCCCCGGGTTGCCGCCGCTTCTGAAGCGGGCCTGTGTGTCTGCCCAAGCGCTGATATCGAGCTCTTCTATACGGCCTGAGATAACCGCCGTACCTGCGTCAACGTCATCGAGTGTGAGCTCCGATCTCACCTCCCCAATCGAGGCCAATGCCCGCCATGCATTTTCGGTGTCTTGCGCTATTGAGAGAGACAGATTGTTTGAGTACGTGGCATCGATGGACAGTACATCAGAAATTCTCAGGTCGATCTCCAGCGATTCGCTTTGTTCAGGCGATTTGTTAAATGGGAGGGGAAGACCGACTGCCAACCCATCGAGGTCAGAGGTAACATTCAGCGCTACGCCCCTTCCAGCCTGAAACACGATATCGAAGGCTGAACTGCCGTCGAGCAAGCCGTCGGGAACCGTAACACCCAAAAGCCGATTGACATCGGCCCCTCCCAGGCGCGCGGAAGTGGCGATCGAGAAGCCTTTTTGAGAAAGCCCCAAATCGTTCGCATCGAGGTCCAGGTCAAGGAGAATGTCTTGATTTTCAAAGCGCGCTGCTAGCGAACCATCAGCAATGCCTCGCGGGTACTCATACACAAACTCACCCTTCACCCGCTCTAGCGTTATGGGAGGAGTGGGGACGGACACGGTGGCCCCGCTGACTTCAACTCTCGTGGAGATGGTAGGGATTTTCGATGCGCCCTTAATCGGTATAGAGAGATCGAAATAACCGCAAACTCGACCATCGACGGTGAGATCTCGTAACTCACTAGCCACTCGCTCAGGTACGTAAGGAATACCAGCAACCTGCTCAACTGCCACCGGTAATGTGCCATCGATCGTAGCCTGCGCGGTCAGCACGCGAATGGTGTCCCGTTTACCCACTTGGACAAGCCCTTCGCTGATATCCAGACCACCGACTAATGCCGAATCCACATCGAATGTCACCAGTCCGTTATCAATCCCAACATGGCCGATGAGCGACTCCGCGAGAGGCAGTCCCGGCATCATGGTAACGGCATCAAGGTCAGCTAAGGCTGACAGCTGAATGGATCTGAGCGGAAAATCGCCCTTACGGACTCCACCCCTCAGGATAAACCCGATCTGGGTTGCCTCACCCGTGCCTAGCGATGTTTGCATCCATCGATAGGCATCGGGATCGATGGTCATTGGTGTGAAGGCCAGTGCTCGCGATGCGGGAGCTCGACCAGAGCCAAGGACCACGTTAAGCATTGGTGAACGACCGGATGCCTGTGAAAACGGAATCTCACCCGTCAGCAGGGCCATCGCCTCAAAATCGTCTGCTCGAGCCGCAGCGCGTCCATTTCTGATCACAACCTGATCATCGGTGAGATTAAAATCGATAACGGCATTCACCTCCCCCAGTTGCATAGGGTCAGGGAATTGCGTGGGAATCCCCAGCGTCAAATCGCTGCTATTGACCTGTAGTTGACCGGCATTGCCGGATAGCATCAGCGAGCCTGAAAGTCCGCTGATACCCGGAAAAGGCGCGTCTTCCCTCACGAAAATATCATCAAAATCTACCGCCACCCGCTCAATAGATTCATCAAAGAGGGAACCACTAAGACTCAGGGCATTGATGGTCCCCGAGATTGACGCGGCAGCCAAAGGCTCTCTACCAGATTCTGGAATCAGGCCAGCCTCTAGTAATAACTGCGCGCCAGAGGCCAAATCCAGGTCATTGACCAGAAGTTCCCAGCCAGTGGTCGTCAGGCTCACATTAATGTCATTGAACTGGACAGGTCCTTGCTTAAGTGTCACCGCTGCCTGAGCGATATTGATCAACGACTCGTTGCTATCCAGTATCGCCGTGCCGTTTACCGAGAAGGCCATACTAGGCAGTCGCGCATCAGACGCAGGAAACAAAGCATCGCCCGTTACTTCAAAAACGGTACTTGCCTGTCCCGCTGACGCGTCGGTCCAAAAGAGAAGATCGCCGGTTCCCGACACATCTGCGCCGAACAACTCTGATATCGACCCCATGTCATCGGATGAGACACGCCCGCGCAGCGACCCCGCAAATCGAGATAAATCGAGAGGATTGCCTACCCCTGCACCGATAATGCTGACCGTTAACCCACCATCACCTGTCGCCAATAACTGAAGCTTTCGGACACTGCCCTCTCGCCTTAGGTCAAGATCGACCACAAGCTCCAAGGCTCGCTCGGTGTCAGACAACTCACGGAGCAGAGAGACCCGCGTAGTTTCGAGCGCCAAACGTTCGATCTCAGTCGCAAAGACACTCGGGTCAATGGGTACAACAATACCGGTAGCTTCGTTGGTTAATCTCGCGGGAATAGCGACATCACTTGCGCGCATCTCGGCGAGGATCAGCTGACGCTGCAACAACGAACGCCAGGGGTTGAGCGTGATTTGAAGACGCCCCGCACTGAATACACTAGTCGCGGTCTTCCTATTGCGGATATTCAGATCCTCGAGGGCCAGTTTGGGTCGAAAACCCTCCATTTCCGCGGTAATTCCAACAACCTGTGCATCAAAACCAGTGCGAGACTCAATCTCCGCAACGAGTGAGGTTTTGACGGCGGGCAGCAACGGCACCAAGGCTGTGGCAAGGCTGACCACAACAGCAATCAAGACAAGAAGCGCAATGGCGGTCCGCCAAATAAAGCTTCCTAACGCCCGATAGGCGCGTTCAAACACCGGGATCTCCAAGGCTCGTCGCAATGTCGGCTGCCTCTAGCAAAGTGCGAGTCTCAGTCAAGGGCAAACCCACAACGCCGCTATAGCTTCCCTCAAGTCGCTTAACAAAACTCCCAGCCAAACCTTGAATGCCATAGGCCCCGGCCTTGTCCCAGGGCTCATCGGTCGACAGGTATTGTGCAATGAGCTCCGATGAGAGCTCAGCGAACTCGACGCGTGTAGTAATTAGCTCTGTTGTAACAACCACATCTGACATAAGCGTCACCGATGTCATTACCTCATGTGTTAGACCGCTTAATGAGCGCAACATTCCCTCGGCATCGGCGAAAGAATCGGGTTTGTGCAACACGCGACCATGAGACACAACCGTTGTATCGGCACCAAGCACCACACTGCCCGGCACCCAGACCCTAGCCGCTTTTTCCGAAGACATGCGACAGACGTAATCAGCAGGGAGCTCGTTGTAGAGCATTGCCTCGTCAATATCGGCGGCTTCGCACTCGAAAGCGGGTACCAGCATACGCAGAAGTTCTCGCCGCCTTGGGCTGGCGCTGGCCAGAATGAGCCTCACAGCAGTCGCCCAATCCGGAAACGTGCGGTATCGATGAGCATGTTAAAAGGCCGCCACAGCAAGGCTGAAATAACGACCGCAATCAGATAACCAAGCCCATCAGATGGCACGCCCAAAGCGGCTAATACCACGCGCTGCAGCGCCACCGAAATGCCGAGTAAGAGAAAGATAACCACCGTTTGCAAGATCCAATCAAGCTGTCGAATGGTGTAAATATTATGGAGCAAAACATAAGCCACTATCGACAGACCCATTGACGCGGCCCCCACAAGCGAGCCTTCGATCAAGCTGATCAAAATACCGACTGAAAACGCGAAGATAATGCCTACTCGCGCGGGCGAGGACAAAACCCAGTAACAAACGCAAAGCTCGAGCAATCGCGGCATAACTATCCGTAGCTCGATTGCATTCGCTGCTTGAAATAGCAGGCCAGCCAGAATGACCGAGGCTATAACTGAAAAACCGATATTGTTCTCGTCTCTCACGCCGCTGCCTTATTCCGCCTACGGCGCGTCAGTGGATGTGAGAATCAGTACGTGACTCTCGACGTCCAAGGCGGCTGAAGTTTGAAGTGTCACCGACAAATAAGCAGCATCGCCAGAGGTCGTTGTCTCGCGGGTGCGGCCCAC
Organism: Pseudomonadota bacterium; assembly: GCA_002862405.1. Classification (GTDB taxonomy): domain Bacteria; phylum Pseudomonadota; class Gammaproteobacteria; order Pseudomonadales; family Halieaceae; genus Luminiphilus. The sequence continues at coordinate 17,130 of PKCZ01000093.1, forward strand.
GGGATAGCCAGCAGGGAACCGCTCACCCAAACCGGAGGTCACCCAGAGATCACCTGAGCTCACGTCCGACGTGCTGGCAAGGTTACGAATCACAAGTTGATCCAAACGACCCACACCCTCTGCGATTGCTCGTTGCCCAGTACGATTATTCAAGACCGGGATACCGTGTTGCAGATCGGTGATCAACAGGGCTCGGCTTGCCGTTTGACCCACTTGAACAATCTGGCCCATGACCCCCTCCGCGTTAAGAACCGGATGGCCAACATCGACCCCTTCATTCCGCCCTCGGTCCAGCGTAAGCAAATGGCGATTCACGTCGGGCGATACAGCTACGATCCGAGCAACTGTCATAGTTGCATCCTCCGCAACCGGCGAGTTGAGTAGCGCGCGATATCGAATATTCTCAGCGGTGAGGGCCTCCATGCGCTGGGCGCGCGCGCTCAGTATGAGATTTTTGTCCTCCAGCGCTTGAATTTGTTTACGCATGGACGCGCGACTTTCCAAATACTCTGCTAACGTATGAAAAACACGTTTTGGGACGTCAAGCGTGTAGAAGGACACCTCGGATAGATCTGCGCCCATACCTTCCACTTTTCCCATGATGGGAGAGTCGCGAAGAAACGCAACCAGCGCCAAAGCAATGCCCAACGCCACAAGGAGGCGGATCGTAAGGAAACGTGTCTTGGAGAAAAGGCTGCTGATGATCTGTTCCTCGTTCTAAATCGAACCTAGAAACTTACTCAGTCGACATAAGATCCAATGAGTAATTGTCCATCAACTCTAGCGCCATACCGCCCCCTCTCACAACGCAGGTTAGCGGATCCTCAGCGATGATTACTGGCAGGCCTGTCTCTTCGGCAATTCGGGAATCCAAATCTCGCAGTAAAGCACCGCCACCCGTAAGAACAATGCCGGTCTCGGCGATATCTGCGGCAAGTTCAGGCGGTGACTGTTCCAAAGCCATTCGAACCGCGCGAATAATGGCATCGACAGGCTCCTCGAGCGCCGTCATCACATCAGTACTGTTGAGCGTAAAGGTACGCGGCACACCTTCGGCAAGGTGTCTGCCACGAACATCAATTTCTCTCTGCTCACTACCGATCCAGACACAGCCAACTTCTTGCTTAATTCGCTCGGCGGTAGAGTCACCTATCAAACAACCGAAGCGACGACGAACATGAGCCACAATCGCTTCGTCGAAGCGGTCGCCACCGACTCGGATAGAGTCACGATAAACCACCCCACTGAGCGATATAAGCGCGATCTCCGTCGTGCCACCGCCAATATCGACAACCATACAACCGACCGCTTCGTCGACCTTCATACCAGCGCCGATCGCGGCTGCCATAGGCTCTTCGATCAGTCGAACATCCCGCGCTCCTGCGCCTTCCGCCGATCGCCTAATGGCCTCGCGCTCTACTTGTGTTGATAAGCAGGGCACGCAAATAAGCACGCGTGGACTTGGGCGTAGCCATGACGAGTGGGTGTCATGCACTTTCAGGATAAAGTGCTGAAGCATTTTCTCCGTCACCTGGAAGTCAGCAATAACACCATCTTTTAAGGGGCGAATCGCCGTGATGTTACCTGGTGTTCTGCCCAGCATACGCTTGGCCTCAGTACCAACGGCCTCTATGGACTTCTGACCATTGTGATCTCTGATAGCAACAACTGAAGGCTCATCAAGGATGACGCCGCGATCTTTGACGTAGATCAGTGTGTTGGCCGTGCCTAGGTCGATCGACAGATCGGTTGAGAACATACCCCCTAAACGCTTTAACATGTCTTTTTAGCCTGTGGACAAATACGCCTTTGCCACCGTTAAGAGCGAGCCTCCCTCGCTACAAAACCCCAGGCTAAACCCAGGATGTCCTCGTATCGAGGGACCGGTGCGGTTAGTTGTTGAAATGTAACAATGCGATAGTTTTTGAGCAAGCTGGAAGTGTGTTAGTTTGCGCTCTTCAAACCACCTGTTAGGCATTTATCGTGACTGATGCAGCAACCGTCAGAGATGTCGCGGCGTTAGCACGTCTAGCGATCTCAGACCAAGACATCGAAAACGCGACAGCGGAATTCAATCAGACACTTGCGCTGTTTGACGCACTCAGTTCGGCTGACACGACCAACGCCGCACCCATGATCAATCCACTCGATAGTGAACAGCCCCTGAGAGTAGATCGTATCGAAACCTTGGTCGATAGAGCAGCTTTGATGCAAAACGCACCGGCCAGCGAAGATGACTACTTTCTGGTCCCGAGAGTACTCGACTGATGGCAGAACTGTTCGAGACGATTTCCTCGCTGGCAAAACAGTTAGATGCCGAACATGTCTCTTCGCGGGAACTGGTGGAGGATGCGATTGCACGAACTGAAAGGTTAAACCCAGAACTTAACGCCGTTATTGCTCTGGATAAGCCAGGCGCTCTGGCGGCGGCAGACAAAGCCGATAAGGCTCGAGCGGATGGCGCGACCTCCCCGTTACTCGGTGTACCCATGCTCCACAAAGACATTTTCTGCACGCGCGGCGTACGAACATCGTGCGCTTCGAAAATGCTCGCAGACTTTGTACCACCCTACGATGCTACCGTTGTGAAGAAGCTTGATGACGCGGGTATGGTCAGGCTGGGCAAATGTAACATGGATGAGTTCGCCATGGGCTCATCGAACGAAACCAGTTTTTTCGGAGCGGTAAAGAATCCATGGGATTTTAACAGAGTGCCCGGTGGATCTTCTGGCGGTTCAGCCGCGGCCGTTGCTGCCGGCCTCACACCGTTGGCAACAGGGACAGATACCGGCGGTTCGATTCGTCAACCTGCAGCACTCTGTGGCATCACAGGCCTCAAGCCCACATACGGACGGGTATCTCGCTACGGCATGATTGCCTTTGCATCCTCTATGGACCAAGCAGGCCCAATGGCGAGGACAGCCGAGGACTGCGCATTAGCCCTGAATGCTATGGCCGGTCACGACCCGCTTGACTCAACCTGTGCCGATATTTCAGTGCCTGACTACTCGGCGGGACTCGAGCAAAGCATCGAGGGACTGCGTGTCGGCATTCCAAAAGAGTTTTTTTCAAGTCACCTAAATGATGGTATTGCTGCTACTGTGACCGCTGCCGTTAAAGAGCTGGAAGCCGCCGGTGCGGTGATTGTCGATGTCTCGCTACCTTCCACGGATCTGGGCGTTTCCACCTACTACGTCATTGCGCCGGCCGAGGCCTCGGCAAATCTATCTCGATACGACGGCGTGAGATACGGTTACCGGTGCGATAGTCCATCCAATCTTCAGGATCTTTATGTGCGATCGCGCACTGAGGGCTTTGGTGAAGAGGTCAAACGACGAATTCTGATCGGGACCTTTACCTTGTCCGCCGCATCGTATGACCAATACTTCATGAAGGCACAACAGGTACGTCGCCTCATTGCTGAGGAATATCAATCTGTACTCAAGGACGTCGATGTGATCGCTGGTCCTTCAGCACCCAATACTGCGTTCGTTCTCAACGATGACTCTAAGTCGATAACCGACATGTACATGGAGGATGTCTACACCATTGGCGCCAATCTCGCGGGATTGCCCGCCATCAGCGTCCCGGCGGGTTTGGTCAACGGACTGCCCGTCGGCATGCAACTCATTGGTTCGCGGTTCTGTGAAGCACAACTATTGAACATAGCTCACCAATTCCAGAGACGAACAGATTGGCACTCGCTCACACCGAATCTCGAGGGCCTGACGGGATGAAGTGGGAAAAAGTAATGGGCTTAGAGGTGCATTTGCAGCTCTCAACACACTCCAAGATTTTTTCATCATCGGCCACGGCCTTCGGTGCTGATGCCAATATCCACACCAACCCATTAGATATGGCGCTGCCGGGGACCCTTCCGGTTGTGAATCACGCTGCTGTGAGTCAAGCGATCGTTTTTGGCCTCGGTGTCGGTGCTGAAATCGGCAAAGTATCACGCTTCGATCGAAAGAATTACTTCTACCCCGATCTGCCTAAAGGCTATCAGATATCCCAATTTTTCGAGCCAATCGTCAAAGAAGGTGTCTTTGATGTACCACTGGAGGATGGGTCAATTTTTCCGGTCAGAATTCTCCGCGCTCACCTCGAAGAGGATGCGGGAAAGTCGGTACATGATTGCATTCCCGGACACACGGGCATTGACTTGAATCGCGCTGGGACACCTCTACTTGAGGTCGTCACCGAACCCGATTTTCGAACGGCAGAGCAAGTCGTGGCGTATCTAAAGGCACTCCATGCGCTCGTCACCTACCTTGGCATTTCCGATGGCAACATGTCGGAGGGATCGATGCGCTGCGATGTCAATTTATCGCTGCGTTTGGAAGGCGAAACGGAGTATGGCACCCGAACAGAGCTAAAGAACATCAACTCGTTCCGATTTATTGAGCGCGCCATTCATGTTGAAGCCGAGCGACAACAAGATCTTTTGGAGAGTGACCAAAGTATCGTCCAAGAGACACGATTGTTCGACCCAGATAATGACGAGACTCGGTCCATGCGATCGAAGGAAGTGGCCAATGACTATCGCTATTTCCCAGACCCGGATTTACTGCCTATTGTCATCGACGATGAAACCATTGAGCGTATTCGCGACGCCCTGCCCGAGTTACCTGCTGTTAAACGCGGTCGATACACCACCGAGCTGGGCTTGAGTCAGTACGATGCCAATCTGCTCACACAAGATCGTGCCACAGCTGAGTTTTTTGAGGCCTGCTGTGCCGCCTCCAATAACCCCAAGGCCGCAGCAAACTGGATGCTTGGCGACTTGAGCGCAGCGTTGAATAAAGAGGGGCTGACAATCGGTGAGTGCAAAGTTACGCCCGAGGGTCTTAGTTCGCTGATAAGCCGAATCGATGATGAAACGCTGTCCAGTAAAATGGCGAAGACCGTTTTTGAAGACCTGTGGGCTGGCGAACCCGATGTCGACCGTATCATTGAACACAGAGGCTTAAAGCAAGTCAGCGACAGTGGTGCACTGGAAAGCATCGTAGACGAGTTGATCGCGAATAACCCAGCACAAGTTGATCAATATCGCGCAGCCGATGAGGGCAAGCAGAAGAAACTGATTGGCTTTTTCGTGGGGCAGGCAATGAAGGCCTCAAAGGGTCAGGCGAACCCTCAGATGCTGAACCAGCTATTGAAACAGAAGTTAGGCTAGATACGCTCGCCCTAGACGTCCTGAACTCGGCCCTTCATGAAGCGCTCTCGATTTTCTCGCTTCTTGTCCTCGTTCTTGCGCAACAGCACATAAACAGAGCCCGTACCGCCGTGCTGTGGTTGTGCCGAATGAAAAGCCTGAACGTCCTCCACATCCCTCAACCAGCGATTGACATAGCCTTTCAATACGCCTGAGCCTGACTTTTCCTTGTTGCCGAAGCCCTTCCCGTGGTTAATCAACAGGGTTCGCAACCCCAGTCGCCGCGCCTCCTTAAAAAATGACCAGATTTCGGTCCGGGCCTCCGCCACCGTAAAACGGTGTAAATCAAGGCGGGCCTCAATGTCGTAATGCCCCAGCCTCAATTTGCGGTACACACCGTTTTGAATGCCAGGCCGCTTAAACTCGAGTACGTACCAGGCGTCGAGCGGCGGTACGCCATCATCCGACAGATGATTATCGCTACGCGCACCCGACTGGGTGGCTGCCTGCCTTCGCTGACTGACATCGACCGCCTCGGTTTTTACAAGTCGCTCGCGTGGCTCACGCTTTAGTGGTGTTACGCCACTCATTTCGCTCGCAAATAGGTCTTCGTCTTGCATGTTCGTGTTTCCGATATCCGCGACCGTAGTATAGTCATAAGACTGACGTTTTGTTGTCAGTCGCAGCAAGTGACGAGGTGGAATAACAAGTCATGTCCGGATTACTCAAGGGAGTCGGTTATTTTTTTCGCGGCATGACCATGCTGATACAGCCGGGACTGCGGCGATTCGTCATCATCCCACTACTCGCAAATATCGCTGTGTTTGCCTTGATCGCCGGCAGCCTTTATCAACTGATGTCAGGTTTTTACATCGACATTACCGGCGAAATTACAGGGACGTTGAGCTTTCTCACGTGGATCGTTACTCCGATCATTTGGTTGGTCGGAACGTTACTCTCAGGTTACCTATCTATTTTCATCGTGTTGTTTTTGACCTCTCCTTTCCACGGGTTACTCGCGGAAAAAGTGGAGGAACAGGTAACAGGCGAAGCCATCCCGAACGAGAGTTCAGTGGTTCAGATCGCCCTATCAGTCCCCCGAGGGTTGCTGCGTGAATTACAAAAGATGTTTCACTACCTGCCTATGGCCTTACTGGTCGTCATCATTAGCGTCATACCGGGACTTAATTTCGCGGCGCCATTTCTTTGGATCATTCTTGGGGCGTGGATGATGTCATTGCAATTTATCGACTACCCCATGGACAACCATCGACTCCCGTTCAGCGAAGTACGCGCGGCCTGCAGTGCGCGGCGGGGAACCTCGATCGGATTTGGTGTCATTGTTGCGTTTATATCGGGAATTCCGATACTCAACCTCGCACTCATTCCTGCAGCGGTAGCGGGCGCTACCTTGCTATGGTGCGATGAATTACGCCACCTACGTTGAGAAAACGCGGATCACTCAACAGTCAATCGACATTGAACGACGGTCCACTGCCGACGATCAGTCGGCCAAGAGGTCCTCGGGAACCTGCGTGCATTTTAGCGACTCACCCAACAGAGCTTCAATTTCCGGCAACAAGAAAGCGTCGTCTTCACTGGCAAAACTGATAGAAACGCCCTTTTCGCCCGCTCTACCCGTTCGTCCAATCCGGTGCACATAGTCTTCGGGGTCTTCGGGTAGATCGTAATTGACCACGTGGCTTACGCCATCGACGTGGATACCTCTCCCTGCCACATCGGTGGCAATCAGCACGCGCAACTTGCCAGACTTGAATCGCTCCAAGGTCTTGGTACGTCTTACTTGGGCAATCTCGCCGGACAAGAGGCCGCAGTCGAGGCCCTGCTTTTGCAGACGCTCATGGACTTTTCGGACGACGTCTCTTCGATTTGCAAAGACAATGACTGAGGTCGCCTCGGGCGTTGCAAGAATGCGCTTTAGCACATTCAGGCGGTCGCGACTCTCAAGAAGATAGACGCGCTGATCGACATTTTCAGTCGCAACTCGCTCTGGCTCGATCTCCACCGTGATCGGATCGAATGTCCACTGTTGCGCCAAATTCATAATGTCCTGACTAAAGGTCGCCGAAAACAGAAGCGTCTGTCGGTCCTCCTTGCGAGGAGTCGACCGAACGATGCGTTTCACCTGAGGGATGAATCCCATATCGAGCATTCGATCTGCCTCATCGAGGACCAGTGACTCGACGCGATCGAGAAACATATCGCCGCGCTGGATGAAGTCGATCAACCTTCCCGGTGTCGCGACCACAATATCGGTGACCCGGTCATTCACCTTCGCCAGTTGCTTCGCGTAATCCGCACCACCTATCAGTGTGACCGTCGACACACCGGTGTACTTCCCGAGCTGTCGCGCGTCATCAGCAATCTGCATTACCAGCTCGCGCGTTGGCGCTAAAATGACAGCGCGGGGCTCAGCCAGATAGCGCTCTCCCTCAATGGGGTTGTTCAGCAGGTCATTGAACAGCGTTATCAAGAAAGCTGCCGTTTTTCCCGTACCCGTCTGCGCTTTACCAATCGCGTCATGCCCTTCCAATGTATGGGGCAAAATCTGAGCCTGAATAGGCGAACATTTCTCGAAGCCCAAGCCCCCAATGCCGCGCATGAGCGAGGGTGCAAGGTCGAGACTGCCAAACGATATATCGGGTAACTGAGCAGCTGAGTTTTCAGTCGCTCCAAGGGCTTGTTCACTCAAGGGTTCATGAGTCCTGTCGTCAGAGGTGCGCGAGCATAGCACACTGAACTGGAGGTGCCCGCGTTATTCGCATGACGGGATACGGCAATAGTTGGGGCACGTGATACAGTTCGGTCCTAACTGCGAGACAACCATGAATCATCCAACCCCCACACTGCGAGCGGAGCTACGCCAGTTTTGGCGAATCGGCTGGCCGCTGCTCATTGCGCAAACGGCACAGATGGGTACTGGCGTAGTGGATACCATCATGGCTGCTCGATTCGGTGACAAAGACCTCGCCGCCATTGCCATCGGGTTTAACATCTGGCTTCCGCTCTACCTCGTGGTGTTGGGCGTCATCTTTGCCTCCTCCACCATCATTGCGCAGGATTTCGGCGCGGGTCGAATACAACGCATCCGGGACCATCTACCGCAGACCTTATGGGTATCTGTATTTCTCAGTTTGATCGTCGCGCCCCTGTGCTACTACAGCCACCTCGGCTTACCGTGGCTCGGCATCGATGAATTAACGGCAGAAAAATCCAGTGAGTACATCAAAATGGTGGCGTTTGGCTTCCCGGCGATCGGGATATTCATGGCCCTCCGTTATCACATGCAAGGGGTGGGAATCACGTCGCCATTTGCCGTGGCATCGGTCATTGGTTTCATCGCCAACATACCGCTGAACTACATCTTCATCTTCGGTTTTGGCGACATCCCAGCCATGGGCGCTCAAGGCTGTGGCATAGCAACGGCCATATCAATGTGGCTGTCCGCCCTTATCATCACTCTTTATGTACTGACTAAAAAGTCGCTACAGCAATTCATGCCGCCGCTACGGCCGGTTGCACCTGACCCCGTCACGATTAAAGAGATACTGACCATTGGTGCTCCGGTGGGTGCGACGTTCTTCCTCGAGACTGCGGTCTTCGCCGGTATTGCGCTCCTGGTCTCGTCGCTGGGTGATGTTGCAATTGGCGCACACCAGATCGCATTCAATGTTTGGGACATGTTTTACATTCCAATGCTCGCTATCGGCTCTTCAATGGCAACCCGAATGGGGCACGCATTGGGAGCTCAGGATCAGCAGGGGGTCTTCATGGCCTTGAAGGCGGGCATTCTGTGTTCTGGCGTCATCAGCGTCACCACCATGATTATCTTGCTGTCGTTCCCCACCGCCATTGTTGGGATTTACTCCGACTCTCAGGATATCTCGTTGCTGGCAGTTCGACTGCTCAGTTTTGCTGCGCTATTTGTAATCATTGACGCAGTCCAAATCGTGGGGTCTTTCTCTATGCGAGCCTATAAGAAAACACGGTTTCCCTTCATAGCTAGTATGGTCGCCTACTGGCTGATAGCACTTCCGCTCGGCTATTACCTTGGCATTATGAATGCAGACAACGCTTTCGATGGCGCCGCTGGCTTCTGGGTGGGAATCATCGTGGGAGTCGCAGTGGCATCGGTCATGATCGCCGTGCGTTTGGTGTTGCTACTGCGTCAGCCGATTCCGACCGGCTTCACACCTGACTACGACGTATGACACCCCTGTCGCGGCGTCATCGCAAGCCTGTCGATTCGCTGCTGCGTAGCGTCGTAGATCCGTAAGACACCCCACTCAAGCGGTTGGCCTGATAAAAACATCAGCGCATCCTGTGCCTGCCAAGCTGCGATAACCCCAATGACCGGGCCGAGAATGCCCTCGTTACGGCAGTCGTAGCCTCGGCTGTCGTCTTCGCTTGGTGCTAAACATTGGTAACAGCCCTCTGCTCTCGACTGACTAAAGGCGACAACCTGCCCGTGAAGCCGTGTGGCCGCCCCCATAATCCAGGGCTTTTGTGCACCGCGAGTCAAACGCTCAATTGCATGACGTGAAGCAAGGTTGTCAGTCGCATCGATCACAATATCGACATCACTGAGTAACTCAGCACCGGTCTCAGCATCGTCACCAAAGCGCCCGAGAGCGCTAGTCACTGTGATCTGCGAGTTGAGCGCCAAAAGCTGATTTTTGAGAGCCTGCGCTTTCGGTTGATTAATATCGCTCTCGCGAAAGGCCAGCTGACGATGAAGATTGCTCAGCTCAACGTTGTCCGCATCCACCAACGTCAAGTTACCGACGCCTGCACCCGCTAGGAACAGGGCTACCATCGATCCCAAACCGCCACAGCCAACCACTAGCACTGAGGCTCGCCGAATATTTTCCTGACCCACCAGATCGATTTCTGGCAACAGAATTTGCCGCGAGTAGCGCTCCAGTAACTCGTCATTCAACATTGCCAACAACCTCCTGTTACTCGTGGCCGGCCGGCTAGATCATGCCGAAGGCTTACCTTTGAAAACCCATTCAGTTCGAAGATCGACCGGACATCCGCCGCCTGATCATAACCGTGCTCGATCAAAAGCCAACCACCGGCCTCCAAGTGATCAGGCGCGTTCGACGCTATCTCCCGAATCGACCACAGCCCATCTCCTTGGTCAGTCAGGGCTATGTTGGGCTCAAATCGTAAATCCCCGTCCAGTAGATGAGCATCATTAGCCGCGACATAAGGAGGGTTTGATGCGATCAGAGCCCAGCGTCTCTGCGCTAAGGCACCAAACCAACTCGATTCAACAAACTCGACAGGTAGCCCTAGATCCTCTGCATTCTCTCGCGCAACGCGCAATGCCGATGCACTGACATCGCTGGCGGTTACCGACAGATGGGGCAAGTCTTGCTGGACCGCAAGCGCTATCGCTCCGCTGCCGGTACCCAGGTCGAGCATTGAGTCGAGGTCACATTGAGATGCAAGTTCCACAGCCCACTCCACGAGCAACTCCGTCTCAGGTCGAGGGATAAGCACATCGCGCGTGACTTTAAGCGTCAGCGACCAAAATTCTCGATGACCTAAGAGATAGGCCAAGGGCACCCCTTTGAGCCGCTCCTTGGACATTGAAGAAAACGCCTCAACAATATTCCTCGGAAGCTCATCATGGTCGTGAGCAATCAGCCAACTGCGTTCATCCCTCCCTAGACAGTGCAGTAGCAGCAACTCCGCATCGCGGTAGTCGGTGCCAAAGGCGCGCAGCGCTTCCGTGACTTTCACTAGATGAGCTTCACTGCCTGGCACCACTTGGGTTGCTCTTCACAAAACCCGTGAGGAGGGAATTTACTATAGTCCTCGCCATGGCTCTCACCAAAGATCTCACCACGGTCTTCACTCTTCGCCTAAGGCCGCGAGCAGGTCTGCCTGATGTTCCTGACGCAACGGTCGAATAACGGCATCTAGGTCACCCTCAACCACTTCATCCAGTTTGTACAACGTGAGGTTAATCCGATGATCAGTCACTCGCCCCTGAGGGTAGTTATAGGTTCGAATACGGTCCGAGCGATCGCCCGTACCCACCAAGTTTCGTCGCTCTTCCGCCTGCTCAGCCGCAAGCTGCTGCTCACTTGCCGAGGCAAGTTTGGCCTGTAACAGTGACATCGCCCGAGCTCGGTTTTTGTGCTGTGAGCGCTCATCTTGACACTCAACCACGATGCCCGTGGGAATGTGTGTCAGACGAACTGCCGAGTCTGTTGTGTTGACGTGCTGACCGCCCGCGCCAGAAGAACGGTAGGTATCGACCCGCAAATCCTCTTTGCGAATTTCCACTTCCTCTACCTCATCAGGTTCCGCCATCACAGCGACCGTACATGCAGACGTATGAATCCGACCCTGAGACTCTGTCTCGGGTACACGTTGCACTCGGTGAGCGCCGGATTCGAACTTAAGATGCGCGTACACAGCCTCGCCTGCAACCCGCGTGATTAATTCCTTGTAGCCACCGTGTTCGCCGGGGCGCTCTGAGATAACTTCAACCGACCAACGCTTACTCTCTGCGTAGCGGCTGTACATGCGAAACAAGTCACCGGAAAAAATGGCTGCCTCGTCGCCACCCGCACCCGCACGAATCTCCAGAAACACGTTGCTTTTGTCTTTTGGGTCCTTTGGCAACATCAGTACTTGCAGTTCGGCTTCAGCAAAGCTCATGTGGCTCTCAGCCGCACCAATTTCCTCTTCGGCCATCTCTCGTACATCGGGGTCGCTGTCTTCAAGCATCAGCTGTGCTTCAGCTAGGTCATCCTTTGCACGGCGGTAACCATCGTAGACCTTCACAACGTCATCGAGTTGCGCATACTCCTGTGACAAAGCGCGGAACCTACTGGGGTCTGATGCAGTCTCGGCGTCCGCAAGTAAAGCGGCGACCTCTTCATGACGATCACATAGCGATTCGAGCTTGGTAACAAGCGACGTCTTCACAATAAACTGCCCTTATCGAACTACTGTAGGGTCGACGAGCCGTCTGGTGGGATGGATGCAGGCACGCCGAGTAACTCTGCTGCACGCGAGACATTAACACGATCGCCTTCTTTTGCGATCTGCTTGAGACCTGCTGTCGGCGCGTGGATAAGCTTATTAGTGAGGTCGCGCGACAATCGAGTCATCACCTCTTCCGGCGATTTACCACTCTCTAATGCCTTCAACGCGCGTTCAAGTTCTGTCTGCTGAATGGCCAAGGCAGATTCGCGATAATTCCTAACGACATCTGCCGAGGCACGCTGCAACCACGTGGCTTCAACCTCGACCACGCCCTCTTCGACGATTTTGTCGGCTTTGTTGGCCTCATGGCTTCGTAATCGAACGTTCTCTTCGACGACGTCCCGCAAATCATCAACCGTGAAGAGATACACATCGGACAGAGAGGCAACCTGTGGCTCAATATCTCGGGGCACGGCCAGATCGATCAATAAAGCCGGACGATAGCGCCGCGCCTTGATCGCCTCCTCGACTGCACCCTTCCCCAAGATGGGGAGCTGGCTTGCGGTCGAGCTAATCACAATATCAGCGCTGGGGAGCCGCTCAGTGACGTCAGCAAGAAGAATCGCCTCAGCACCGAACTGATCTGCCAGCGTTTCTGCTCGCTTGAGCGTCCGGTTGGCCACAATCAATTTACCCAAGCCCGCCTCATTCAGATGCCGAGCCACTAGCTCGATGGTTTCGCCTGCACCAAGTAGTAACGCAGTGCGATTTGAGAGGTCTGAAAATATTCGACCTGCGAGATCCACAGCTGCATAAGCCACTGACACCGGGTTCTCCCCTATCGCCGTATCGGTCCGGACACGCTTTGCGAGACGGAAGGCCTCGGGGAATAGCTTGCTCAGAGAGTCGCCAATACCACCGCTCTCCTGCGATACCGCAAACGCCGACTTAATTTGACCAAAAATTTGTGGTTCACCCAGGACCATCGAATTAAGCCCCGCGGCAACTCGAACAAGGTGAGTAAGCCCTGCAATGCCGTGACTACGATAAGTACAGGTAGCGAGATCATCCAATGAAATCGCGTGATACTTGGATAACCAAGCGATGACTTCATCACCCGCCAGCGCCGCTTCTCCTTCGGTCTCAAACCAGCCGTAGATTTCTGTACGATTGCAGGTGCTCAGGATGACACCCTCACTCAGGCGAGTCTCCGCCATAAGATCGGAAATCGCCTCGGGCACACACTCAGGCGCAAAGGCGACACGCTCTCGCACCGCTACGGACGCAGAGTCATGATTTACCCCTATGACAACCAAGTTTGACGGCATAACTGTCAATCGCTATCTACACAGATGAGAATCATACCAGACAAATGGGTTTTCGAGAGGGCGTGTGCCGATTTCGTCGGGTGTGTCATCATACGCGCCATGCGAACGCTTCATTACATCACTGGACTCTTGGCACTAACGCTCTCTGGTTGCGTAAGCGTAGATCTTGCCAAGAGCCCATTGGAGACTGAAAAAGCTGTACCAACAGTGGCCAAGGTAGAAACCAGCCATCCTTACGCTGATATACCCGGTGAACAGTTGTCGACATTGCTTCAGGCAGAGTTCGCCATCAGAGAGCGCAATCTGGATGCCGGGCTGATGTACCTTATGGCGGCGAGTCAGGCGATCCATGACCCGGCGATTGCTCGACGCGCACTTCAACTCGCGCAATACATTCGCAATCAAGATGCAACGCTGGAAATGGCTGTTCGCGCATCCGACCTGGATCCCAGTGATGGAAGCGCAGCCACACTTGCCGCCGCCGTATTCATAGAACGCGGTGATATCGCCCGTGCATTAACTTACTCGAGACGCGCATTCGACGCCGGATCCGATATCAACCCAGCTGCACTGCTTAATAACTATGGAGGTCAAACTCCCGAGACCCAGACTGCGACGCGCAACCTGCTCGAAGCGCTTGAAGCAGACTACCCCGAGGATGCTCGAAGTTTATTTGCTATTGCATTACTGGAGTGGCGCCAGGGAAACAGCGATGTTGCAGTGACGAAGCTGGACAAGCTTTTCACCATCGAGGCATTTCACGAGCGAGGGACACTGCTGCTGACGGAAATTCTTTCGCAAGCTGATGATCCCGATGCATTCGATCCCTTACTAAAGGCCATTGAAGCGACAAACAGCAGCTTGCTTCGCTACCAATATGCGCGCTATTTGCTGGGCAAACAGAAACTGACAGAGGCCAAAGCGCAATTTGATGTATTGATCGCAGATCCAGCCGCAACCGTTGATCATTTGATAGGCGCGGCAGTGCTGGATATCGAGTTATCCGATTCAGCATCAGCCCTGCTTCACCTTGATCGGGCACTTTCCTACAGCCAACGCGTGAATGACGCGCAGTTCTTCAAAGCACTGGCACTGATTCAACTGAACGATGTGTCGGGTGCTCTTAAGGCGCTTGGCGCAGTTGGACCCTCGACGAATTACCCAAGAGCACTTCAAGAAGCGGCTGCTATTCTAGTATCACGAGGTGATATTGGAGCGGCCAACGCCTTCTTTGAAGAGCATCGGAAAGTTCACACTGACGGCGCTGAGCTAAATTTTGCATTGCATGCCGAGACGCTGCAGACCTTGGGATCAATTGAGGCTGAGTCGGTGCTTAGCCGGGGTATTAGTGCCTTCCCGACCTCGACCCGCCTCCTCTTCGCGAGAGCCAATTTTCGAGAGCGCGCAGGCTTTTTTGATCTGGCCGAAGCCGATTACCGACAAATACTGAACCTCAATCCGGGAGATGCCAATGCGCTGAATGCGCTCGGCTATGCGCTTACGAACAATACTGATCGCTTCCAAGAAGCGGCGGGATTGCTCGAGGAGGCCATTTCCAAAGATCCGCGAAATCCGGCCATCATTGACAGTCTTGGATGGGTTTACTTCAAACTGGGTAAGGACCGCCAAGCGGAACTCTTACTAAAGGAAGCTTACAAGCAATACCCAGATCCCGAGGTCGCCGCGCACTTGATTGAACTCTTGTGGACGCAGGGACGAGAGGTCGAAGCGAGAGACCTCATTGCGAACCAATGGCGCAACTCACCCAACAATGAACATCTTCGTGAGACAGCGAGCCGACTCGCCATTCCCCTTCCTGAGTGATCATGCCGTTCCGATCATTCGTCTACAGCCTGCTTGTCACCCTTCTGTCAGGTTGCCTTCAGACCACCGTAGAACGACCCACAAATAACCTAAAGCCACTGGCTGATACAGACCCATGGCAAGCACGTGGGAAAATGCTGGTATCCAGCGAAAACGAGCGGCAAACGCTCAGATTTATTTGGTCTCATCTGTCGGAAGGGCAAGACCGTATCGAGCTCAGTGACAGCCTGGGCCTTCGGTCTATTATCTTGGTCAGAGACTCCGACGAATACTATCAAGAGAACACTCAAGGACAGCGAGTCCTCCTATCCGCCAATACTCTCGAAGAGCCGCTCGCTACTGTACTTTCGAGCTTACCTAGCGGCATTGCACGACTGATGACCGGTGCAAAGTCTTCGAACGATCGCGTTACCAGCGAGGTTGTAAGCTGGTCCACCTCCGCACAGTTCGCTACGCCAGAGCTGCTCCGTGTTCGTTTTGGCGATTACGCCCTAAAGATCATGATTAACCAATGGGACATCGGCAGTAGTGAGTAAGCAAGTGATTGAAACGCTCAGTCCCGCAAAGCTGAACCTCTTCCTACATGTGACTGGTCAAAGAGACAATGGTTATCACGAGCTTCAAACCGCGTTTCAGTTACTCGATTGGGGTGATCGAATGCGCTTTGAGATAACCGAAACGCCCGGCATTACGTTACATCCACCGGTCGCGGGTGTACCGAACGAGGACAATCTCATTTTCCGTGCGGCGGCGTCACTAGGGCTGCCTCAGGACCGCGGTATAGCCATTAGTATCGAGAAGGTCATTCCGATGGGTGGCGGCCTTGGTGGTGGTAGTTCTAACGCTGCAGTCACGCTCTTGGCGCTGAACGACCTGTTTGATCTCGGCTACAGTGTTGATGAACTTGCTACGAAAGGCGCCGTGTTAGGCGCTGACGTTCCCGTTTTTGTGAGGGGCACATCAGCATGGGCAGAGGGTATCGGCGATGAACTGATGCCACTGGAGCTCCCAGCATGCTGGTTTGTGATTATTTACCCTGATTGTCATGTCTCAACACAGGAAATCTTCGGTGCTCCAGAATTGACACGCAATACTCCGCCAATTACAGTGTCGGCCTTTTTTGAAGGGCCGGTCCGCAACGATCTGCAGCCCGCAGTGGAAAGCAGATACAAGCAGGTGAGTACAGCCATAAAGTGGTTGTCTAACCACGGTTCGGCAATGATGACCGGGAGCGGCGCGTGCGTATTTGCAAGCTTCCAATCGCAGGTAGAAGCTCAGCGCGTAGCTGAGGCTGCAAAAGGCGAGTTTAGTGTTTTCGTTGCCAAGGGAATTAATCGCTTCACAGTGGTGTAGCACAAACAGTTATTGGGGCGTCGCCAAGCGGCAAGGCAGCGGGTTTTGATCCCGCCATTCGGAGGTTCGAATCCTCCCGCCCCAGCCATTTTCCGCTCGCAGGACGCCTCGCATGTCTTCGAAAATGATGGTTTTTACGGGCAACTCGAACCGTGATCTCGCCAAGAAGGTCTCGAGTCGACTGTACCTTGAATTAGGTAGTGCCAAGGTCGATAAGTTTTCCGATGGCGAAGTGACCGTTGAGCTTAATGAGAATGTTCGTGGTAAAGATGTGTTCGTGCTGCAAAGCACCTGTGAGCCGACAAACGATAATTTAATGGAGCTACTGCTCATCATTGACGCGCTCCGACGTGCATCGGCAAGTCGCATCACAGCGGTTGTGCCCTATTTCGGCTACGCGCGCCAGGATCGTCGCGTGCGTTCCGCCCGAGTACCGATTTCATCAAAAGTCGTCGCTGAAATGATGGTCAGTGTGGGCGTCGATCGTGTCCTAACGGTCGACCTGCACGCCGAGCAGATTCAGGGCTTCTTTACCTGCCCAGTGGATAACGTCTACGGCTCGCCAATTTTGAATGACGACATCGTCGCCAGTAACTTCAAGGACGTGGTTGTGGTATCCCCTGACATCGGTGGTGTTGTTCGGGCGCGAGCGATCGCAAAACAACTGGACGATGCCGATCTAGCCATTATCGATAAACGCCGTCCAAGAGCGAACGAGTCTGAAGTTATGAACCTCATCGGTGATGTCGAGGGCCGCACGGCGATCATGGTTGATGATATGGTCGATACAGCAGGGACACTTTGCTCCGCAGCCAACGCGCTCAAAGAGCGTGGCGCGACAAAAGTCGTCGCTTACTGCACACACGCCGTATTGTCTGGCAAGGCGCTCGACAACGTGCGCAATTCCGAGCTGGACGAATTGGTCGTAACAGACACCATCCCGCTTAGCGACGATGCCAGAAGCGTAAAGAAAATTCGCCAATTAACGATTGCTGACCTACTCGCGGAATCAATCCGGCGCGTCAGTAACGAAGAATCCATTAGCGCGCTGTTTGATTCCTAGGCAGCGTAAACTCACCCACCTTTGAACCGGTCGCAAGTTCAAAGGTGTTTTTCAAAGGAGACAGACCATGTCTGACACTTTTGTAGTAGAAGCCGAGCTTCGTAGCGATGAAGGGAAAGGTGCGAGCCGCCGCCTTCGCCGACTCGAAGCAAAAGTACCCGCCATCATTTATGGGGCTGACAGTGCCCCGGTAAGCCTATCGCTGATCCGCAAGGATCTCGAAAAGCACCTCGAGAAAGAGGCGTTTTACTCAGCGATTATCGAAGTGGCTTACGATGGCAAAAAAGAAAAAGCGATTCTGAAAGCACTTCAGCGTCACCCTGCAAAGGACTTCCCGATGCACGCTGACTTTTTCCGAGTCGAAGAGAACAAGGCTATTAAAGTCTCTATTCCTCTTCACTTCATCAACGAAGACACCTGTGTGGGTGTGAAACTTGGTGGCGGTCGAATCCAGCACACGGTAAATGAGGTAGAGGTGCTTGCGCTGCCAGCCGATCTTCCAGAGTTTATCGAGGTGGATATGGGCCAGGTGCAGGTAGGCGAGATTGTTCACCTCTCTGATTTGAAGTTGCCCGAGGGTGTTACGTCTACAGCGCTGGTGTTGGGCGATGACCGCGATATCGGTGTCGCCAGTGTACTGGCGCCACGAGGCGGCCAAGGTGCTGGCGATGCAGAGGACGAGGTGGATGACGCTGAGTCAGCTGATGATGCACCAAGCGAAGACGACGGCGACGAGAGCTAATTGTCATGCCCAGCATTCGACTGATTGTCGGTCTGGGTAATCCTGGCGAAAAATATATCGGCACCCGCCACAATGCGGGTGCCGATTTCGTTTCAGCACTCGCAAATCAAAACGGTATCGAGCTCAAGTCCGAAAAGAAGCTTACAGGACGACTGGGCAGAGGTACTGTGGCGGGACACGATCTGCGTCTAATGATTCCTGACACGTACATGAACCACAGCGGGAAAGCCGTGGGCTTGGCGGCCAAGTACTTCCAGATAGCGCCCGAGCAGATCCTCATTGCGCATGACGAACTAGACATGCCACCCGGTGCTAGCCGTTTCAAGTTCGACGGTGGTCACGGTGGCCATAACGGTCTTCGGGACGTTATTCCAGCCATTGGGGGATCAAAGGCCTTCTGGCGACTGAGGGTTGGCATCGGCCACCCCGGGCAGGCGAGCAAGGTCTCAGGCTGGGTATTAAGCAAAGCCTCCAAAATTGAACAGGGGCTAATTGATCTTTCAATCGATGAGTCACTAAGCGCTTTACCACTGCTTCTCGACGGCAACGACGTGAAAGCAATGACCCGTCTTCACAGCAGTGACAAGACGAAAGAAGATTTGTAAGGAGCCTAAGTATGGGCATCAAATGCGGCATTGTCGGGTTACCTAACGTAGGAAAATCGACCCTATTTAATGCACTAACAAAGGCAGGTATTGATGCGGAGAATTTCCCGTTCTGCACAATCGAACCGAATGCAGGCGTAGTGTCGGTGCCCGATCCCCGGCAAGACGCTATTAAAAGTCTCGTCAAACCTGAGCGCTCTATTCCGGCAACAATGGAATTCGTTGATATCGCTGGACTGGTTGCCGGCGCCTCAAAAGGTGAAGGACTAGGCAATCAGTTCCTCGCCAATATTCGAGAGACTGACGCGATCGCGCACGTGGTGCGTTGCTTTGAGGATCCGAACGTCATCCATGTCGCTAACCAGATCGATCCGCTGGCCGATATTGAAACGATTAATACCGAACTTGCGCTCGCTGATCTCGAAAGCTGTGAAAAACAACTTCAGCGCGTTGTTAGGACAGCCAAAAGTGGCGACAAAGTCGCTGTGGCAACCAAATCACTATTGGAAGAAAAATTGCTGCCACACCTCAACGAGGCGCTACCTGTGCGAGCGTTGGAGCTCGCTGACAGCGAACTGGCCCTCGTGAAAACCATGCACCTGTTGACCACGAAGCCGACGATGTACATCGCCAATGTGGCGGAGGATGGATTCGAAGATAACCCTCACCTCGATGCTGTCAGCAACTTTGCAGCGAGTGAGGGGGCAGGCTTGGTCGCTATCTGCAACAAGCTGGAGTCAGAGATTTCTGAGCTCGAAGATGACGAGAAACTCGAGTTCCTAGCTGATATGGGAATGGATGAGTCAGGTCTCGATCGAACGATTCGCGCGGGCTATGCGTTGCTGAATCTTCAGACCTACTTTACGGCCGGTCCAAAGGAGGTGCGCGCTTGGACGATCAAAGTAGGAGCGACAGCGCCGGAAGCCGCAGGCGTTATTCACACAGACTTTCAAAAAGGGTTCATTCGTGCTGAGGTGGTCGCTTACGACGATTTCATTACCTACCAAGGTGAGTCGGGCGCTAAAGAGGCGGGTAAATGGCGCCTTGAAGGCAAGGAATACACGGTCGCAGATGGCGACGTCATTCGCTTCCGATTCAATGTCTGACCTGAATGCGGATTCCTGAAAGTAGTAGCACTGAATAAAGAGAAAAAGTAGTGAAATGAGTCGCCAGGGAATTGACCTCTGCACCATTTATCGACACACTACGCGCCCTCGTGGCTACGTAGCTCAGCTGGTTAGAGCACAGCATTCATAATGCTGGGGTCGGTGGTTCAAGTCCACCCGTAGCTACCATATCTTTGGAAAAGCAGTGGGGCGTGCCCCTGCTCTTTTTATGCCCGCAAAAAACCCTGATTTGCTCCAGTTCGTTAACGCTTATTAGCTTGCTCAAGGCAGTACCAAGCCATCATTAGATCAAGATGAGCCCCGCCGCCGTTCTTGAAGAGGGTGATTTCATCGCCGCCACGTTCGCTGCCATCAGCCATAACAAGGTCGTAAAGATCGCCTATGACGTCAGCTGGCGAAATGAGCCTCTTCGCGATGGGAATACGAAGCTCACCAATATGCTCCAGTACCGTTTCGCACGAGTCTACAAACAGCGATGCGCTTGAAATGAGAACATCATCCGCCTCTCGCATATCGGGAGCGTGCGCACCGACGAGGTCAATATGTGCACCCAGCTTAACCCACTCTCCCTTGATAACTGGGGACCGGGATGCAGTGGCACTGGTGATAATATCCGCGCCTCGAACGGCATCCTCGGCCGAATCACAAACGGTCAAGGGGAACGTCATTTCATCAGCAATTGCTAGAGCCCGTTCCCGCGTTCTCCCCCAAATACGGATATCCGTTAACTGAGGGAATAGCGTGACATAACCCTCCAACAGTCCTTTTGCGATCTGTCCTGTGCCAATGATCGCCAAAGATTTGGCATCTTTGGGCGCTAAATAACTCGCCCCCAGCAGCGAATCCGCCACAGTCTTCCAGAGAGTCAGTAGCGCCCCGTCAATTAGGGCTACTGGATGACCGCGGTCTTCGGCGAACAGTGTGAAAAGCCCCTGCACACTGGGTGCTGGCGGGGAGAGTGCTGGGTTATTGGGACGTATCGTTACGGACTTAGTTCCGGCGCCGAGCCCTATAATAGCGGCGGAGCGCGACAGCAACTCGCCATCGGCCATCGGCATC
>PKCZ01000090.1 GCA_002862405.1 Pseudomonadota bacterium
GTTAACAAGGTCAGCCGCTTGAATACCGTTGGTGCCCTCGTAGATGGGCGTAATGCGCACATCGCGGAGGAACTGCGCTGCACCGGTCTCCTCAACATAGCCCATGCCGCCGTGAATCTGCACACCGAGTGAGGTGACTTCCTGACCCACCTCAGTCATCCAGCCCTTAATCACTGGAATCATGAGATCGAGGCGTGACTTCCATTGACCACGCTCATCCGCTGGCGCGCCATGAGAGAGATCCATCGTGAGTGACTCAATGTAGGCAAGCGCGCGCATGGCTTCATTGAGCGCACGCATCGTCATCAGCATCCGCTTTACATCTGCGTGCTCAATGATCGGAACGCCTCCTTGTACCCGCTCGCGCGCATAGGCGACTGCCTTCTGATAGGCGCCTTCGCTAGCACCCAGCCCTTGAAGGCCGACTTTCAGGCGCGCCTCGTTCATCATAGTGAACATGCAGGCCAGCCCGTTGTTTTCCTCACCGACGAGGTAGCCGATAGCTCCGCCATTATCGCCGTAGGCCATGACACAGGTGGGGCTGCCATGAATGCCAAGCTTGTGCTCGACTGATACGGGGTAGGCGTCATTTCGCTCAGCCAAGCTTCCATCGTCAGTTACCAGAAACTTGGGGACGATGAACAGCGAGATGCCTTTGCTTCCTGCAGGAGCATCGGGCAAACGGGCTAACACCAAGTGAATAATATTTTCAGTGGCGTCATGATCACCCCAGGTAATGTAGATCTTCTGCCCGAAAATCTTATAGTGATCACCATGGCGCTCCGCGCGGGTTTTCATGGGACCCAGATCGGAGCCAGCACCAGACTCGGTGAGGTTCATGGTTCCCGACCAGATGCCCGCGTTGATATTAGGTAGGTACTTGTCCTTAAGCTCGGGACTTGCATGCGCCGAAATCGCAAGCGCAGCACCGGTACTCAAAAAGGGCTCCAGCGCAAAGGCCATATCGGCTGAATTCCACATTTCACAGGCGGCCGTACCGTACAGCTCTGGTAAACCTTGACCTCCGTGAGATGCCTCAGCCGAAATCCCTACCCAACCACCTTCACCGAGTGCTTTGATGGCATCGCCGTAACCCGGAGGGATGGTCACAGCACCGTCTGAGCAGCGCGCTGGTTGCTGGTCACCGACGCGACGAAGCGGTGAAACCATGTCCGCTGCTAGCTTACCTGCCTCTTCAAGAAGCGCCGTGGTCAAATCTGTACCCACGTCCAAGCCCTCAAAGCGCGGCAAATTTCCCAGTCGGTCACCCGCCCGACAGACGTCGTCTATCAGAAACTGCATATCATCTAACGGTGCGTTGTACATAAGCCCTCCAAAACGTGTAGCTATTGTAGCTGTTCATCCGTTTAGACCAAGAATTTCTATTCTTCGCCCTAGAAGATGTATTATTCATATGGTGAATAGTACGTCCGTTAGGAGAACCCACTAAATGAGTCGCCTTGGTCGCGTTGATTTAAACCTCCTCGTCTACCTCGATGCGCTGCTTCGCGAACGCAACGTTACGCAAGCCGCGCATAGCCTCGGTCTCTCTCAGCCCGCCATGAGTAACGGACTCAAGCGATTGCGTGAAGTCTTTAACGATCCGCTCCTAATTCGAACCTCCGATGGCATGACGCCAACCGCAAAGGCAGAAGAGCTAGAGCCCCAGTTACGCGAGATTCTGACGAACGTCGACCGCGCACTGCAGCCCACCGAAGAGTTTGTCCCCGAGACTGAGAATCGTGTGGTTCGACTGATGGCCAGTGACTACGCCGAATCCACCTTGCTCCCCTACGTACTGAACGAGCTCCGTGAGCAAGCGCCGGGCATCACGCTCGATATTATGAACCCGTCGGACGTCAGCTTTCTCGACGTGGAGCGAGGCAAAGTCGATTTGGTCATTAACCGATTTGCTCAGATGCCGCAGTCGTTCCACCAGATCACGCTGTGGCAGGACACCTTCTCTTGCCTGTTGAGCCCCGAGAACCCCATTCTTGAGGACTTCACGCTCGATAACTATCTTGCAGCTGATCACATTTGGGTCAGTAAGACCGGTATGGGCGTCGGAGTCGGTGTAAACCCCGATGATGTCCAGCGTCTAGGCTGGGTTGACTCGACGCTCGGAGAGCTGGGTAACAAGCGCCGCATCCGCGTATTTACACGCCACTACCAAGCGGCCATGACGTTGGCTGAGCAAAACGATCTCATCGTGACGCTGCCTACGCGAGCAACGCAGTTGAAACGCGATAATCCGCGGGTCGTTGTGCGCGATGTACCCTTCAACATTCCGCCACTCGAGCTCAAAATGGCATGGAGTCCTTTGTTACAGCACAACCCCGGACACCGTTGGATTAGGCAGCTGATCACGAAGACAGCGCGCTCCATCTAGTGGCATGAAGTGGCATGAGGGAAACCGATACTGCGTAACGACGGGCGGGAGCCGCGAGATAGACCATAGGTTTAGTCGATGAGCGATACGATTCAGTTAAAAAGCGAATATGAAGGAGCTGAGGTCTTCTCAAGCGAGCCTCTTGTAGCTGTTCGCAATCACGTTATCTCGCCCATTGAATGCGCGTACCTGATTGAACTTTCCAAACCGCATATCAAACGCGCAGGCGTGGTACTGGACGAGGGTTTCAGACCCAGTGAGGGTCGAACCGGCTCCAACCATTGGCTCAAGTACGACGAAGATGATGTGGTCAAATCGATTGGCCAGCGAATCGCCAATATTGTGGGCCTCCCCCTGGAGAACGCCGAATCGATGCAAATCATCCACTATGGTCCCGAGCAGGAATATCGCCCACACTTCGATGCCTTCAACCTCTCGCTCGCTAGAGGACAAAAAGCGGCTCAGTGGGGTGGGCAGCGCCTGGTTACCGCCCTGGTATACCTCAATAAAGTCGAGGGTGGTGGTGCGACGCAGTTCCCTAAGTTGGGCATCACCGTCCCTGCCTCTCCCGGACGCATGGTGATCTTTCACAACACCACGGAAGACATCAGTGGTCCCCACCCGCTCAGCCTACATGCAGGCATGCCGGTGGAGGCGGGCGAGAAGTGGGCCTTCAATTTGTGGTTCCGTCACCACGACACTCGGGAAATGTTCGACAAAGACAAAGCGCTACCATCAGTCGCCTTTAATGCGACAACCAGCACGGTTTCGGTTAGCGATACGACAGACACGCAAGCGGCTAACGATGGTTCTGACGCCCCTGACATGAAAAAAACCGCACCCACACGATCAGACGCTGTCGACAACGTCGTCTCAAGTCACGGTGAGAGTCTTAGGGTGCTGGCTAACCGGGCAGATGCCTTGTGGCAAAGAGCTGTTAAGACACTGAAAGCGCGCGATAACCACTTTCCTGCTGTTCACCTGAGCTACTGGGATAGCTACGGCAATAAACCTCAACCGTCTGCACCTAATGGGTGGTCGGGCCCGCGTTATAAAACAGTGGAGCGAAGCGTTCTAAACCCGCTGTCGGATGCCGGTAAGGTCGCTGCAAAAATGACTGAACTCGGACTGGCTGATCGAGTACCCAAGACCTATGCCTCGGTTCAGGATGCGCTCAATGAGCAGCCCAAAGCTGATGATCTTTGGTTTGTTCGCAGTCAGTTCCGCGGGGCAAACGACAAGACCCTTTGCCTACCCACGACCATCATGGCGGCGGCGACCGTTCCGAGTGGACATCTCTTACAAAAGGCCGTGGATGGGTTAGCGCTCATTGATCAGCAAAAATTTACGGCGCGCTTCTATATCGTTGCCGTGGCTGGTCAGTTCATGTGCTACCAAGACAGCGTTGTCTTTATTCACGGTGCGGCGTATGCGCCCAATGATGCGAATCATGCATCGCAGGTGGACAACCGCAGCTACCGAGACACGGGCTCCCACATCAAGTTAGTCCCCGGCAGCCAAACACTACATGCGGCACCGCTTGCCGAGGCAGCTAAAGCACTTACCGCGGATATGACGGATTTATTGGACGAGGTGCGTCAGGCGACTGTCGCAGGTGCTTCTGAAGAGAAGGCGTTTGCGATACTTGCGCTCGATACACTTCTTACGAAGTCAGGTGACTTAAGGCTCCTGCGCATCCACACCTTCCCGAACTTCATTACCACAGCGCAAATAGACGCCGATGTTCACGTCCCCCTATTCGAGGACGTCCTGCGCGTCATGGCAGGCATCTCTAGCCGCAAGCTGGTGACTATCACTGATTAAAATCATTTTATGTACCACCATCACGTTTTTTTATGATGGTCATAAATCAGTCTGCTTCCACTCGACGTAACAACCAAACGAAAATGACGGTTCAAAAGAGCGCCGAGTTAATTGGGAGTACATTATGTCAGCACGTATCGAATGCGCGGGACTTCAGGTCGATCCGGAGATTCACGCACTCCTTGAGAACGAGATACTGCCTGGCACGGGCGTAGAAGTTACTGCTTTTTGGAAGGCCCTGGCGGTTATTGTCAAAACCTTCACGCCACGAAATCGCGAGCTTCTTGCCGTACGCGATGAGATGCAGGCCAAAATCAGCACCTGGCACAAAGCCCATCCGGGCGCGGATTATGACCGAGCGGCCTACACAGCCATGCTCGAAACCATTGGCTACCTATTACCCCAGCCCACGCCTTTCAAAATCACAACCCAAAACGTAGACCCTGAAATTGCAGAGATCGCAGGTCCACAGCTTGTTGTTCCCGTGATGAACGCGCGCTACGCGCTCAACGCGGCCAATGCGCGCTGGGGCTCACTCTACGATGCGCTGTATGGCACCGATGTCATTTCCGAGGAAGACGGGGCTGTCCGCGCTGGTGGCTACAATCCGGTTCGTGGTCACAAGGTCATCGATTGGGCGCGCGACTTTCTTGATGCACACTTCCCACTCAATCAGGGCAGTCACAAGCAAGCCGCTCACTACACCGTCGTCGATGGCGATCTACTGATTAACCAGATTGATGGCAGCCTGAGCATGCTCGCCGCGCCCGATCAGTTCGTTGGCTTTGTGGGTGATGCAGGGGACCCCTCAGGTGTGCTGCTGAAGCACAACGGCCTACACGCTGAGATACAAATCGACCGTGAGCACTCGGTAGGCCGCACGGATGCCGCTGGCGTCAGAGACATTTGCCTTGAATCGGCCCTTACCACTATTCAGGACTGTGAGGATTCGGTTGCGGCGGTCGATGCTGAGGACAAAGCCGTCGTTTATCGCAACTGGTTGGGCTTAATGCGTGGCGATTTGAGCGAGAGCTTTAACAAGGGCGGCCAAACACTCACTCGTAGTCTCAGTGCTGACCGTGAGTTCACATCACCCAGTGGTGAAAGCTTCAGCCTGCCGGGTCGGAGCCTTATGTTCGTGCGCAACGTGGGGCATTTGATGACCAACCCCGCCATCTTGGATGCCGAGGGTAACGAAATCTTCGAGGGCATCATGGACGCGCTGTTCACCACAGCTTGCTCGCTTCATGACCTAAGAGGCGCGAGTAAAGGCGGCAACTCTCGTACCGGCTCCATGTACATTGTAAAACCGAAGATGCACGGACCCGATGAAGTCAGCATGGCGGTTGACCTGTTTGCCGCGGTTGAGGATGCCTTTGGCCTGCCACGTAACACAATCAAAGTCGGCATCATGGATGAGGAGCGTCGCACAACCGTGAATCTCGCTGAATGCATCCGGCGCGCCTCCGAGCGTGTGGTCTTCATCAACACCGGATTCCTCGATCGTACCGGCGACGAAATTCATACCAGCATGGAAGCGGGCCCCATGGTGGCTAAAACGGCAATGAAAGGTGAGCTGTGGATTAATGCCTATGAGGATTGGAACGTCGACACCGGGCTGAACTGTGGACTGCGAGGTAAAGCGCAGATTGGTAAAGGCATGTGGGCCATGCCGGACCTCATGCAAGCCATGATCGATACGAAATTGGGTCACCCGAAAGCCGGCGCCAACTGTGCCTGGGTACCTTCACCAACGGCAGCGACGCTTCACGCAACGCACTACCACGACGCGTCCGTTAGCCAGATTCAAGCTGAGCTTGAAGGAACGCAGCGCCGTAGCGTCGACGACATACTTACGATTCCATTGGGCGATTGCAGTAAATTGTCAGCCGAAGAAATCCAGCGAGAACTCGATAACAACGTGCAAGGCATGTTGGGCTATGTGGTTCGCTGGGTTGATCACGGTGTGGGCTGTTCAAAAGTCCCCGACATTAACAACGTGGGACTCATGGAAGACAGAGCAACACTCAGAATTTCAAGCCAGCACATCGCCAACTGGTTGCACCACGGTGTGATCACCGAGGATCAGTTCAAGGAATCAATGCTAAGGATGGCAGGAGTAGTCGATGGCCAGAACGCGGCAGATCCGAGTTACGAGCCGATGGTGGTTGATGGTGAGCCACGGGGCAACGCGTTTGATGCAGCTTGCAGGCTCGTTAACGACGGGGTTGTGGAGCCTAGCGGTTATACCGAACCTACACTCCATAGCAGTCGCCTTGGGCGCAAAGGAGATTAATATGCTACCAGTCTTGGTACACGCGGTTGCATTAGGCAGGCCAAAACTGACAAAAATTGTCACTGTGGATTAGTTAATTTAACTTACAGACGCCCCCTCAAACGAATAAATTTCGGAAACGTAAGGGGGGCAACAGAGCGTCTACCACTGCATGTGGCGTTTTCTGACATAGCGTTTAACACTTTCGTTACTTTTACTTTCTGGTTCTATCAGTAATCAGCCTATGACACATAAGTTGCTGTCTCATAGTAGCCATGAAGGCCTAAGCCAACCTATTGGAGATCTCAAATGAAAAACATTCAGAAAGGTTTTACGCTTATTGAACTCATGATTGTCGTTGCCATTGTCGGTATCCTCGCGGCAGTCGCACTTCCCGCCTACCAGATCTACACCAAAAAGGCGAAGTTCTCAGAAGTCCTAGCAGCGGCGACAGGTGTCAAATCTGCTATCGAAATCTGCTTCCAAACTAACGGACCGTCCTCTACACCTGATATGTCTAACTGTGATACCGAAACTGAGATCGACTACACCCTAACGGACGCTGAGGTCGGGGCTTACGTATCAGACGTTGCCATCACAGCAAACACAGCAGTAGTCACAGGCACGGCAGTTTCTACAAGCGGTCTGTCAGGAGAGACAGTCACATACACTCCGACTATCAGTGGAAACGGATTAAGTTGGGCTTCTAGCTGTTCGGACACCGATCTTTGTTAATCGAGAGAGCACTTCCAAGCACTTTCTCCCGTGGGCGAGGGCTTCCAAAAACGCTCGACCAACCCCTGGCGTCGAAGGTCACAAAATCGCAGTATGAATCAACTTCGTTGACGTTAAATATTCGGTTAACATGCTGCGGATTGACCGAGCGGGTGAGGCTAGGCTGATGAATACGAAATGCAAGTTGATAATGCAGTGGACTATATCAGCTCGCTCATCGAGCGGATGGTCATGTTGATCTTGGGCATTCTCATTGGTAGACGCAGGACCGCGAGTTACCTACCCATCTTCATGCTTGGCTCGGTGATGTAATATCACCCGATGGACCCACTCGAAGAACTTATCCGAGCCCAGCCGGGCTTAAGCATCTCACTTGCCGTGCTGGGCCTCGTCGTTGGTAGCTTTTTAAACGTCGTCATTTACCGGCTCCCAAAAATAATGGAAGCGCAGCGGCAGCGTGACTATTCGGAATGCAGTGGTGAAGTATCTAAAGCGTCGGAAAAGCTCTCCCTCGCTTTCCCGGGGTCGCGCTGTCCACATTGCAATGCGGGGGTAAAGCCAACGCAGAATATTCCAGTACTGAGTTACCTACTGTTGCGCGGTAAGTGCGCGGCCTGCGATATGCCGATTTCCGTTCGCTACCCGGTTGTAGAGGCACTTACCGCCCTAATTTGGGTGCTGTGCGGTCTACAGTTTGGCGTAAGTTATGCCCTAGCAGCTGCCATGCTCCTCACGGCCGTTCTTGTTGTTCTAACAGCCATTGATCTCGATCATCAGGTTCTTCCCGATAGCCTCACGTTACCCCTAGTGTGGGTAGGACTGCTGCTCAATATCGATAACACCTTTGTATCACTCGAGAGTGCCGTCCTAGGTGCTGCCTTTGGTTACCTCTGTCTTTGGGCCGTTTTTTGGCTATTCAAAATTGCCACAGGCAAAGAAGGTATGGGCCATGGTGACTTCAAGTTGCTCGCTGCATTGGGTGCATGGTTCGGTTTGGCCGCCTTGCCCACAATCGTTTTATTGTCTTCAGCCGTTGGTGCCTTTCTTGGCGTCGCCTTGATTGTCACCGGTAAGCAAGACCGCGAGACGCCCATGCCGTTTGGCCCCTTCCTTGCAGGTGCAGGACTCATTCATTTGTTCTACCCCAATGTCCTTCTCACGTGGGTAACGGGGGCCTAGCCGCATGTTCGTGGTGGGCATTACAGGGGGCATTGGTAGTGGCAAGTCTGCGGTAACCGATCATCTCGAAACATTGGGGATTACTGTTGTCGACGCGGATAAGGTTGCGCGTGTGGTGGTTGAGCCAGGCACACCCGGGCTTGCGGCCATTGCCGAGCACTTTGGCGAAGACATTCTGCTTGCCGACGGTCGTCTCGACCGTGCCGCGTTGCGAAAGATTGTCTTTGACAACCCTGATGAGCGAAAAGTACTGGAAGGCATCACCCACCCTCGCATCCGCGACGAAATCTCAAGACAGCTCAGTGAAGCGAACTCTCCTTATGTGGTTCTGTCATCTCCGCTTTTACTAGAGAGTGGTCAAAACACATTCGCCAACTATGTTGTCGTCGTCGATGTGCCCGAGGAAGTTCAACTGACGCGAACCATGGCGCGCGACAGCAACAGTGAGGCATTGGTAAAGCAAATCATGGCAGCGCAGCTCGATCGGAAAACACGCCTATCACGGGCAGATACTTCTATTATGAATGATGGGAGTCTAGACGCGCTGTATGAACGTGTTAAAAAACTGCACGAGGACTTATTGGCAAGAGCCGCGGCAGCCTCAGGCGAGTAGCGCTTTCACCTGCAACATAATCTCCGAATTCGCTTCAGGCACCTGAAACTCATCGAGCAAGCCGGCATCCACCCAAGCTAAAGGTTGCCCTTCTGCCCCATGGGGCTCGCCATTCCAGTCTTTCACTTGGTGCACATCGAGCAAGACCTGCTTTTCCCCATAATCATGATTCACGGTCATCAGCGGAACCGTCTCACCAATGTGGGTGCCAAGCTCTTCCTCAAGCTCACGCGCCAGCGCCGTTTGCACAGACTCCCCTGCTTCGACTTTGCCTCCAGGAAACTCCCAGTAGCCGGCAAGATGGGTGCCTTTCAGTCTCCGCGTAAGAAGCACGCAGCCTTTTGAATCAATCAGTACACCGACCGCCACATGAATGCGACTCGCCATCAGGTGCGGTACTCAGCGTTTATCTTGAGGTAGTCGTAAGAGAGGTCAGTCGTCCAGATGGTCGCGGTCTCATTGCCACGGGCCAAGTCAATGGCGATCAGTAGATCCTCTGGTGCCATGGCCGCAACCCCCGCCTGCTCGGTATAGCTGTCGGCACGAGCACCGTTCTCGGCAATCAACGCGCCGTTGATGGATAGCGAGACTGCATCAACGTCCAGGTCCTTTACCCCTGCACGTCCAATGGCTGCGAGGATGCGCCCCCAGTTAGGGTCTGAGGCAAAAAGCGCTGTCTTCACCAAGGGAGAATGCGCGACTGTCCGTGCTACCGCATCCGCCTCTGCGACGCTTTTTGCGCCTGAGACTTCAATCGCAACAAACTTCGTTGCGCCCTCCCCGTCTCGCACGATGTCCTGTGCTAGCTCCTTTGCCAGTGCGGTCAGAGCAGATTGGAAGACCTGCGCCGCGTCTGGGGTAGTCGGAGAAATGACAAAATCAGACCGACCCGTGGCAGTCAGGGTTACTGCGTCATTCGTGCTGGTGTCACCGTCAATCGTGATCTGGTTAAAGCTGAGATTGACGGCTGCGCGCAACATGCCATCCAGCGTTGACGCTGGGATAGCGGCGTCCGTTGCGATAAACCCCAGCATGGTTGCCATGTTGGGCTGGATCATCCCAGAACCTTTGCTCATCCCCACGATCCGGCAGGTTTGGCCATTCAACTCAACTGTTTTGACTCGAAGTTTTGGTTGCGTATCAGTGGTCATTATGGCCCGAGCGGCACGCGCCCAATTTGCCTCGGACAAATCAGACACGGCCTCAGGCAGAGCAGCTTCAATTTTGTCTACTGGCAGTAACTCGCCGATCACACCGGTGGAGAAAGGCAGTACACGATTGGGAACGTCATTCGTCAGTTTGGCAATCGCTGCACAGCTCGCCTCACAGGCGTTCATGCCGGGCTTGCCGGTACCGGCGTTGGCATTGCCTGAATTAATCAGGATGTACCGCGCATCCTGATTGGCGTTATTACGCTGCGCGACCACCACAGGTGCCGCGCGAAACGCATTTAAGGTAAAGACCGCCGCCGTCGAACTTCCCTCGGCAATCTCGATCAGCGTCAGATCATCGCGGCCTTCATGTTTAATGCCCGCTTGCGCAACCCCGAGCCGAAGGCCCGGGATAGAGAACTCGCTCATACTTAGTTAAGCGCTCCGCAACACTGCTTGTACTTCTTACCACTGCCACAGGGACACGGATCATTACGGCCTACCTTGGGTGCATCGCGCACCATCGGTTGCTGTGGTGCCTCCGCCTGCTGGCCTCTTTCCTGTTCAGCCTCCGGCAGCGCCGAAGCCTGGGCGTGCTGGAAGGCTAACTGCTGCCGCTCCGCTTCTTCGCGACGCTTTTGCTCAATAAACTCTGCCTCATCCTGTCGCTTGATCTGAAGGTGACTCAGGATACGAACCACCTCTTGCTTCAAACGCTCGAGTAATGCCTCGAATAACTCGAAGGCCTCACGCTTGTACTCCTGCTTGGGGTTCTTGTTGGCGTAGGCGCGCAAGTGAATGCCCTGTCGAAGCTGATCCATGGTTTGTAGATGCTCCTTCCACAGTCCATCCAGCACTTGCAGCATGACCTGCTTCTCAATCTGACGCATGGCATCACCAATGAGCGAGCCTTTCTCGTCATAAGTTGATTGCACTGACCCAATGATGCGCTCGCGCAGCGTCTCCTCATGAAGGTTGGTGTCTTCCGCTAACCAGCTAGCCACTGGAAGCTCCTGCGCTAACTCGGTTTTGAGATACTGCTCAAGCCCCGGGATATCCCACTGTTCTTCAACGCTCATCGGTGGGATGAAAAGATCGATACCAGTTTGAATCACGTCCGCGCGGATATTGGTAATCATTTCCGCAACATCGTCTTCATCCAACAATTGATCGCGCTGTGAGTAGATAATCTGCCGTTGGTCATTCGCAACGTCATCGTATTCGAGCAACTGCTTACGAATATCGAAGTTACGACCCTCAACCTTTCGCTGCGCGCGCTCGATCGAATTGGTCACCATGCCGCTCTCGATCGCTTCACCACGCTCCATGCCGACCTTCTGCATGATGCCGGCCATGTTGCCCATAAAGATGCGCATTAAGTTATCGTCGAGCGATATGTAGAACCGCGATGCACCAGGGTCACCCTGACGCCCTGCACGACCGCGGAGTTGGTTATCAATCCGGCGTGACTCGTGACGCTCGGTACCCACTATGTGAAGACCACCGGCATCGAGGACCGTTTGATGACGCTCTTCCCATGCCGCGCGCGCTGCTTCCTGTGCCGCCTCGTCGTCAAGTCCCGCTAGCTCGGCCTCAAGGTTGCCGCCCAGCACAATATCGGTACCACGACCCGCCATATTGGTAGCAATGGTGACGACGCCTGGCCGCCCGGCCTGAGCAATAATCTCCGCTTCCTGCTCGTGATACTTCGCGTTCAATACCTTGTGGTCGATACCCGCCTGCTTGAAGTACTCAGAGAGTTCCTCAGAGGTCTCAACCGAGGCCGTACCCACCAAGACAGGCGCTTTATTCGCGATAATGCGGCGAGTCTCCTCAACGATCGCCTCGAGCTTCTCCTCTTTCGACATGAAGACCAGATCGTTCATATCCTTACGCTTCATCGGGATGTTGGTGGGAATAACTACACACTCGAGGCCATAAATTTGACGGAACTCGAAGGCTTCGGTGTCCGCTGTACCTGTCATACCACTCAACTTGTCGTAGAGACGGAAGTAATTCTGGAAAGTGGTCGAGGCCATGGTTTGGCTCTCGGCCTGAATATTCACGTTCTCCTTGGCTTCGATGGCCTGATGAAGACCCTCGGACAGGCGGCGTCCCGGCATGGTCCGACCGGTGTGCTCGTCAATCAGGACCACCTGGCCGTTTTGTACGATGTACTCGACGTTGCGGTTAAACAGATTGTGAGCGCGAAGTGCGGCATTAACGTGGTGTAACAAGCCCAGGTTAGTTGACGCGTAGAGCGAATCATCGGATGCAAGCAGACCCTCATCGATCAACATGGTCTCGATCTGCTCGTGCCCATCTTCGGTCAACTCTACCGTTCGCTGTTTCTCGTCAATAACAAAGTCACCGTCCTCGGCTTCTTCACCACTCCGGCGCAAGAGCTTGGGGATGAGCTTATTAATCTTGCGGTATAGCTCGGAGCTATCTTCAGCTGCACCCGAGATAATGAGCGGCGTCCGCGCTTCATCGATAAGAATCGAGTCCACCTCGTCGACAATGGCAAAGGCCAGCTGCCCCTGCATCTTATCCGCCATGCTGAAGGCCATATTGTCGCGAAGGTAATCAAAGCCGAACTCGTTGTTAGTACCGTAGACGATATCCGCCGAGTACGCGGTGCGTTTTTCTTCTTGTGACTGGCCTGCCTTAACCACACCGACCTCAAGGCCAAGGAAGTTGTAAAGCTTGCCCATCCACGCCGCATCACGAGACGCGAGGTAATCGTTAACGGTAATCAGATGAACACTGTTGCCAGATAAAGCGTTGAGATACGCGGGCAGTGTGGCAACCAGCGTTTTACCCTCACCGGTTCGCATCTCCGCAACATTACCTTCGTGAAGTACAACACCGCCGATTAACTGAACATCAAAATGGCGCATGCCCATGGCGCGGACGCCACCCTCACGCACGACAGCAAACGCTTCCGGCAGCAGGTCATCGAGTGACTCGCCCGCCTGGAAGCGATCGTGAAACTCCTGAGTCTTTGCGCGCAATGCTTCGTTGTCTAGCGCCTGCATGTCTTCTTCAAGCGCGTTGATCTTCTTGACTGCTTTCTTGATCCGCCGCAAAACACGATCGTTTCGCGAGCCGAATATCATCTTCAGCGGATTTGCCATGGTGTTTCCAATACTAAGTGTTAGGGTCTTGCGCAGTCTGCGCCTTCAATGGAATCGGTGAACATCACCGGAGATCATTAGCGACCTTAGTTAGGCGTGCTCCGTAAATAGCTGGCAGGGTCGACCGGACGGCCGTTTTTATGAACTTCGAAGTGAACGTGCGGGCCGGTAGAACGACCGCTATTCCCCATGAGGGCAACAACGTCGCCGCGACGCACCATATCGCCCACTTTGACGAGATTCTCTTGGTTGTGTGCATACCGGGTGATGACGCCATCACCATGGGCAACTTCAACCATCTTGCCGTAGCCATAGCGTTCACCGCTCCAGCTAACGACGCCGCTGGCAACAGCAACAATGTTTGAGCCAGCTTTACCGGCAAAATCGACGCCGTCGTGCCACGCCTTCTTGCCACTGAACGGGTCAATCCGCGTCCCGTAACGCGACGACAACCAGCCTGACAAAATGGGGCGACCCGACGGTGTTGCATCACTCTTGACCTGCTCGCCTTGGATAAGCTCAGACAGGATGTCGAGCTGAACTTCGCGATCGTCAAGCGCTGTGCTCAAGGCAAATAGCTCACCTTCGAGCGCCGGAATAAGCTCACGCGCATCTTCCTGCGAGGTCATCAACGGACCACCGAGGGCAGGCGCCATATCAAAGTTGAATTCACCGGGCTCAAGCCCTGCGCTTTGAGTCAGGTTCATGCCGACAGCATCGAGCCGTGTTACCCGACTCTGCAGCTCAGCAAGTAGTAGTGTCATGGACTCGAGTCGACGCTCGGCCTCTACAGCCATATCCGCCAGCGCTTCTGCGCGCTCGCGCGCTTCCTCAGCTGCCAGAGTTTCCTCGGCGGCTTGTGCTCTCGCTACACCTTTCTTCATGCCGAACTCGTAACTAAGTCCGGCTAGCGAGACGGGTAATCCAATCAAGAATGCCGAGACAAACAAGCGCGTCCACCGTCCAATTTCGACGGTTTTCGAGGGTCCATCATTGTTGATCAGAATGAATTTCACAGGTGTTGCAAACGTCTATTTCAAAAGCGTCACTATGCCAGAGTTACAGGCCCTGTGAAAGCGGAGATGTGACGACTGTGAACTACCGCGCGATTAAGCGGGAGCGTAAGTAAGGAACGGTTGCTTGTATGAAATTGGCGCGTCCTCGATGTCTTCGAAAGTCACCATTTCCCAAGCTTCCTTGTCGGCGATGAGCATGCGCAAAGCCAAGTTATTTAACGCGTGGCCCGACTTGAAAGCGCGATACTCACCAATGAGGCTGTAGCCGAGGAGATACAGGTCACCAATCGCATCAAGCACCTTGTGTTTAACGAACTCGTCATCGTATCGAAGGCCGCCATTGTTAAGGACCTTGTAGTCATCAATAACAATCGCATTATCCATACTGCCGCCGCGCGCAAGGCCCCTTGATCGCAAATACTCAATCTCTTCCACGAAACCAAAGGTACGTGCACGACTGACTTCTCGGACGAAGGATGTCGTCGAGAAATCAATCTCTGCAGTTGCAGCCCGGTGCTTAAAGACCGGGTGATCAAAATCGATTCCAAAGGAGATTTT
The DNA here is from genome assembly GCA_002862405.1 of Pseudomonadota bacterium. Taxonomy (GTDB): domain Bacteria; phylum Pseudomonadota; class Gammaproteobacteria; order Pseudomonadales; family Halieaceae; genus Luminiphilus. Next base: position 14,878 of record PKCZ01000090.1, read on the forward strand.
GAAACCTTCCATCGGTAGGAAAGTCGCTTTCTTATCACCGTCAGTGACGGTGACCTCTCGCTTCACGCGAATAAACTTCTTGGGCGCGTGTTGCTCAACAATACCGGCACTCTGAAGCAGGAAGACAAAGGGAGCCGCACTACCGTCCATGATGGGGATTTCAGGGGCGGTCACATCCACATACGCATTATCAACACCCAAGCCTGCCATAGCAGAGAGCAGGTGTTCGATCGTGGAGACGCGGGCCTCTCCATGAATTAGACAAGTCGACAACGTCGTCTCACCAACCAAATCAGCTCGAGCGGGGATCTCGGCTGCAGGGTTCAGGTCAGTGCGACGAAATACAATACCCGTGTCCACAGGCGCAGGAGAAAGTGTCAGTAACACCTTCTCACCTGTGTGCAAGCCGACGCCTGTCGCCTTGATCGAGTTTCGTAATGTTCGTTGTCGTATCATTCCTTTGCCTTTTCCAGAGGGCAGTCACCAGGAGAGCACACAGCTCTCTGCCGGTCGTCTTGCTATCCAGCTTAATCAGCCTGACGACGTAAGAACGCAGGAATATCGAAATATCCCTCTTCGCTACTTTCCTCTACCGCAACCGCTTGACCACCGGTAGCAACCCGTTGGCGCTTCGCGGGGGGCAGATCATACCCCTCATAGGCAGGTGTCGTCGATGCTGCTGCACGCATTGGCGCGACGGCCTCCACCTTTTTCAAGACAGGGCGGCTTTGTTCAACGCCCAACCCTGTTGCGACCACGGTCACTTTTAGCTCATCGGTCATTGTCGGATCGATAACGGTCCCGACAACAACTGTCGCATCATCACAGGCAATTTCTTCAATCGCCTCACCCACCTCTGAGAACTCACCGAGTGACAGGTCGAGTCCCGCAGTGATGTTTACCAGCAGACCCTTAGCACCACTTAGATCGATGTCGTCCAAGAGCGGGCTGTTGATGGCTCGCTCGGCAGCCTCACGCGCCCGACCCTCGCCGGTGGCTGTACCAGTACCCATCATGGCAGAACCCATCTCCGACATGACAGTTTTCACATCCGCGAAGTCGACGTTGATCATGCCGGGACGGATGATGAGATCCGCAATACCTTGCACCGCGCCAAACAATACGTCATTGGCCTCTTTGAACGCGTCGAGCAAGCTCGTGCTCTTACCCATGACCACGAGAAGCTTCTCGTTAGGTACGGTGATAAGCGAATCGACGTGCTGTTCCAACTCCTTCAGGCCTTCTTCAGCAATCGACAGACGCTTTCGGCCCTCAAAGCTGAAGGGGCGTGTCACAACGGCCACCGTCAGAATACCCATGTCACGCGCTACTTCAGCGACAATCGGTGCTCCGCCAGTACCGGTGCCACCGCCCATGCCGGCGGTCACAAATACCATATCGGCGCCGTACAGTGCGTCGGCAATACGATCACGATCCTCCAGAGCGGCCGCGCGCCCAATCTCTGGATTCGCGCCGGCACCCAACCCCTTGGTAATCGAATTCCCTAACTGCAGTACCGTCTTAGAGTCGATATCTGCCAGCGCCTGTGAATCGGTATTTGCACAGATAAAATCAACACCCTCGATGTCGTGCTCGATCATGTGACGGACTGCGTTACCACCGCCACCACCAACACCGATCACTTTGATAACCGCGTTTTGCGGTGCATTGTCTACTAGTTCAAACATAGTCTTTCTCCCCGTTTGAAAGTGTCCGGTTTCCCGGTTTTCCCCTGTAAATCAAAAGTTGCTGCCAAACCAATTGCGCAACCCACCCAGCATGCTGCTGGCCTTCTGACGACCCGCAGCAAGCAGCGCACCATCATGAAGTTCTTTTGCACCCGACAACAACAGCCCAACAGCCGTTGCGTAAATCGGGTTTCGAATAATGTCGTGCATGCCCCGTGTGTACTGGGGCGCACCCACACGCACAGGCATGTGGAAAATCTCTTCCGCAAGCTCCACAACGCCCTCCATCTTTGAGGTACCGCCCGTTAAAACGACGCCTGCAGGTATCAGCTCCTCGAAGCCCGAGCGGCGGATTTCCCCTTGGATCAAGGTAAAAAGCTCGTCGTAACGTGGCTCGACCACCTCAGCTAATGACTGGCGTGACAGATCGCGCGGTGGGCGATCGCCAACGCTGGGCACCTTAATGGTCTCTTCCGGACCCGTGAGCTGGGCAAGCGCACAGGCATATCGGATTTTGATTTCTTCAGCGTGTTGCGTTGGCGTTCGAAGTGCCATCGCGATATCACTGGTGACCTGATCACCCGCGATCGGGATCACACCGGTGTGACGAATCGAGCCCTCGGTGAAAATCGCGATATCGGATGTCCCGCCACCAATATCGACCATGCATACCCCAAGATCACGCTCGTCATCGGTGATGACGGAATAGCTCGACGCCAACTGCTCTAGAGCGATGGCATCCACTTCTAAACCACAGCGCTGAACGCACTTCTCAATGTTTTGGGCCGCTGTTTCAGCGCAGGTCACGAGGTGCACTTTTGCTTCCAGGCGAACACCTGACATTCCCAGTGGCTCCTTGATGCCACCCTGGTTATCAATCACGTATTCCTGCGGAAGGACGTGCAGGATTTTTTGATCCGCGGGGATAGCTACTGCCTGTGCCGCGTCAATCACCCGATCGATGTCCGCCCGCTCCACTTCACGATCCTTGATGGCAACAATGCCGTGGGAATTCATCGATCGGATGTGGTTGCCCGCGATACCAACATAGACAGAGTGAATCTGACAGCCCGCCATCAACTCCGCTTCTTCCACCGCTCGCTGAATGGCGTTAACCGTAGACTCAATATTGACGACAACACCTTTCTTCAGTCCTTTCGAAGGGTGCGATCCGATACCAACAATATCGATGGTGCCATCGGCATCGATTTCACCAACCACAGCAACAACCTTGGACGTCCCTATATCCAGTCCGACGATCATTCGCTTTTCTTCATTTGCTGCCATTACCGACCTCCCTGCTCCCGCGCCACTGTGGTCACTGCAAAACTCTGGTCCCGACGCAAAACCGCTGCGCCGCGCTCATAACGAAAATCAATCCGTGCAATCGAATTCGCGGAATCCTCACTTTCGAGTAAGGCAACGAAACGACGCACGCGCTGTGCGAAATCCTTATCGCCAAATTGCACCTCGGTGCCGTCGGTCAGTTCAGCACTCACCTGACCGAGACGGTCCTCATTCAGTGCGGCCACTGCCAGGCCGTGCGGCACCAGTAACATTTGGAATAACTTGAAATGCTCAATCAGCACGGGTGGCTTGTTCTGATCGCTCCAGAGCATGGGTAGCTCTGCATATCGCGCCATCAACCCACCGTCGAATATGAAACCGTGCTGATTGATATAAGCGGCGTCGCCCCAGCGAGCGATTGGCTGCTGTTCTGTCACGTGAGCTCTGATGGTGCCTGGCCACTCCCTGCGTACATTGGCGTCATACACCCAGGGCAGGGACTCGATTTCCTCACGAATGGCTGCGAGGTCAGTGAGCAGGAATCCGTTCTCTACCTGAGGAGCGATGGCACTCTCAAGATCACGCCGATCGACATGGCGCATCTCGCCCGTAATCGCAATTGCCTCAACCGGCATATCGGTCGCAAGCTTGGTGGCAAACCCCAGAAGCCCCGCTATGGTTATCAATGAAACGGCCGTCATGATGCGCTTTACGCTGCGGACAAAACGCTGCCTTCGACCGACAGCGAGTGCTTTCTGAGCTCGTGAGACATCACGCGCCATGACGCACCTCCACCGAGCCAAGGTAGATTGCATTGAGTAAGTCGATAAAAGACATTCCCGCTGCCGCAGCAGCCTTCGGTACCAAGCTATGCTCGGTCATACCCGGAACAGTGTTCACCTCGAGTAACTGCCAGCCCGATGCGCCGCGCATGAGATCTACTCGACCCCACACCTCAGCACCCGAGGCCTCGAATGCTTCCAGAGCCAAGGCCTGAAGTGCTAGCGTTTCCTCTTCTCTGAGCGGCGCCGGACACTCGAATTGCGTAGTGCCCGACACGTATTTCGCATCGAAGTCATAGAAGTCTGAAGCGGGGATGATCCTTATGGGCGGCAATGGCTGGCCGCGCAAAATGGCTACCGTGAATTCGGCGCCCTGAACCAGCGACTCAGCCATCACCAACACACCGGACTCAGACGCTTTGACCAAAGCGCACTCCAGCGAGCTTACATCGTGAGCCTTCGACATGCCCACCGATGATCCCTCTGAGACCGGCTTCACAAACACAGGGCCCAGTCGATCGATGACTGCAGCGAGGTCACTACTGGTATCAATGATCTCGAAGTCAGGCGTGGGTAGCCCGAGACTCTGCCAGACGAGCTTGGTTTTGGCTTTGTCCATGCAGAGTGCACTACCCAGCACGCCGGATCCTGAATAGTGAACTCCCAAGGACTCGAGCAATCCCTGAATCTGACCATCTTCGCCGCCCACCCCATGTAGCAGATTGAAGACGAAGGTTTCGATAGGTAGATCTCGATGCCAGCCTTTTGTAGCCGTATCGAGACGAGTAACACGAGCGCCCGCTAGTTCCAGCGCATTGGCCACCGCAGTGCCGCTCTTTATCGAAATCTCACGCTCAGCAGAATCGCCCCCCATCAAGACCGTCACATTCATATTTTGGAGGTCAGTGTTCATGACAACACCTCCAGCGACTCTGCGTCTGTCAGAAGCTTCGATAACCTACCGATGTTTCCTGCACCCTGCATGATGAGCACATCGCCATTTTCCAAGAACTTAGTTAAGCTCGCCGGCACTTGACCGTTATCACTCAACAACACCGGATCAATCCATCCTGCTTGGCGGATGCTTCGCGCCAGCGAGCGACTATCAGCGCCCGGAATTTCGTCCTCGCCGGCAGAGTACACCTCGAGAAGCACGAGTCCATCCAAGCTCGATAACACTTCGACGAAGTCGTCGTAACAATCGCGCGTACGGCTATACCGATGAGGCTGAAACACCATGACCAGGCGCTTATCGGGGTACGCCTCGCGGGCCGCATTGATAGTAGCTTTGAGCTCCGTGGGGTGATGACCGTAATCATCCACCAGCAAAGCCTTCCCGCCCTGCCAGCTAATGTCACCAAGAACGGAGAACCGCCGGCCCACGCCCTCAAAGCCCGCCAGACCGCGCACGATCGAATCACTGCTGACGCCCAGCTCTGAGCAGACCGCAACGGCAGCCGCCGCGTTTAACGCGTTGTGCACACCGGGCATGGGTAAGCGAATGGTTAATGAGTCACCCAGTGCCTTTCGATTTAAGGTGAAATGACTCTCGGTACCCGAGAATATCAGTGCTTCCAGTCGGAAGTCGGCATCATCCGCAAAACCATACGTCACAATCTGGCGGGTAATACTGGGCAGCAGTTCGCGAACACCCGGGTCATCCAGACACACCAGTGCCACACCGTAGAACGGCAAGTTGTGAAGGAACTCGATAAACGCCTGGTGATAAGACCGCACGTCACCTTCGTAGTGCTCCATGTGGTCGGGCTCTACGTTGGTAATGACCGACATCATGGGCAACAGATGCAGGAACGACGCATCGCTCTCATCCGCCTCAACTACCAAGTAGTCGCTCGCCCCCAACTGGGCATTGGTACCTAGGTTGTTGAGCACGCCACCAATAACAAACGTCGGGTCCAGACCTGCCTCGGCCATCAACGAGGCAATCAGACTGGTGGTCGTTGTTTTTCCGTGTGTCCCTGCCACAGCAATACTGAAGCGATAGCGCATGAGCTCAGCCAGCATCTCCGCTCTCGGGACAATCGGTATTCGCTGCTCTCTGGCGGCTTTAATTTCGGGATTGGCCTCGTTGATGGCGGACGACACCACGAGTACGTCCGCGCCATCGAGATTGGAAGCCCTGTGTCCAATCGAAACTTCGATTCCCAGTCCGGTCAGTCGCGTCACTGACGAACTTTCCGCGATGTCAGACCCGGATACCTTGTAATTGAGCCCGACCAGAACTTCGGCAATGCCACTCATACCGGAGCCGCCAATGCCGACGAAGTGGATGCGCTGAATGCGCCGCATCATAGGTTCACGAGTGAGGATAGTCTCAGCCACAGGCCACCTCTTCTGCAATTGCCACTACGTCGCGGGTGGCGTTGGGCTTCGACCAAGCGCGCGCTGCATCAGACATCTGTCTCAGTGCGGGAGCATCCGTCAGAATCCGCGTGAGAAAATCTGGAATAGCATCGCCGGCCAAGTCACTTTGGGGCACGATGCGAGCGCCACCGGCGGTCATCAACGCCTCGGCATTCTTCATCTGGTGGTTATCGATGGCCTGCGGGAGTGGCACCAGTAAACTGGGCGTACCAGTCACTGCTACCTCACTCACCGTCAACGCGCCTGCTCGGCAGATTGCAAGATCGGCCCATTGATAAAGCGCTGCCATGTCCTCAACGAACGGTATAACCTCATACTGGTTGGCGCCGACGCGACGCCAAGACGCTTCGGTAACGCCCACATGGGCAAGGCCACATTGGTGCTTAATGTCGATGCACGCCAGCTTATCGGCTGACAACTGGGAGAATGCTTGAGGGCAGACCTCATTTAAGGCTAAGGCACCCTGACTACCACCGAGGATCGCGATACGAAGACGGCGAGACATGTCGAACGAGGCCGCGGGGTAGGCTTTTTCAGCTACCTCGCAGAGTTCGCCACGCAACGGATTACCTGTGACAGCAACGTCAACATCGGTCTTGAAAGCACCGTCAAAACCAGCCATCACGCGCGCGGCTTGGCGAACGAGGAGTCGATTTGTCGTACCGGCCACTGCATTTTGCTCATGGATCAATAACGGGATGCCGAGCAGTCTGGCAACAGCCCCCGCAGGACCCGCGGCATAGCCACCAAACCCAATTACCATGCTGGGTCGGTGACGAAGCAACAGCGCAAACGCTTGCACGCACGCCCCTAGTAACGAAGCGACACCTTTGACCTTGGAAGTCAAACCCTTGCCCCGCAAACCGAGCGTTTTCAGTGTATGCAGGGCGATCTGATTGGCCGGAACGACCCTCGCCTCGAGCCCACGCGCAGTACCGATCCACGCGACATTCCAACCTTTAGCGCGCAACCCCTCGGCTACCGCCAGTCCGGGATAAACATGCCCACCGGTTCCGCCGGCCATAATCATCACGCTATGCTGGGAGGCGGTCATGCGGACTTCCTCCTGGCTTGGACTGTCTTGGCCCGGTGCGATCGACTGCGTTCGAGCTTCAGCAATACACCGACCATCATGCAGCTAATGAACAGGCTATTACCGCCGTAGCTTATGAACGGCAGTGTCAAACCTTTAGTTGGGAGTAAACCTGAGCTAACGCCCATGTTCACGAAGGCCTGCCCTGCAAAAATAAGTGCGAAGCCGAAACAGACGTAGGCTTCAAATTCGCGCTTTTCTACAAGGAAGCGATAACCCATGAAAACAATACGGCCGACAAATGCGGCGAAGAGCGCGATGACAGCGACAGCACCGACCAACCCTGTCTCCTCGGCCCATATGGAAAAGACGAAGTCGGTATGTGCCTCTGGCAGGTAAAACAACTTCTGAATACTGTTACCCAAGCCAACACCAAACCACTCACCGCGTCCGTAGGCAATCAACGACTGGATTAACTGGAAGCCGCTTCCGAACGGGTCACTCCAGGGGTCCTGATACGCCATCAAGCGCTTCATTCGGTACGGCGCCATGACGATCATGCCAACCAAGATAGCCAGCGCGGCCGAAACGAGCCCTAAGACATTGATGAGTCGTGCACCCGCCATAAACATCATGCCAAACGCAGTTCCCAGCAGAATTACCGTGGCACCGAAATCAGGCTCCATCAGTAGCAGGCCTGCGAAGACGACGAGCACGGCGATGGGTTTAAGCAAGCCACGCAATACCGTTCGAAGCTCTTCTCCGTGACGCACCATATACCCGGCCAACCAGAGGACCATGGCGAATTTTGCAAATTCGGAGGGTTGGAATGTCAGGGGCCCCAGTGGTATCCAACGCTGACTACCGTTCACGATACGCCCGACACCCGGCACCAGAACTACCACGAGCAGGCCTAGCGCCAGCAAGAGGAGCCAGGGTGATGTGTGACTCCATACAGTGACGGGGATGAAGTAAGCAGCCACACCCAACGTGAGACCAATACCCAGATACATCAGATGTCGGGTCGCGTGGTGCCACTCATCGCCAAATCTAGCTTCCGACAAGCTGATAGATGCGGAGGAGATTGCGACCAGTCCGATGGAAATCAATGTCATTGTCAAAACGAGCAGCGTAGTGCCCGCATAATTCTCACGAGATAAGGTCGCCATTAAGACACCTCCTCGCAGTCCCGCACCGCAGCTGTGAAAGCATCACCACGTGCTCGGTAGTCAGCGAACATGTCTAAACTTGCGCAGGCGGGCGAGAGCAACACGATATCGCCAGAAGTAGCGATATCGGTGGCAGTTCGAACAGCAGCTTCCATAGCGTCAGAAAACGTGTGTGGCGTTGTTGCATCGAGTACCTCGGCAATCCTCACCGCATCGCAGCCAATCAGCACCATATGCTTTGCATGCTGCGATGCGGCCTTAGCCAGCGGAGCGAATGCCTGTCCTTTGCCTTCACCGCCAGCGATTAAAATGACGTTGCGACCATCCGCTAGGCCCTCTAGAGCAGCCACAGTCGCTCCCACATTGGTGCCTTTGCTGTCGTTAACAAATTGAACACCGTTTCTAACGCCGACCAGCTCGCATCGGTGGGGCAGCCCCTTGAGAGTCTTAATACCCGTTACTAGTTGCTCGTACGGCAGACCCATGGCGTGGCAAATCGCCAACGCTGCCAACACGTTATTGACATTGTGATGACCAACCAGAGGCACATCCGACAGTGGATACAGCGGCTCAAACCCAAAACAGATCCAAGGGGCGCCCTCGTGATTACGGACGCCTAGCTGTTTAATATCCGGCTCATTGTCACGCCACAAGGTCCATGGCACATCGCCCTTCCCGACCGGCTGTGTCAGTGAGTCTCGGTAGTTCGCAACTACATGCTGTGCTCCCGCAAAGATGCGGTGCTTCGCCAGGTGATACAGCGGCATCGATTGATGCCGATCTAGGTGATCAGGCGAGAGATTAAGGACGGCGGCAACCGCGAGATTCAGGTCACCTGCCCGCTCCAATTGGAAGGACGATAGCTCAAGCACGTGGGCATCGACCGGGTCGTTGAGCAGCTCAAGCGCAGGCGTCCCCAAGTTCCCACCAACCGAGACATTGAGGCCACACGAGGTGAGCAAGTGTCCCACAAAGGTTGTCACTGTCGATTTCCCATTGGAGCCCGTAATACCTATAACAGGCGCTTGAGCCTCACCCGCAAACAGGTCGATGTCGCCGCGTACTTCGATGTTTAGGGACTGCGCCAAACCGATCACAGCCGAATCCATTGCAATTCCCGGCGAAGCGATCAAGAGATCAACCTGCTTGAGCACGGTCTCACTGATCTCTCCGAAATGCGCTTCAACGCCCTCAAGTTCACGACGTAAGGTGAGGTCGTTGGCTAGGTCAGCGCGCGTATCCATGGCAATAAACGGTATGCCTTGCGCCTTCCAGTGGCGCGCAACGGAGCGCCCGGTATGACCCATACCGAGAACACCGCGTCGAACCGAACTGGAAATAAGCTCAGGCATCATTCAGCCCTACCTCAGCTTCAACGTCGCCAATCCGAAGAGCACAAGCATCGCTGTGATAATCCAAAAACGGACAATCACGCGCGGCTCAGGCCAACCGGAGAGTTCAAAGTGATGATGAATGGGTGCCATTTTGAAGACACGCTTGCCGCGTAACTTAAAAGAGGCAACTTGAATAATGACGGACAGCGTTTCGATGACGAAAACACCGCCCATGATAAAAAGCACGAGTTCCTGTCGAATGATGACAGCGACAATACCCAGCGCAGCGCCCAGTGCTAAAGCACCGACATCGCCCATAAACACCATGGCTGGATAAGTGTTAAACCACAAGAATCCCAGTCCCGCACCCGCGATAGCACCACAAAAAACGACCATCTCGCCGGCACCTGCGATGTAGGCGATATTCAGATAGGACGCAAAGTCCACACGCCCGGTGACGTAAGCAATCATGCCCAAGCCCACAGCCACCATGACCGTAGGGAGAATCGCCAGACCATCGAGCCCATCGGTCAAATTAACCGCATTACTCGACCCTACAACGACAAGGTAAGCCCAAGGGATGAAGAGGATTCCCATAGCTAACGCAAAGTCCTTGAAGAACGGGAGATAGAGAGTCAGCTCGGGGACTTGAGTCGATGTGGCAAACAGATAGCTGACCGCTGCCAAGCCGACCACTGACTGCCAGAAGTATTTCCAGCGAGCGGGCAGCCCGTGCGAGTCCTTCTCAACCACCTTTCGATAATCGTCTACCCAGCCGATCGCGCCAAACGAGACCGTGGCGAGGAGAGCCACCCAGAGATACTTGCTCGTTAGATCACCCCACAGCAAGGTGCCCGAGGCAATCGCAACAATGATGAGCGCACCACCCATCGTCGGGGTGCCCGCTTTACTCAAATGTGACTGAGGACCATCAACGCGCACCGCCTGACCGATCTGCATCTCCTGCAGCCAGCGGATCATCCGCGGGCCTACCAAAGTGGAGATCACCAGAGCTGTCATCGCAGACAGGATACCGCGTAGCGTGATGTATTGAAAAACGGAGAACGCAGATTCCCACGCCGCCAACTGTTGTGCGAGCCAAGTTAACACGTCGCCTCTCCTGCAGATGCTGTCATTGAAGTCACAAAGCGATCCAATCGCATGCCGCGTGACCCCTTAACCAAAATCGTTTCGTCCTGAGAAAACTCGGGGCAATCGGCCAACAACTGATCGGTATTGGCAAAGTGCAGAGCGTGAGAGACGCAGTTATCTGTGATGTGCGCTGATAGCTCGCCCACAGCGATAACACGCTCAATACCCAGATCTGACAGATGCCGACCCACCTTCCGGTGGTAATCGGGTCCGTCATCACCTAACTCCAACATATCGGCCAGGACCGCGGTGCGCGGTGGTCTGGCATGCTTGAGCAAGTCGAGCGCAGCCATAACACTAGAGGGACTCGCGTTGTAGCTCTCATCAATCAGGCGAATACCCTTATCGAGGTGAAGCGTATTCCCCCTCCCCTCAACGGGTGATAGGGCCTCGATGCCTTGCGCAATCACTGACACATCAATATCCAGCGCCATCGCCGCGGCTGTGGCCGCCAACGCGTTGGTCACGCCGCCCTTACCGGGGATAGAGAGCCGCAATGATATCTCTGTGCCCATGGCATCAACGGTGATATCCGAGCCATCAAAGCCACGATCAATGAGATTCATCAGCTGAACATCTGCAGTGCTGCTATCGCCAAAAGAGATAATTCGCGCAGGTGCCGCGCGCAGTTGCCAGGCTGAGTAGTGCGCTTGGTCCGCGTTAATAACGGCCGTATCGGAGGCAGTAAGGTCATCAAGGATCTCACCCTTTGTTTCGACAATGGCCTCTAGACTTCCAAAGCGGCCCACATGCGCCTCGAGCGCGTTGAGAAGCACGACCACATGAGGGGCAGCCATTGACTTCAAATAAGCGATGTCACCTTTCTGCGAAGCCCCCATTTCAACAACTGCAAACGTTGGGTCTGCTGACAATCTTGCAAGCGTCAAAGGAACACCGAGCTCGTTATTCTGGTTACCTAAGGTGGCGACCGTCGCTCCAGCAAGCCCGCAAATAGACTCAAGAAAGGATTTCGCGGTCGTTTTGCCAGCACTGCCTGTTATTCCGATCACCGAGCCATGGAATCGATCTCTGATGAGTTGCCCATAGATTGCGCACACCTGATGCAAATCACTGGCCTTAATATGTGGGGCGGCGACGTCAATCGCGCGAGTGCAGGCAATGGCAGCTGCACCATTGTCCAATGCCTTATCGATAAAATCGTGCCCATCGACATGTTCACCATCGATCGCCACAAAGAGATCACCGGGTTTCACTGCTCGGCTGTCGATCGCCAAACCCGTCACCACAGCATCATCAGTTTCGCACGCCACACCCAAGCTCTGAGCTAATTCAGAGAGACGAAGCTCAAGCATGGGCCGCCTCCCGCTCTCGAAGCACCTCGGCTGCGCAGCTCACATCCGAGAAGTCGATCTTGTGTTTCCCAACCAGCTGGTAGTTCTCGTGTCCCTTACCGGCAACTAGAACAGTGTCACCGGATCGCGCGTTGAGAACAGCGTGCCGAATAGCGGCGCCCCGATCGAGTTCGACATGACACGGTGAGCCAGTGATACCGACCAGTATGTCCTCGGCGATCATCTCGGGCGATTCCGAGCGCGGATTGTCATTAGTGACCACCAGCTGATCCGCCAATGAGTCGGCGATGCGACCCATCTCAGGACGCTTACCCGCGTCACGATCACCACCACAGCCAAAGACAACCCAAAGTGCACCAGTACATGACTGTTTAAGTGCACTAAGCGCACTGGCTAGCGCGTCAGGGGTGTGAGCGTAGTCAACCACCACTCGTATATCGCTTCCACCTTTAACCTCTTGCATCCGGCCATCAACCGGCAGCAGATGCGAGGCCGCATTTGCCACCTCCGTGAAGGGGAATCCTAGCCCTGTTACGGCAACGACGGCGGCCGTGACATTAAAGGCGTTAAACCGCCCATGGAGTGCGATCTTGATATCAGCAGTGCCAAATGGGGAGTGAATCTGAAACTCCAAACCCGATGAGATTTCGCTAAATACTTTAACGTAGACATCGGCATTTGGGTCGATAAAGGACACACCAAATGCCGGACTTGAGGACGCCTCTCGTGCCTCGTGTGTCGCCTTATCATCCGCGTTATAAATGGCACGCGAAGGCAAAAAATCATTGAAGAGACGGAGTTTGGCACTTCGATAGCGCTCGAGATCGCGGTGGTAGTCCAAGTGGTCTCGGGTCAGATTGCTGAACACACCGGTGTGGACCGTGAGGCCATCCAAGCGGCCCTGCTCCAGCGCATGACTCGAGGCCTCAATGGCCACGTGACGTACTCCCTCATCACGCCAGTTAGCAAGGTATTGATTCAAGGACAGAATATCTGGCGTTGTATTTTGAGCATCGACCGCCTCACCTGCGCGCGTCCTCGCACCCAAGGTACCAATTGTGCCGGCTGATGCACCCAGGAGGCGCAGAAGCTGGCCTATGTAGTCGGTAATACTGGTTTTTCCATTCGTGCCAGTCACCGCCAACAGCGAGAGATCTTTACTTGGATCTGCGTAAAATCGTCGAGCTATCTCGCCGAGCTGCGCCTTTAACCCCTGAACGGGTATGACCCGTGAGTCAGACCGCTCCAAACCCTCTGCCTCAGCCAAAACCGCAACTGCGCCGCGCGCAAAAGCCGCGTCAATATAGGCTCTTCCATCCGAAGCCAACCCTTGCAGAGCCACGAAAACACCACCGCTCTCGATAGTGCGACTGTCCAGCGACAAACCGGTCGCAATAAGGCCATTCAATGACGCGGGTAACTGAGCCACCGATTGAGTCAACGTCGCAAGATTCATCTCAGGCACGCGAATCACCCTCCCGCGATGCCGCAAGCCTGCGGTCGTTCGACACTGGCTCGGCCGAGTTAGGTACGACATTTTGTATCCGCAAAACCTCTTGGGTAATTCTCGAATAAACCGGCGCCGCTGCGGCACCACCCCCGTAAACGTCGCCTTCCGGTTCATCGATGACAACAACCGTCACGTAACGGGGGGACTCGACGGGCGCAACTCCTGCAAACAGCGCGACATATCGGTCGTCGAGATACCCCTCTCGTCCTACCTTGTGAACCGTGCCGGTCTTGCCTCCAACATCGAAGCCTGAAACCGTAGCTCGCTGAGCTGTACCCGCAGGGCCTGTTACCCGGTGCAGAACCGTAACAACTTTCTCTGCCACCATCGGTGAGATGATTTGTCGAGCGCCACTCGCGCTGTGGTCAATCTCTTGAAAGGCCTGCGCCAATAGCGTTAATGGCACCATACGCCCCTCATTGGCAAACACGGCGTAGGCATGAGCTAGTTGCAGTGGCGTCACCAATAAACCGTAGCCAAACGCGGGAGTGACACGATCAATGGCGCTCCAGAAGTCGTGATCGGGTAGCCGGCCTGCGCGCTCACCTGGGAACTCGGTACCCGTCAGCTGACCTAGACCGAAACGCTGGAATACGTCGATGATATGCTCGTGACCAATGGCCTGGGCCATTTTTGTGACACCCACCTGACTCGATTTCTCAATAACGCGAGATACCGTAATTTCACCGTAGTTGCGTGGATCAGGGAGCACCTTATTACCCACCATAATGCGGCCAGGCGACGTATCGATGAGGGTTTCAATATCGAACTCACCGCTTTCGAGAGCGGCTACCAAAGTCAATGGCTTCACCGTTGAACCGGGCTCAAAAACGTCGGTGACGACCCGGTTGCGCATAGCCGCAAGATCCAACTGACCCCGCCTATTCGGATTGAATGACGGTAGATTCGTCATCGCTAGGATCTCACCCGTCATGGCATCCAGCGTCACGGCGGACGCGGCCGATGCGCCTGTTTCCCTCATAGCGCGTAACAACTCCCGGTGCTGTACGTGCTGAAGTCGCAGGTCAATGCTGAGCTGAATCGACTCACCATCAGCGGCCTCCGACACCACACCAATGTCTCTAATCGCCTCACCATGGAGATCTTTAATGAAGCGCTTTTTACCGGGCTGGCCTTGAAGCTGACTATCGAAGACTAATTCAACGCCAGTTGCTCCCGCCCCATCGATGTCAGTCGTACCCACCAACTGGGAGACCACCTCTCCCGCAGGATAGTAACGCTTGTATTCCCGCTGACCGTAAACACCGGGGATATCTGCCGCGAGGACTGTTCGCGCCGTTTGAGGCGTTTGATGCCTTGCAAGATACATAAATTGTTTTTTACGGTAGCGATCTAATCGCGATGTGAAGTCAGAGGCTGGAAGGTTCATCAACTCGGCGAGCTCGATCTCGCGCCCACTGCCCCGTAGCTCCTGAGGATTTGCCCAGAGAGTGACAACCGGCGTAGAGACCGCGAGCGGCGCACCGCGACGGTCAGTAATCAATCCCCGGTAAGCTGGAATTTCCGCAGATCGCACAGCACGAAGATCACCTTGGCGCTGCAAGAAGTCAGCACCATATTGACTCGCTCCAACCTGAAGCTGAACTAAACGCAGGACTAACATGCCAAATAAACCAGCGAGCAATGCTGTCACGACGATAATTCGCCAAGTAAAGATGGGCGGCGTGTTAGCTTTGGCGCTCATTCGGTCACCACTCTAATAGCGCCTGTGTCGGGCGATGTCATGGTGAGTGACGTGCGCGAGATAGCGCTCACGCGATGTGGTGCAGACAGCGTTGAGTACTCGAGAACGAGACGACTGTAGTCCTCCTGCAACTGCCAGCGCTCGCTCTCCTGCGCCTGAAGCGTCGCAAAAAGCATTCTGGTTTGGTGCGTTTCCTTCACCACCGACAGCGCGCTGATTACAACAGTAAGGAAGCAGGCAGCAAGGCCCACAGGCGACATAAGAAAACGGCGACTCATGCTCGACGCTCCGCCACGCGCAGAATCGCTGATCGAGATCGGGGATTGCGTTGCAATTCACTTGTTGAGGGCTTTACGGCCTTTCCAATCAAGTTCAGTGTTTTCCCCGTAGCACTGTCAGTAACAGGCACATACTTTGGGAGTTGCTGACCGCGTGCTTGGTCACGCATGAAGCGCTTCACAATGCGATCTTCCAGAGAGTGGAAGCTGATGACCACCAGGCGCCCACCCTCGGACAAGGCATCAACCATCTGCCCCAGAGCAGACTCTAGATCCTCAAGCTCTCTGTTAATGAAAATGCGAATGGCCTGGAAAGCCCGTGTTGCTGGATGCTTGTTTGGCTCCCACTTGGGATTGGCCTCCGCCACAATAGTGGCTAACTGCTTTGTCCGCGTTATCGGTGACTCGGCACGCGCTTTGACAATCGCCGACGCCATTCGCTTAGCAAACCGCTCCTCACCGTAAGTCTTGATGACATCTGCAATATCCACCTCAGACGCTGTTGCCAGCCACTCGGCAGCGGTAATACCGGCTCGCGTATCCATCCGCATATCGAGCGGACCATCATCACTAAAGCCAAATCCGCGCTCTGCATTATCGAGCTGAGGCGATGAAACGCCGAGATCAAGTAGGATGCCGTCGAGCTCTGCCTTCGCAACCCGACCAGAGATCTCCGCAAAACTTGCTGGCACAAATTCAAAACGGGGGTCATGAGCGAATTGCCCTGCCGAGCTCTCCGCCTGTGGATCCTTGTCAAAGGCAATCAAACGCCCAGTGGAAGACAATGAATTGAGAATGGCCCGGCTATGACCGCCGCGCCCAAAGGTGCCGTCGAGGTAGATACCGTCGGGTTTGATGGCGAGCGCCGCAACCGACTCTTCAAGTAATACGGAAACATGCTCCGCCTGACTCAAAGTTTCAACTCCATCAGCTCAGCAGGAAGATCGTCTTCTTCGGCCGCCAGCGCGGCCTCGCACTCAGCCTCCCACAGCGACTCTGACCAGAGCTCTAACTTGTTCCCCTGCCCTACCAGAACAACTCGCTTCTCTAAATGTGCGTATTCACGCAAGGCGCCAGGAAGCAGAATTCGACCGTTGCTATCAAGATCAAGATCACTGGCATAGCCTAAGACTAACCTTTGAAAACGTCGAATCGCCGGATTTAATGTCGGAAGATTTTGTATATCCCGCTCAATGCGCTCCCACTCCCTCAGCGGGTACAGGACCAAACAGGACGACTGCGTGTCGATGCTGACAACAATGGAGCCCGCACTGATATCCAAGAGCGACTCGCGCTGGCGCGCAGGGACAGATAACCGCCCTTTTGCATCCAGATTGATGTGCTGTACTCCCCTGAACACCACAAATCTCCACTTCGCCTCAAAAAGGGCAGAGCAATTCCCCAATTACCCACTTTTTCCCACTTATCACCACTTTAACAACCGAGGGGTAGCCGGTCAATGCGAGGGAAAGAAAATATCTAAGTAATTCAGCACCTTATATGTGGAGGAGAAGGGCTTCAGAGTCAAAAAAACCGACCGTGAGCGAGAACATAAACAAGAAATAAGTCAGCCCATTAGCTCTTTATTGGAGAGATTTTCTCCGCAAAGAGCTCAAAATAGAATAAGCTCTAGCTTTATATTCTTAAAAGGTATAAAGAAGCACCCCCAAGTGGGGGTGCATAGGTGAGTCAATCGATAAGCCGGGTTCTGTCGTGAACGGTCATTCATCTGCGACACTCGTCACCAAGTGCCTGTAGCGACCTACCCGGATCCGCCGAGGGTCACGGCACAAGGATCCCTATTTGGTCTTGCTCCGAGCGGGGTTTACCATCGCCACGCCTGTTACCAGCCGCGCGGTGCGCTCTTACCGCACCTTTTCACCCTTACCTGAATGCCATTCAGGCGGTTTCCTTTCTGCTGCACTTTCCGTGAGCTCACACTCCCCAGGTGTTACCTGGCACTCTGACCCAATGGAGCCCGGACTTTCCTCTGCACCCATAAGGTACAGCGACCGTTTAACTGACTCACAGTGACGGTAGCACTCGGGACGCACTGACTCAATGCAACTAATCACTCTCGATCAATTAGCATTTGGTAGAGGTCTCGAGACTTCAGACCGTAGTGATCCGCAACTATCTGCGCGGCCTTTCTCGGGGGAAGCTCGTCTGCCAGCGCATGCAGTAAGTCAGACGCCTCGTCGCTGACGCCCTCTTCTTTTTGCCTATCTGGCGCGATCAGTATAACCAACTCCCCGCGCTGTTGATTGGCGTCAGCTTTGACCCAGTCGCGAATAACGGCCACGGTGTCTCGACGAACGGTCTCGAATGTTTTCGTAAGCTCACGCGCAAGGCAGACCTCACGCAGTGCTCCCAGCACCTCCTCAACATCATCGAGCAAGTCGAGAATCCGGTGCGGTGCCTCGTAAAGAATAATCGTTGAATCGCTGGACTTCAGCGCATCTAGACGCGTGCGACGGGCATTTTGTTTAGAGGGTAGAAATCCGACAAATTGAAAGCTGTGTGTCGGCAAACCTGCGGCGCTAAGTGCCGTGATTGCGGCACACGGCCCCGGCAGGGGCACCACTGGCATATCCAGAGCTTGTACCGCTCGAACAAGTTGATAGCCAGGATCTGAAACTAACGGCGTACCCGCATCACTGATCAGTGCAATCCGCTCACCTTCTACAATTCGCTCCGCAAGCGCCACAGCGGCACTTTCACCACTGTGCTCGTGAAAGCTGATGACCGGTGTCGTAATCTCGTAATGATTAAGCAACGTTCGCGAGTGCCGCGTGTCCTCGGCGGCAATCATATCGACGGCCTGCAGCACTTCAACTGACCGCAGTGTCATATCACCGATGTTCCCGATGGGTGTGGGCACAACATACAATGCGGCTTTCAATTCACGCTCCTCTACGTACAATCAGTGGAAACTCGGCGGTTCTTTTGTGATGACATCAAAATATTCAACGAGCGCAGTGCATAATCGCATTTTATTGGCGCTACTGCATCGATCTGTGCTGATGGCACTGGCGCTCATGTTGATCGCTTCCTGCGCCACACCACCACCCGCGCCACCAAAACCTCGCGAGCCAGTAACCGACTACCCCATGCTCTCCCGAGACAAAGTCGAGAAAACGGACGATGAGGCTAACCCGCTTGATGCCCGCATTGTTTCTTGGAACCAGCAGATAGCTCGGGAGCGCGGATGGCTTTTCGCACTGACGGAGCTGGATGCTGTAGACCCAGAGCTCATTTCGCCAAATACCGATGCTTTTATTCGCTCTCAACTTCTATGGCTGAAAGGCGACATCGACGAGTCCAACCAACTACTCGGTGCACTTACTCCCGGTAACGATGACGAGTTTGATGCGCTTCTCGCAGAGCGGCAGCGAAGACTCTGGGAGGCTGGCCAGCCAGTTGATGCGGCGAAAGTAGCTCATGACCGATTGGCTCTTCAAGCGCCGGGTACGGGAAAAGTCACCTCTTCAACCATT
The DNA here is from genome assembly GCA_002862405.1 of Pseudomonadota bacterium. GTDB lineage: Bacteria > Pseudomonadota > Gammaproteobacteria > Pseudomonadales > Halieaceae > Luminiphilus. The sequence goes on from PKCZ01000090.1 coordinate 34,011, forward strand.
TTCGATCTGTTGTCGATGGCGACCGAGCAGCGACTTGCCTCTGAACTTCGCCGAACTGAGCCGAGCAGCGAATGGCATGCATGGCTTTCCTTGAATCGCGCCTATCGTGGGGGACGTCCTACTGTGCTTAAGTGGCTGAGCGAAAACCCTCAAATGAGGCTTAGTCCACTTTCGCTCCCCTCCGGATTACAAACCTGGCTAGAGAGTGAGCCGCCCAGCCGCATCGCCGTACTTCTCCCCCTCAGCGGTCGCCTAAAAGCCGCCGGTCAAACCGCGTTAGATGGCATTGTGGAAGGCGTATTCGCAAATTACCGTGATGCTAGCCTGCGTCCCGACATTATCACTATCGATACCGAGGCCGCAGAGACAGGAATGTCGGCCTATGTCCAAGCTCTGGAATCAGGGGCTGACTTTGTCATAGGTCCACTGACGAAAGAGCGTGTCGCGGAACTGGCAACTGCTGACGCACTTCCCGTTCCAGTCCTTGCGCTCAACCGAAACGCACAGACAAACACGTCGCAGCATCAAACGGATTTAGCATGGCAAATGCTCAGTATGAGCCTTGCGCCTGAGGATGAGGCCGAGCAACTTGCGCACCTAGCGTGGGCTGAAGGTCTTCGGAATCCTCTCATTATTGTACCTGACAGCGCTTGGGGAAGTCGCATGACGGGGGCATTCTCAGCCTCATGGCGTGCATTGGGTGGGACGCTACGAGAAGTGGCACTCACCACCCCTGACGAGACCGATAATGCGACCATTGCGCGAAGTCTCGCGACACTTACTAGCGAGGCAAGAATTAAAGAGGTGGAGCGCGCTTTTGATGCGCCGGTAGACACGCAGGCACGCCGACGAGAGGACGTGGACTCTGTGGTCCTACTGTCACCCACAGCGCAAATGGCGCGCGAGATTCGTCCGTTACTGCGCTTTCACTACGCCGGCAAGCTACCCGTCTTCGCGCCCTCATCTGTCTTTGAGCCCGATGAGGGCATTACTAATCGTGACCTGAATGGCATCAAGTTTGTGCTACCGCCCAGTGCACTCGGGTCATCCACAACTACCTCGATCCCTCTGCATGCCCTGGGAGTCGACGCCGCAGGGCTGGTAGACCACTTTAGCCAGGCAAGCCGAGCTCGCGGCACCCTAATGTTTGGTGAAACAGGTGATCTGAGCGTTGATTCGAAGGGTAACGTGCGTCGCCGATTAAAGTCGGTTGTTTTCTCTAGAGGACGCCCTCGCTCCATCTGATGACACTAAGCCATCGGATGGAGGTTTATACCAATGACTTACTCAAGCGGGGCCTACTCGGAGCAGCGCGCTCGCCAGCTGATCGTATTGAGGGGAGCGACTGTTATCGCGCGCAATTACACCAGTCGATTCGGGGAAATCGATCTCATAGTCCTTGATAGCGACAGGCTGGCATTCATTGAATTGCGATATCGTAGCCGCTCCAACTTCGGGTCAGCCCTGGCGTCGGTGTCTCCCGTCAAGCAGCAGAAGGTATTGATGACAGCTCAAATGTTTTTGGCGTCGCATGAGAACTATTGCAATCGATATTGTCGGTTTGACATCATCGCCTTTGACGGCCCCCGCGGTAGTGTAAGCGCGCAGTGGCTAAAAGGAGCCTTTGGCTTAGCCGAGCACCCGAACTATGAGTAATTTTGACACCGTCGCAAAACTGTTCCATGAGCACATCGAATATTTGAGCTTGTCTGCAGACGCGATCGCTGATGTTTGCGATACGGCCGCAGCTCATCTTGCCAATGCCATCGTGTCAGAAAAAAAGGTCTTCTCTATCGGCGTAGGTTTAGATGCATCTACTGCCTTGTCTTTTTGCCAGCTCATTCGTGCCGGGCTTTGGTTGGAACGGCCATCCCTACCCGTCATTGAGCTCACAGCCACACGAGCGGAACCTGCCGGTGCGGGCGTATCGTGGGTAACACGAGAGTTAAACAGCTTGGGGCAACCGGGGGACGTTGCTGTCGTTTGGGGGTCGCAACTAACGCCTGACGATGTCAACACATTGAGCGTCGCGGCGGAACAACGCAACATTCAGGTGTTTTGGGTCGGAACGCAGGGCCCAACGATGAGCTTGAACTTTACTGAGACTGACGCACAAATGCGCTATAGCCTGTCGAACATTACCGCACTCACCATGGCACGCGTGACGGAGACACATCTCTTCGGCGCCTAATCCCGCTACATTGGCGTTAGGGAATTTCTACTTAACGAGCTTCAAAAAAGGTCTTCGGGCAGAGCCTGGACCAATTGGGTCCGGATCCGGCGGTGGCGTGGGATCGCCAAGCTCGTCGTCGTCATCAAAGATCATGCCCTGCCCATTTTCACGTGCGTAAATTCCTAAGATGCTATCGAGAGGTAAAAAGACATCGAGTGGTACGCCGCCAAATCGGCCGCTGAAGGACACCGCATCATTACCTAAGTGAAGGCTCATAACAGCCGTGGGCGATACATTCAAAACAATTTGTCCGTCGGTGACATAATCCCCGGGGACCACTACGCCCTCAGCGGCTGCGTCAATCAATACATGGGGGGTGCAATTGTTATCAACAATCCAGTCGTAGATGGCTCGAACAACGTAGGGTTTACTTGGCGTCACTCGAGTCCCTCCTGATTCAAGCGCGCATTTCTCGCTCTTGTATCGACAGGCTTTCCTGGAATGCGTCTCTGCCGAAAAGACTATCCATGTACCCGTAAAAGGGCTTGGTTTGCTTGCTCGCCTTGATGTCCACACCCAGCGCAGGTAGGCGCCACAAAATAGGGGCAATACAACAGTCTACGAGCGTGAACTCCTCGCTCATAAAGAAAGGCTTCTCAGCAAAGATTGGCGATAACGCCGTCAAACTGTCACCTAGGTCGCGGCGAGCGACGGCGACATCACTGCCTTTAGAAGAATAAAGAATCGTATCGACCAGCGAGCACCAGTCGCGCTCAACTCGATACATAAAAAGCCGGCTCTCTGCCCGAGCCACAGGATAAACCGGCAGCAGCGGAGGATGCGGGAAACGCTCGTCCAAGTACTCCATCATGACTTTTGACTCATAGAGAACCAAATCTCGATCAATGAGTGTAGGCATGGTGTTGTAGGGGTTTAAGTCACCCAGCTCGGGTACTAATACGCCGTCTTCGCTTTCAACGAGATCAACCGATACACCTTTCTCGGCCAATACAATACGAACTCGATGGCTGTAGTGGCTGGTGCTATCAGAAAAGAGGGTCATCGCAGAGCGTTTTGACACAGCCCCTGACGCATCATCGGCTAACTTCATGAAGAACTCCGAGCGGAATGAGAGATAACAAAGGCGGAGCAAGCTCAGCCTTTGTTAATTATGCCCGTCGAGACGGATTAGTGCACGTCTTTCCAGTATTCGCGGTTCAGTGCCCAGGCGATGATGAAGAAGATCGTGAGGAACGACATGACCTTTTTACCCATTTCAATTCGGGTTTGTTTAAACGGCTCCGCGGTGTAAGCCAAGAAGTTTACCAAGTCGTACATCGCATCATCAAACTGGTCCGTGGTCATAATGCCCGCAGACGCCACTTC
>PKCZ01000052.1 GCA_002862405.1 Pseudomonadota bacterium
TCTTCAATAAATCCGGCCAACAGCACATTGGGCGGTGTGCCAATAATGGTCGACATCCCGCCAATGGTGGTCGCATACGCGAGCGCCAATAACAGCGCCACCTGAAACCGTCGTTTTTCTTCATCGCTCATTCCGACAGCCTTTTCTGCCACCATTGCCGCCACTGATGCCGCAATAGGAAGCAGCATCATTGCCGTTGACGTATTCGTCATCCACATGGAAAGCAAAGCGGCAGCGACCATAAAGCCAAGAATGAGTTTTCGACCATCCGTCCCGGTACGCGACAGAACCGTGAGTGCTATTCGGCGATGGAGCGACCATTTCTCCACCGCAAGCGCTAATACGAAAGCACCCATGAATAGAAAAATGGTGGGGTGCGCATAACTTTGTGCGACCGCCTTGACTGGCATCACCTGTAATAAGGGAAAGCTCACGAGTGGGATGAACGCCGTCGCCGCTACTGGAATCGCTTCTGTCGACCACCATGTGGCCATCCATAGCCCAACACCTGCCACCAGCCAGGCATCTCGCGGCATCGTCTCCTGCAAACCGGCGGTCAGAAACATGAACAAGAAAAAAGAAGGCCCCAACCATAACCCTATCTGCTTCACGGTCGATCGTTCCTTCGGTAAGTCTGTCACCATCAATGTGTCCCCAGAGACAAAAAGGCCCCCTTTCGGAGGCCCTGGTGAGGTGGCAAGTAATACCACCTCCTCAGTTTTCTCAGAAGCTCATACGCAGGTCAACGTACATGTAGCGACCGTAGTCAGAATGAGCATCAGCGAAATACCCAAAGTAACGGTCAGCCAATGGCGCTCTCTCGTCGGTCAAGTTCTTCACACCGAGCCTGAAGCGCGCGCGCGTTTCACCCATATCGAAGCGATAATCAAACGTAGCGTCATAGGTTGTCATTGATGGGATCACGTAACGAGTCCCGTCACTCAAGGTTAGCGAGCTCTGGTAGAACGACCCAACCTGATATCCAGACAGCGACGCACCAAAGTCACCTCGACGCCAACGCAGGCTCGCCCGGTGACGCTCTTCCTGATTACCATCGCGTCCCACAAGATCAGCGAAGCCATCGATTGGAATGTTCGCTGGAATTTGACCACTCGCTTGACTCGCAACGAGTAGCGCGGCATCACCTGACGCTTCCTGCTCAAACTTGTCTAGGTAGGAGCCGTTGTATCGGAAGCTGAAGGTACCCAGGTCAGTGTCAATGTCGTAATAAACACCGATGTCATAGCCCTCAAGGGTACGCTTATCGAGGTTTGCGTAAGCGTCATCTACCCGAATGGTATCTCCCCCAGGGCAGATACCTGCTTCGGTGAAGGCGGCAATTTGATCATCGTCGGGCGCCTGGCGCACAACCGCGGGGTTAAAGGTCATCGAGCAATTGGTAGTACCGGCCTGCAAGCGGTAGTACAAGTCAAGGATCATGTGGTTCTCTTCGCCGAAGAGACCAATCGTGTCATCTTTCTCGATACTCCACCAGTCAGCGGTCAGCGTAAGTCCATCAAGCGGCTCAAAAACAAAACCGACCGATGTGTTCTCGCCGGTCTCCGACCTGAGCAGCTCACTGCCTTGTGCGGAACGCTGAATCGAGTTTCTGCAATCAAGGTTATAAGCCTCAGCCGTGACTTGGTTCGCGTACTCACAGGTCCAGTCCGTCCGCGTATTACTTCGTGCTACCAAGCCCTCGTTTACCGTAACGAGGTTTGGCGCGCGGAATGTTTCAGACCACGAACCGCGAACCAGGAGCGATTCAAACGGACGGTAGCCAAATGCAGCCTTACCGACAGAGATGTTGCCATCGCTGATGTCCGAGTAGTTCTCATTTCGGACCGCGAGCTGAACATCGAGATTTTCGAGAAGCGGTATCTGCAACTCGGCAAACATGGAAGTGACATTACGAGACCCTGAGCTATCGCCTGTGGGGCTCGAATTCGCGACATCACTTACATAGGGGTAAGTGTCACCCTGGTAGTCGGTAAAGACTATAGTGCCGTCGAGCCGTGGATCACGATCATCTCGGTACTCCTCTTTACGCCACTCGAACCCAATTAGGCCAGCAATGGACCTCCCACCCAACTCGAGTAAATCATTGTTCGAGACTTTGAAGTCGAAAGTTGTGAGTTCGGTTTCTGATTTACGATAAACATCAACCAAGATGCGCTCGATATTCGATCCCTCATAAGTTGGATCGAGTGGATTGAAGGCATCCATCGACGAGTCACTTAGGGCGTCGGTAGCAAGCGTATTCGAAACACGGTTGCGTGTGATGTCGTCTTTTGTGGCCTTGGCATATGAGAACGCAGTTTCCCAATCCCAATCATCTTGTGAGCCACGGAGACCTTGCAGAACTCGCAACATATCACCGTCGTTGTCAACGATTCGTGGAGCCTGCCCAAAACGGTAGTTGTCAATGATGAGGTCGAGACCCTCCGCAGGAACACCGGCCATAGCATCATCTAACCCGGGGCCAGAAAGGCGTCCCGGACCGCTACCTAGCGGGTTATAGGGGTTGTCAGCGCCCATGATCAGCTTAACCGAGCTGAATGTCGCTGATGCATGACGTATAAGGTTAGTCTCAGACTCGTAGAAGGACAGTTCAGTAAAGCTCTCTGTACCGTTCGCTAATTCATGGGTGATATTTGCAAACAGGCTCATGCGATCAAGCTCCGAGGCAAGATCTCGCCCAAACCCATTGTTGCCGTTAAGGTCATAGCGATAAGTACCCTGTCCATCTACGGCGCCGCAGGTGGTGGCATTGATCGTGTACTGACAGCGAGAATCCCCAATCGGGTAAGTTTCAAATTCACCCGCGGTATCTGTAATAACCCCGTTTAAGCTGGTTGGCTCACGGGTGGTACGAACATCCATCTGAGGATACAAACCGTTAGCTGAATTGTTTCGGAATGAGGTGCTACCAGCCCAAAGCGAGTCTTCTGGGATGCGACTCCTAAAATCAGAATTTGCCCAGCGCGGATCGTCGTTAGAACTCACACGATCCCGATGATAGTAGTTAAAGAACACACCCACATTGGTGCGCCCATCATTGAAGTCCTGCCCCCATTCTGCTGTAACGCTTTGACGGGTACTCGGCGTGTTATCGAATTCTGAGTGACGGAATCGGATGTTAAATCCCTCAAAGTCATCTTTGAGCACCGTGTTCACCACACCAGCCACCGCGTCAGCGCCGTAAATGGCCGAAGCACCGTCACGAAGTACTTCGACACGATCGATGCCCCAAACCGGTAGGTGGTTAGAGTTAGCGGTGTTAACAGGAATAAAGCTTCCACCTACCTCCTCAGTCTGATACGTCGCCGAGTTCACGAGTCGACGACCATTCAGTAGTACCAGGGTGTTACCGGTACCAAGGTTACGAAGGTTGAACGCACCTAAGTCACCCCGGCCAGAGTTCACTCCGCCAGAAATATTCTCCGCCTCGTTGAAAAAATTTTGTCCGTTTTCCGGGATCAGTGCGAGCAGCTCGTCACCAGAGTCAATGCCCATGGCCTCGATGGCCTCGGCGTCAACGACGCTGACTGCGAGTGCTTCTGATATTGACGCTCCTTTAATTTGCGAGCCGACGACAACGACTTCCTCGAGTGGCCCCTCATTTTGTGCAAATGAAGCGGTAGATAGAACGGCAATTGCTACCCCCAACGGGGCGCGCGTGAATCGCAATGAGCAATCAAAGGATGTGATCATGGATTTCTCCTGAGTGATTTCGTGACTTGTTATTAGTGCCGCTTGGCGGCTATTTTTGTTGTTAATGTTTTTACGTCTTTATCGTTATTGTCTGAAAAATGTATTACGAACAGACTTCTGTGACAAGTTTTCAGGAATTAGAGGCTGCCCTAATCGCAACTGGGTAAAAACCCTTCCTTGATGGTGAATCTAACGTTTACTATCAGGTGATCAACGCCACTCGACATACGGTCCCACTTGCCGAGGCTCGCGCTCTCTTACCAACGCTTTGGATCCAAAACCAAAACATCGGCGATCATCCGCATCGCCAAATAACCACGATCACATGGGCCTAGAATATCGGCCAGTAATCCGCTGCTCGATAGAAAAGATTGAACGAGCGATAGAGTGTCGCCATCTCGCACATAGGCGCTGTATTTTCGAGAGGAGCTATTGAACTCCGACGTCGCCCTCGTAAGGCGGTGCGCCCATGCCATCTACGACCAATCCGCCTTTAAACATGAGATCGAGTGGCCGATTATCGATTGCCGTGCCTGCTGACGGCTGCTCGAAATACGCAGACATAAAAGACTCGGCTGCCGCCCGTCCGTAGGCCTTTATTACGCCACGATCTGTCTCATCACCAATTTCCAAGGTCGTTGAGGAAATACCATACTTTGTGAAGAAATAGTGCTTTGCCGCGTTCACCTGAGGGCTTTCTGAGACCTGTCGTTGGATATCAAAGTCATCAAACTGAGAACGCATCAGTGCTTCAAATTGTGCTAACCAATCCCCCAAAAGACCTGGCATGGTCGATGCAGACTGATCAGGCTGGGTGTAGAAAACCTCGTAATGTGTGGAGTGAAAATCGATCGCCTTGATAAGTTCGGTATCATGCGTTTCGAGCCATTTAGAGACGTCGCTGTCAATAATGCGATTTTCGGGCTGCGAAAATCGACCCCACTCGCGATTCAGATCCTTCCCGCCCACATTATGGCGCCACAACCCCTTGTCGACCCCATCGGGGTTTATAAGGGGGTAGAGTAGTATTCCAACCTGGTCGTGAAAGCGCGTCGCAAGCGCATCATCCTCGAATAATCGCTCGACAAAACTAATTAGCGCAAGCGCCCCAGTAGTTTCAGGTGGGTGCTGACGCCCCAATAACAATAGCGTGTGCTTTTTTGCGGGAGAAGTCACTCTCCAAAGTTGTCGGCCGTCTACTGACGGTCCTGCCGATGACACGGTCACACCATGCTGCGCCTTTAAGGATTCGAGCCACGTTGCGTAATGTGATGATGTCAGCAGGGGCTGTGCTGCAATGACAACAGACTTGTCTTGCGGAACCTTGAGCGAGAACCCCGCCCGAGACTTATCGTTATTAAGGTCAAGCTTTGTCGCTGGGTACGTTTGCCAATTCACGCCGTCGATACTAAAGTCAGGCGTGTAGCGATGCTTGTAGTTGCCGTAGTCCAGCACCATTGCGATATTTGTCGTCACGTCGGCCAGCAACCGGAAGGCGTACCAGGGGCTGGAGTTGATTGGTTCGTCCTCGGGAGCAACCGAAATTGTTAACCGCCCATCTGAGGCAAACTCGCAGCCGTTGATATTGCCGCCTTGAAAATCAGTCAACACCTTGATGCCCGCTTGTTCGCAGACTGGCTTTCCCGCCTCAGCCCGCACGGGGGCTGGGTAGCATACGATGCTAAAAATGAGGCTAATTAAAACCGCTCTCATACTGTGACTCTTTAGTTACTCCGCAAGCCTCCGAATCGGGTCTGCTGAATTTGTTTAATGGCCTGGCGTCGAGCCAACCTCCGCCGCAATGGTCGCGGCCCCCCGTCAGACTAGTGACACAGAATACGCAAAACACCGTTGTGCACAATACGGCTCACTAGCAAGACTCGTCATAGGAAGCTCATATTGATGCCATAATAGGACGCCAGATTACCCTCACACTGAGGCAATACCTATATTGCAGCGAATAGGAATCCGACCGCCGCAATGCCTGCCGCAATGAGCGCGTAAGGAAGCTGCGTCACCGCATGTTGATAGGTATTACACCCCGCGCCCTGAGCTGATAGCACCGTAGAGTCTGAGTAGAAGCAAGCATGGCTACCGAAACCACTGGCCGATAACAGAGCACCGATAACGAGCGGGATGCTGACATCGTAGGCCTGCGCCAGCGGGAAGGCGACGGGCATAGCGATCGCGATGACACCCCAGTTTGATCCAGTGGCGAAAGACACCGCTGACATGGTGACAAACACAATGGCAGGCAGCATGGTGGCAGTCATATAGGGCTTCACCGCTTGAATCACGAAATCTGTAAGCCCGATCCGATCGTTTGCTTCCACGAAAACAAAAAGCGCAAGCAACATTGCCAACACCGGCACCATAATTTTGATACCGTTAGTGCAAGTATCGAGAAGCTCCGAAAGTGGCATGATTCTTAAGGACGCGTAGTAGGCCACGGTCACAATGATTCCAGCGATTACACCGCGTAGCAATTCTACACTGGGAGACAACGAAAATACGGGAAAGATCGTGAAGTAGAGCAGCGCTGCAATGGGAATAAAGAACGTCCCCGCTCCCCCTGACCCAAATTCCATTTCATTTGAGGGATCTTCCGAAATACCCAGCTCGCCGGTCTCCTCCGCGAGCGCTTCTGCTTTAGCCATAGCACCAAGACGAGGAATGACGCCAAGTATGACTAGCGGCACCAAAAGCACAGCGATAATTGGGTAAAACATGTAGGGAAGCGATTCGATAAAAAGATTCAAACCTTGGCCATCGGCGGCGACCGCATTTTTTTCCAGAAGGCCTGCAAAGTAGGCGCCCCAACTCGATATAGGTATCAAGAGACACAACGGTGCCGCTGTTGAATCAACAACGTAGGCAAGCATTGCGCGAGACGCCTTAAAACGGTCGGTGACCATTTTCATGGTTGCGCCAACGGTCAGAGAGTTAAGGTAGTCATCGAGGAAAATAACCAGCCCTAGCACCCAGGTCGTCAGCAGACTTTGTCGCTTATTTTGAAGTCGAGCGAGTAATAACCGCCCAAAGGCCATCGAGCCACCGCTTCGAACAAGAAGCGCAATGAAAACGCCATAGAGGGCACAAACCAAAATAATCCAAGCTATGTCCTCATCTCGGAGCACAGACAGGGAGACTTCAGCAAGGGTCTCTACAAAACCCACGCCGTCTATAATGAGAAAGGCAAAAATTGCTCCAGCGATCACCGACTCGAGTGTCCGCCGTGTTTTGATAGCTAACGCTAATACCAGCGCTGTTGGCAGCAGACTGACAATTCCGTATTCCATCGCCTCCAGAGCCTCTCAGAACACCATCGCTTTGGCTTGAGTCTACAGGGCAATAAGGTGAAGATTCACCTCAACTTGATGTTTTGATCTTGAACCGCCATCCTCGCGCGTCGTTTTATGCGCGCTCAGGGGTAAATTGCTCTGAATTCACCAAAAAACAGTGATACACGTCTCGCCGTCATCGGCGGAGGCTCATGGGGCACGACACTGGCATCACTGGTCTGTCGCAATGCTCACGTTACGCTGTGGGCGCGCGATTCGGATGTTGTGGATGAGATTAATGGCTCGAATACCCACAGCCGCTACCTCGAAGGTCTCAATCTCAATCCCCTATTATCCGCAACCACGAGTCTCGAAGCGGCCGTGACCAACGCCCATGCTGTTTTTATGGCCATTCCATCGCACAACTTTCGTAGTGTATTTGAGCAGGTGGCGCCTTTGGTTCCCAGCGGCGCCCCTATCATCAGTCTGACCAAGGGACTCGAAGCCACGACGCAAAAGCGGATGACCGAGGTGATTCACGAATACTGCCCAAATCATCCAGTGGGTGTGCTGACCGGGCCGAATCTGGCAAGGGAAATTCTCGAAGGAAAAGCCGCAGCAAGCGTGCTTGCGCTCGATGACGCCTCGGCTGACTGGTTGCAACCCATTCTCAATGTCGGCTTGTTTCGGGTCTATCGAAACGACGATGTGGTTGGCTGCGAGCTCGGTGGTGTCCTGAAAAATGTCATTGCTCTCGCCGTTGGTCTTGGAGACGGCCTCGGGGCTGGCGACAACACGCGGGCCGCGCTGATTACGCGAGGTCTCGCCGAAGTCACGCGCTTGGGCATTGCCTTAGGTGGTCGCGCAGAGACTTTCGCTGGGCTGGCAGGAATGGGCGATATGATCGCCACCTGTACCAGCCCTCAGAGCCGAAATCGCCACGTAGGGCTTCGACTAGCGGAAGGAAAGTCAGTACAAGAGATCACCGACGCCATGAACATGGTGGCAGAGGGTGTTAAAAGCGCGCCCACCGTCGTCTCACTAGCAAACCGTCACGATACTGAGATGCCAATTTGCGGTGAGATGCAACGTATTCTCGAAGGCAAGGCCGATGCAACCCGGGTTTATCGGGGACTTATTCGCGTTGTCGCGGGTGCTGAATCGGAGCCCGGTTGACGCCTTGCAGATTGGGCCACATCTTGAGAACTCGATAGCACTGGAGCCCCCGATAATGCGCCGGATCCAATTTGTTGTATGCACCCTACTGCTCTGCCTCGTGGTGGGATGCAGCACAAGCCCTACAGGTAGAAGCCAATTTCTGATCGTTTCTCCAGAGTCGGCCATACAGCAGTCGCGAGGCGCCTATCGGCAAGCAGTGGAGGCACTCCGTGAAGAGAATGAGATATCCCAAGACCGATTACTGGAGTCGCGCGTCCGCCGCGTTACAGGGCGAGTGGTAACCGCCGCCGTTGCGAACTTCCCAAAGTCTTTCAGCTGGGACTGGAGTGTGGTGATTGTCGACGATGCAGACACCGTGAATGCCTGGTGTATGGCCGGCGGCAAAATGGCTGTGTACACGGGCCTGTTTGAACAGCTTGAGCTCACTGATGCTGAATTCGCTCAGATTATGGGCCACGAGATTTCTCATGCGCTCGCTGACCATACGGCCGAGCGGATGTCGCGCGCCATGGCGATACAACTGGGCCTGGTAGCCGTCAGTGCAGCGACTGATGGCAGCCGCGCTGCAGGGCAAAATGCAGAGCTCTTAGCCCAGGTCGCCCTCGAATTACCCAACAGTCGGGTGGCAGAACGTGAGGCCGACACGCTTGGCATGCGGCTGGCAACCCTCGCAGGATATGACCCGGAGGCCGCTGTGACGTTGTGGCAAAAGATGTCAGGCCTGGCAGGCGATCGACCAACTGAATTTTTGAGCACGCATCCTGCACCTAACGATAGACAAGCGCGACTCAATCAAATGATCCCGGCCATGCGCGACTTGAATCCGACGGGCAAGAAACTACCCGCCGCGGCCATTACTATCGTCGACTAGGTCCTACGATGCTGCTCGAATTGAGCAAGGACATCAGCGATGACCTGGGTCTCAGTCAGACCCCACAAGCAGTACCCCGCTGAACCCGAGGTTAAGTGCACCTCAGTCACCGAGGTTGATCCCTCGACCGGAAGTGCCACTTCATCGCCGCTGGTATCAGGAGAAGCATCTACACCCTGAGGTGCCAGCTTCACCGCATAGACAAAACCCGATTCATCATCAGCGCCAGCGGTCAGCGCAATCGAGCCATCAGCTCCGCTGTAATTGGTTACCGTTGCAGCAACACCACTGTTGTTAAGTTCAGCCGCAAACGCCGACAATGCAGGGAGTACCGTTTCCCGCTGAAACGCAACAACCGCATTTTCCGAGGGTGCCTTGAGCAGCGCTCCCAACCGAGACTGCCAATCAACGTCAGCATCTGTATCAAAGCTCGCTGAGGCTTTTCCAAAACTCGATTGCATATCGGACTTAAGCGATCGCTGAAGCCCCCAAAGGGCCCCTAACAGGATCAACGAGAACGGAAGCGCACTTGCAATCGTCGCGGTTTGCAGTGCGCCTAAGCCGCCAGTAATCAGGAGCGTAGCCGAGATTGCAGCAATGATCCCTGTCCAAAGAACGCGCTGAAAGACAGGCGTTTCATCAACGCCACCCGATGCCATCATGTTAAGCACCAAAGCGCCACTGTCGGCCGAGGTGACAAAAAAGATCACGATCATCACCAAACTCAAAAGCGATAGATAAAACGTACCCGGCAAATAATCGAGGAACAGGAACAGCCCAAGTGGCTGATCATTAGCAACGGCCTCGCCAAATGCCACCTCCCCCGCATGAATTAAATCGATAGCGCTACCACCAAAAACGTTCATCCAAAGCACCACAAATAAAGTCGGTGCCACCATCACACCAATCAAAAACTCTCGTATCGTGCGACCACGCGAAATGCGTGCGATGAAGATGCCGACAAAAGGCGCCCAACTTATCCACCAGCCCCAGTAGAAGATCGTCCAACCACCCAGCCATTCAGTGTCTTCGTAAGTGAAAAGATTGGTCGACGTGGTTATCAGATTGGCCACGTAGTAACCGAAGTTCTCCAGCGTGCCGCCCAAGATCAAGGCCGTAGGCCCGATCAGTAGCACGAAGCATAGGAGCGCTATCGCAAGAAAGGAGTTGATCTCTGAAAGACGTTTAATACCCGAGTCTAGACCCAGCGCTACGGATACCGCAGCCATCGCCATGATCGCGACGGTGATCGCGAGTTTGAGACCGCCGGACTCCGGCACACCAAACAGGTAATTAAGGCCCGTGCTCAGCTGCTCGACGCCTAGTCCCAGGCTAGTTGAAATCCCGAAGGTGGTGCATACGATGGCGAAGACATCGATTGCCGCACCCCACGGGCCGTAGATGCGGTCACCCAAAATAGGATAGAACGCGGAGCGCAGTGTCAGTGGCAAACCTCGCCGAAACGAGAAGTAAGCCAGCACCAAGGCCATGAGTGCATAGACTGACCAGGCATTGAATCCCCAGTGGAGCATGGTCAGGTTGACCGCCTGATTCTCTCCACCCAATGCAGTGCCCTCACCAACGGGAGGTCTAAGGTAGTGAACCACGGGCTCCGCCACACCATAGAACATGAGCCCGATCCCAACCCCAGCAGCAAACAGCATCGATAGCCACGAAAAAAGACTGTATTCAGGTGACGAATTGTCGGGGCCCAGTCGAATGTTGCCGACGCGAGAAAAGGCCAGCACAACCGATGCGACCAACAGTATGGCCATCACAATCCCGTAGTACCAACTTGCATTCTCCACGATCGCTGCCTGTAGCGTGCCGAACGCCCCGCCGCTCGTATCGGGAAACAAGAGGACAATGCCGACTGTACTCAGCAAAAAGGCGATAGACGGGATGAAAACTGCGCGGTCAACGACAAAACCGCGATCGGACAAATTCAACATGAAACGCATACTTATCAAAATGTCGATGAAGTGTAACAGTAACTGCCTCGCAAACACTTGCTCGAGCAATTAAAAGAGCAAAAAGTACTTTGCGTATTAATTATTTACATTTTTTATTAATTTTGTCCTTCAAAACAATGGGTTATACCATCTTCGGCGCGGGCTATACCAATTAAATACTTTGAGCTAGAATCTTCTGACCACTCTGATAACGGAAGTGTTTTATGTTTCTCACCAATAAGTTTGGCAAGCGGCCCTTATCGCTTGCCGTAGCCGCTGCTATTGCGCCGGCTTTAGCGTCCACAGCACTCGCGCAAAACCTTCAGCTTGAGGAAGTTGTCGTTACTGCGACCAAGCGTGCTGAAAACCTTCAAGATGTTCCGATCTCAGTCAATGCCTTGTCTGGCGATGCCATGCGGTCGCAGAACATTATGACCTTCGATGACTACGTCGAGTTCCTGCCTAACGTCGTGAGCGCTGGTATTGGTCCAGGTCAGAAAGAAATTTATATCCGCGGTTCAGCCTCTGAGCAGTCGTCTATTACTGTTGCGCCAGCGCAGGGCTCTGCTCCGGGCGTAGCACTGTACCTCGACGAGATGCCCGTATCGTTTGGCGCTCGTAACCTAGATGTGTACGCAGCTGACCTTGAGCGTATCGAGGTGCTCTCTGGCCCTCAGGGCACGCTCTTTGGCGCAAGCTCGCAGTCGGGCAACATGCGTCTCATCACGAACAAGCCTAACCAGGACGAGTTTGAAGCCAGCATTGACTTTGGTATGAGCTCAACGTCGGGCGGCGCGGGCAGTAATAATGTCGAGGCAATGATCAACATCCCATTGAGCGATCGCGCTGCAGTTCGCTTCGTTGGCTACAGCGATAACCAAGGTGGTTGGATTGACAACGTATCGGGCAGCTTTACGCCAAGTGGTGACGTTATAGATCGTAACAACTCGGCCGGTTACGGGCCTTTCTTCAGTGGCTTCCCGCTGACGACAATTCAATCCGCCTCAAACGCAGATCTTGCCGAGGATGACTGGAACGAAGCCAAGTACAACGGTTTCCGCGTAGCGGCGAGCTACGATTTTAACGACGAGTGGAGTGGCTTGTTGACTCACATGTCGCAGGAAATCGATGTTGAAGGTTCATTCTTGGTCGACCCAAGCTTGGGTGACGAGAAGTCTATGAAGTTTGCGCCTGAGCACAACCTCGATGAGTTCGATATTACCACCTGGACCCTCGAAGGCCGACTGGCCAATCTCGACATGGTTTACACCGGTGGTTACATCGATCGTGAAGTCGATGCCATCATCGATTACACCCACTACAACAACGGCGGTGGCTACATCACCTACTACCTCTGTAGCGGAAATATCTACTCAGGTGACAAGGCCAATGCAACTAACACATGTTTTGACCCCACCAAGCAGTATGCTGATGCTTCAACCAACGAGCGAACTACGCACGAGATCCGTTTCAGCAGTGACCCAGACAACCGTCTGCGCTGGATGGCAGGTGTGTATATGAGCGATGTCGACACTACGCACGTTGGTGAATTTCAATATATGTCGACCAATGACGCATTCAGCGAGCACATTGTTAACTATTTTGGGTCAGGCGCTCCGTTCGAAGTTGGAAACACAACGATTCCTAATACGGCAGGTACAAATACCGTAGGCCCACGAAGCCCACTGACAACCTTCTATAATGATTACACGCGAACTGAGGAAGAGACCGCGTTCTTTGGTGAAGTTGCATTGGATCTCACCGACGATCTAACAATTTCATTGAGTGCTCGACGTTATGATCTCAAGTCGCAGCTACAAGGCGCTTCAAACTTCTCGTTTGGCTGTCGCTATGGCGCGCCATTCACCGATCGTGACACACCTGCAGGCGCGGGCTTCGGTAATGCTGAAGTCACACCTGATGGCCGCTGTAACAGTAACGCCTTCAGTAACGACGTAACGTCACGTCTTCTAACATTGGGGGCCTACGCTGCATCGGGTGATGACAACATCATCTTGAACGCAACCAGCCCTAATGGTGCGCGCGACATGTTCCGAGGTGGTGGTAGCAACGCAGCCACATTGGCCGCGATCCAGAACGGCAACCTGGATATCGGTGATATCTCTGCTGACGGATCAACGGAAGAAGAGGACACAATCGTTCGACTGTCTCTGAACTACAACCTGTCCAATGATGTGATGGTTTACGGTATCTACTCAGAGGGCTATCGCCCAGCGACACAGAACCGTAACGCAGGCCAGTTGGCAGCAAACCAGAGCGGCGTATACGAGGGTTATGTGGTACCAGCAGTAGCGGTCACCGATACACTCGAGAACATCGAGTTTGGTATGAAGGGTGAGTTCCTCGATCGTACATTGCGATTGAATGCAAGCTTTTACATGACCGAGATCACTGACCTACAAGTATCTCGTTTTGACCCATCAAACGTAGCGTTCCTCGTCTTCATGGAGAACGTTGGTGATGCAGAGTCAAACGGCATCGATGTGGATTTCCAATGGGCTGCCGGCAGCAACCTGTTGATTTCAGGTGCTGCCAGCTTCCTCGATACGGAAATCACTCGTCTGAACCCCCAGCTGCAGGGTGTTGCGGTTCCTGTTGGATCAGAGTTACCTCTGGCACCTCGCTTCTCGGGTAACGTTCGCGTCCGCTACGACTACGAAGTGCCCAGCATGGCCGCCAATGGCTACGTAACAGCTGCACTAGTACATCGTGGTGAATCGGTAGCTGGCATCGTAGGTAGTGCGGCCTTTATGGATGACACAGGTGTTCTCGCCTATGGCGCTTCATCTGGTCTGGGCCTGCAGAACGAGGGTGGTACGTTTGGTACGGTTAATGACCGTACTGGAAACCTTCCAGCAAACACCCGTTTTGTTAACGAGTCTGCAACCATGATCAACCTGAGCGCTGGTCTTGAGAAGGACAACTGGCTCGCTGAGGTCTACGTTCGTAACCTCACAAGTGAAGAAGGTGCGATCGTGCAAACGGCAGGTAAATTTACGCCTGAAGCTACGATCAACCGACCCAGAACGCTTGGTTTGAGGCTCTCTTACCGCTTCTGATTTAGAGACTAAGTTAGTACCCTGTAAAGGGCGGACAATGTCCGCCCTTTTTTATTTCTACCAAAAAGAAAATTTATTCAGTGATTGCAGAGTCGATTCAACAAGCCCGTGTAGCCATGGGCAAGCGAGCCTTTAGCGAGTCTCGAGCCTTACTCAGCGAAGCGCTCACCGCTGAGCCAGACAACTTTGAAGCACGCTACACCCTTGCGGTATTAGAACGCGCAGAGGGTAATCACGATAAAGCGCTAGAACTCCTGACTGCTCTGACAGCAGAAAAGTCCGACTTTGGCAGGGGCTTTCAAGAGATGGGCTTGTGCGAGCTTGCTTTAAAGCGAGAGCAAAAAGCAGTATCTGCGTTCGAGGAGGCTGTGGATCGAGATGGATCTCTGATTGATAGCTGGAAGTTCATCACTGCCTACTACCGACGAACGGGCGATCCTCGAGCTGAACAGGCAGGTAAACAGGTCGAATTTCTTGCCGCGCTCCCCGGTGAACTGCGGACCGTAATTAGCTATCTTGCAGCTAATCGACTCGGCGATGCGGAGCGTCTTTGCCGCTACTTCATGCAGCAGAACAAAACACATGTTGAAGGCATGCGTTTGATGGCTGAGATCGCTACTCGAACAGGTGTATTCGACGACGCGGAATTCCTCCTCGAAACGGTCATGGAGCTTGAGCCCGAGCACTACGACGCTGAAATCCAGCTGACTCATGTTCTGCTCAGACGCCAGCGGTTTCATAAGGCGCACTTGCGTGCGAAGTCGATGTACCAACGTTTAGATAATCCTCCTCAACAAGTGCAGGCGCTCTACGCGTCGGTCTGTTTTGGTGTCGGTGAGAACGAAGAGGCTATTCGGGTGTATCAAGAGATGATCCGCACGATGCCAAAAGACCCTGCACTTCGGGTTTCGCTCGCACACATCTACAACGCGACCGGCGAATCCCATCGCGCTATCGACCTTTTCAAGCAGGCTTATGACTTGAACCCAAGTTTTGGCGATGCCTTTTGGAGCTTGGCAAACACCAAGTCCTATCGCTTCACTGAGGATGAAGTCAACGCGATGACTGAAAGTTTGAGTGGCGATAACACTCCCGAGCTCGACCGTATTCAAATGCACTTTGCTCTCGGGAAGGCGCATGAAGACAGTAAAAATTTTATGGCCGCGTTTGAGAACTATCAACAAGGAAACGCACTAAAGCTTGCGGTATCGAATCACAGCCGTGAGCAGCTCGACATCCGCGTCTCTACTCAAATAGATGTCTGCAAAGCCTCATTGTTTGATCGCCTAGGCGATGTAGGCCATGCCGCACCGGACCCTATCTTTATTGTCGGATTGCCTCGTGCGGGCTCAACCCTGCTAGAGCAAATACTCGCATCGCATTCACAAGTGGATGGCACGATGGAGTTGCACGACATTCTCGATCTGGCGAAGCGATTGCGCGGCCGAGACAAGGCGGGCGACCCTAGCCCTCGCTATCCGCGTATTTTGGGCGAGCTTCCCACAGAGCGGTTTGAACAATTCGGCAAGCAATTTATCGAGGACACGCGCGCTTACCGAGGCGCTGCACCGCGTTTTATCGACAAGATGCCAAATAACTTTTTCCACGTGGGGCTCATCAAACTCATCCTTCCCAATGCGAAAGTAATCGATGCACGACGACACCCCATGGCGTGTTGCTTTAGCGGTTACAAACAGTTGTTTGGTGAGGGTCAGGAGTTCTCCTACGGCTTGGAGGAGATAGGTAACTACTACAAGCAGTACGTTGATCTCATGAATCATTGGAATGAGGTATTACCCGGCTTTGTTTTGCGCGTTCAACATGAGGATGTCATCGACGACCTCGAGACTCAGGTACGGCGCATTCTGGACTTCTGTGGGCTCGAATTTGAGGAGTCCTGCGTGGAGTTTCACAAGACGAAACGCACCGTAAGAACACCCAGTGCGGAGCAAGTTCGCCAGCCCATCAATACCTCAGGCGTCGACCAATGGCGTAACTTTGAGGAATACCTTGACCCACTAAAACGTGCTCTCGGCCCCGAGCTATTGAATACCTATGGGATAGATCCTCCTCGATGATCTTCTCCTCCAGCAAGAAATTTATCTTTTTTGCAGTCCCAAAAACGGGAACCCATGCGGTCCGAGAGGTGTTACGCCCTCTGCTAACTGACGCAGACTGGGAGCAACAAATGTTAACCGGGCGCATGCTTTCACCCGTCCCAGAGCTCGCTACGATCGGACACGGTCATATTTCCTATCAACAACTCACACGCGCGGTTGGGCAGGAGGAGATATCAAACCACTTCAGCTTTGCCATTGTGCGCCACCCCATTGAGCGCTTTATGTCAGTGTGTGCCTTCCTTGCTCGAACGGATCCGAGCTACGCCGATGACCCTGTGGAGTGGGCCAAGCGTGCCTTTGGATTTGAACGCTTTCGTCAGCGCGTTTTGGTGCGCCCACAATCCGAACTTCTTATCGACGATAGCGGTGAGCTCGCACCTTCTTTTGTCGGTCGCTACGAGCAGCTAGAGAGAGATTTGAACGTGATATGTGAGGAACTCGGAGTACAACTTCCGACGTTAAAACGCAGAAATGTGACACCAAACGAGAAGCCAGATATTTATCGCGATACTGATTTCATGAAGGATTTAGAGGCGTTTTATAGCGCCGATTTTAGGTTGCTCGGCTACTAGCAGAGCTAAACTCAGCAACGCGCCGCGGGCGCAATGCGGCGGCAAGAATCCGCTGATTGATAATGGGGTTAATCCCCACCTGATTCGATGATGTCACTAGCACGCGCGGGTCCAGTTCCAGCTGAGAAGCCGTTCGCTCTAAGACAGCGCGGTAGTGTGGAAAGGCCGACTCACTGAACCCGTGCAAACTCCATATCTCGCGCCAGTCATGAACTAAATCGAGCAGGAGATGTCTGTATCGGAGCATGGTAGCTGGGTCATTCGCCGTATTGGCTTCACAGTCCCCTAGCACTTGCTCGACGATCGCCAACATTTCTCCTGGGGCCATGACTGGCGCGACAGGGAACTGCTCTGTGCGTAGCTTAGGTGTTAGCTGCGGGTCATAACTAATATCGATGGGGGCTGCGTTAGTTGCGGACCGCACGGTACGCCAAAATCGAGATGAACCCGCAAGATCGATGACCAAATGTACCCGCGAGAGGTTGCTTGCGTTGATCACTCGGTGCCGGCGCCAAGAATCAAACAACCAGCTTTCACCCACCGCCATGTGTACCGACTCGTCTCCACAATAAAAAATGACAGAGGGGTCCGTCACGATGGGTACGTGAATACGCACACGACTGACCCAATGATAGTTAAAATCCACGTGCTCAGCGACTTGTGCACCAGGCGCTAAGCGCATAAGCCGCGATCTCGCCACGACTTCTCCAAATGACGTAACGGTCTGGTGTAGATAGGGACTTTCGCGAAGTGCCCGAGTTGCCTGCATCGCACCATCAAACGCGTGGTTCATTTCGCCGTTGACTGAAACCAGTGGCACAGCTGAATTACCGGGCAGTCCTGACGGATGATCGAGCCAGAAATCCGTGGGTAAAGCTTCAACCTCACGCGCAAGCAACTGGCTGTCAAAGCGCCAAGGAAGCTGAAGAAAGGGCTGATTGAATTCCATGCCGGCATTACGCCATAAAGCCGACGAAGATGACAGGCTGCACCCAATTTCCATTGAGTGCTTTGGGCTCAAAGCATTAAACTTGGTGCCCCCTGAGGATGACGATAACTATGCAGAACGGCGACCTACCTGATCACGTACTCGTGGCATTGCGGCGAATTATCCGAGCGACCGATTTATACTCGCGAAAGCTCGGTAAAAAAACTGGATTGACGACACCTCAACTGGTCATCATTCAAGCGGTCGGCGATCTCAAGGACCCGACTGTCTCTGACATCGCAAAAGCGGTCAGTTTAAGTCTGGCAACAGTCACCACCATACTGAACCGATTAGAGCGCAATGGCATCGTCAACAGGGCACGATCATCGGTCGATAGGCGCAGGGTCATTGTCACCTTGACCGAGGAAGGTCAGAGCCTAAAAAGCTCGGCACCCAAGCCTCTACAAGACAGCTTCGTTGATCGATTTACGCGTTTGGAGTCCTGGGAGCAACATCTCATTGTCGCCTCGCTCGAGCGCGTAGCGACAATGATGGACGCCGATGATCTGGACGCAGCGCCGCTGCTCGCCAGCGGCGACTCCGTCGTTTAAGCATCGAGTATAGCTACGCGCCCTCGTCTTTAACCAAAGACTTCATCACAATCGAGAAGTCATCTCGCCCCAGACCGGCAGCCTGAAGCGCTTGATACACCGCATTTGCAAGACGCCCAAAGTCAGCATCAACCGATGAGTGCTCCGCCAGTTCGATTGCCAAACCCAAGTCCTTTGCCATCAAGTCCACCATAAAGCCAGGCTTGTAGTCATTTCCTGCCGGCGCACCTTCCATAACCCCGGGCCAGGGATTGTACACCTGGAGCGACCAGTTGTTGCCCGAACTCGCCTTCATAATCTCTGACTGCACCGAGGGATCCAGGCCATTGGCAGCCCCGATGGCCAGTGCCTCGCAGGTGCCGATCATATGAATGGCCAACAACATATTATTGGCCGCCTTAGCCACCTGCCCTGCACCGTCAGGCCCAGCGTGAAAAATCTTTTCCTCATTGCCCATCGCCTTGAGGACTTCTTTTGCACGGGAAAAGGCCTCGGCTGTGCCACCGCACATAAACGCCAGCGTTCCTGCCTGTGCTGCACCGACGCCACCTGAAACAGGCGTATCCATGAAATCAATGCCGACGTCGCGTGCGGCCACGTGGAGCTCGCGGGCCGTGGCTGCGTCAATCGTACTTGCATCGAGTACCAACGTTCCCTTAGACAAACCCGAAAAAATCCCTGCATCACCCAGCATGACCGACTTGACGTGTTTGCCTGCCGGCAACATGGAGACGACCACATCGGCACCCGAAGTGGCGTCGTGAGCGGAAGGAGCCGCCACCGCACCCGCGGCTACGACGTCACTCAACGCTGACGCTGACAAATCAAATGCCGCTACCGTCCAGTCTGCCTTAAGGAGGTTTTTAGCCATGGGACCGCCCATATTACCAAGACCAATAAATGCGACCGTTGGCATCGAATTTCCTTTTATGATTTAAATTAGTAAGTGCTTACTACCACGGATAGTGCATGCTCGGTGAACCTTCAGGCTCACGAAAAAAGGACTCCAGTAAATCATCGGGGACATCGCGCACCGCATCAAACTGCCACTTTGGCTGACGGTCCTTATCCACTAGTAGCGCTCTTACGCCCTCCGCAAACTCTGGATGTCGCATGATATTGGCACCCAAACGCAACTCAGTATCGAACACTTCCTTCAATGAGTAATCGACTGAATCATTCAGCTGCCTGAAGATCCACGCAGCAGCAAGTTTCGAGCCGTGAGCAAATCCATCACGCGCCTTTTGCAGCCATGCATTGTCACCGTCATAAGCCAACAGCCGGTCCGATATCGCCACCAGATCATCGCCCGCCATCAGCGCATCAATGTCGGGCATCAGTGGCTCAACGACACCTGCCGGGAGTTCTGCGGCTGGCGTCAATCCTAGGATAGCGTCAACAATCGCTGTATTGGCTTCCGGATCATCAGTCCAGTCAGCCACTGCCAAAGCCGCCATCACCTCATGACGCTGCTCGTGCGCAAGGAAGACGTCACCCAAATTGGCAAACAGCGCGTCCGCGGCGTTGATGTGCGCCGACGTCAATGACAAGAAACGCCCGATCATTCCTGGCGTCCGATTCAAGAAGTAACTGCCACCTACGTCAGGGAACAGTGCAATCGTGATTTCTGGCATACCGATGCGGGTTCGTTCGCTGACAACCCGGTGGCTGCAGCCAGCCATGACACCCATACCGCCACCCATCACAACACCATGGCCCCAACAGATCACGGGTTTAGGGTAAGTGAACAGCACGTAATTCATCTGGTACTCGCGCGCAAAAAAGTTTTCGGCGTAAGTACAAGGACCGCCCGGATTTTCGATAGAGGATCGACGCAGTTCGTGAACGTCACCACCGGCACAAAAGGCCTTCTCTCCCTCACCATCAATATATACTGCGGCAATGGAATCATCCTCGGCCCATTCAAGTAGCTTACCGAGCATGATTTCAATCATCTCAGCATCGAGGGAATTGAGAATTCGGGGCACGTTTAAGGTCAACCGACCCACCTGGCGATCACTCTCGCCCAAGCTTGAAACTACTACAACTTCTTCGCTCATCGGTTCTTCCACTCTGGCGCACGCTTTTCTAGAAAGGCGTTTACACCCTCCTTTTGGTCTTCGGTTGAAAATAGCGCCACGAATTCGTCACGCTCTGCCACCAATCCAGCGCCAATCGCTATGTCTCGCGCGGAATGAATAAGCCTTTTACAGGCAGCAATCGATGTTGGACTTTGATCTGAGGCGCGTTTGGCTAAATCTATAGCTGTTGCGAGTGAAGTGCCCGGCTCAACAACCTCCTCCACCAGACCAATCGTCATGGCTTTTTCGGCCGAAACGCGCTCGCCGAAAAGAATCATGCGCTTTGCCCACCCTTCGCCTATAAGCTGCGCCAGTCGCTGGGTTCCGCCTGCGCAAGGAAGTAGCCCGACGCGAGCCTCTGGCAAAGCGAGTGCCGCGTGCGACTCGGCGATACGGATGTCACATGCCAACGCTACTTCGAGACCACCGCCCATGGCATAACCATTAATTGCAGCGATCGAAACGCCTCGATAATCCGCCAAAGTCTCAAACGCGGTCCCAAAGGCATCACCCATGGCTCCCGCAGCGACAGGATCGCCGCTGGCAAACTGGTTCAAATCAGCGCCCGCTGAAAAAAACTTCTCGCCCTGTCCAGTGATGACCAAGGCGCGGACATTGGCCATACCATTGAGCTCATTCACAACAGCCTCGAGAGCGGGAAGACTTTCGAGGTCCCAGGTGTTGGCTGTGGAGTTATTGATCGTGACGATGGCAATCCCATCCTCGATTGACACCAACACCTTTTCACTTGGACTGATACTCATTGGATTAACTCCAGCGCGCCGTCCATCAGTGCTTGTCGCGAAATAATGACCCGCATAATCTCATTGGTGCCCTCAAGAATCTGATGAACCCGCGTATCACGAACATAACGCTCCATCGGATACTCACGAATATAGCCATAGCCACCGAACAGCTGCAGCGCGTCATTACAGACTTTAAACCCGGCATCAGTGGCAAAACGCTTCGCCATCGCGCAATAGGTTGAGGCGTTTGAATCACCGTTATCAAGCTTACTGGCTGCAAGGCGAATCATCTGTCTCGATGCGACCAGCTCGGTGAGCATGTCGGCGATCTGAAATTGTGTGTGCTGAAACTCGGAAATCACGGTATTGAACTGCTGTCGATCTTTCACATAAGCAGTGGCATCGACAATCGCTTGCTGCGCCGTGCCCACCGAGCAGGTTGCGATATTGATTCGACCTCCATCGAGCCCTTCCATGGCAATGGAGAACCCCTGACCTTCTTCGCCCAGTCGATTGGCCGCCGGGACGCGAACATCATCAAAGCTGATTTGCCGCGTGGGCTGCGCATTCCAACCCATCTTGCTCTCTTTCTTACCGTAGGAAATTCCCTCGAGATCAGCGGGTACGAGAAACGCGGTGATACCCCTGGCTCCGCTATCGCCTGTTCGCGCCATGACAACGAGGACATCCGTGTCGCCAGCGCCAGAAATGAAAACCTTGCTGCCATTGAGCCGATAGCTATCGCCCTCTCTCATGGCAGTGGTCCGCAGCGACGCCGCATCTGAGCCAGCACCGGGCTCGGTCAAACAATACGAGGCCAAAGTCTCCCCACCGACCAGTGATGGACACCAGCGATCAACAACCGATTGCTGACAATACTTTCCGATCATGGCGGTCGCCATGTTATGGATGGTCAAAAAAGCGGCAGTCGTTGTACAGCCTCTCGCAAGCTCCTCGACAATAAGACTGGCGTCCAGCCGTGACATACCCAGCCCTCCGGCCTCTTCCAGGGTATACATCCCCATAAAGCCGAGGTCGCCCGCTGCCTTCAGGGCAGATTTTGGAAACAGTGATGACTCGTCCCAATGCGCTGCATTGGGACGAAACTCTGCCTGCGCAAACTCTCGGGCGCTGGCAACGTAAGCGCTTTGCTCTTCGCTTAGCTCAAACTGCATGAGAAGACCTCACAGTGATATATCGGGGCATGTGTTGATTCATTTTATCCATGGCACCTGTCGGTGCTATTGTGGCGTTAGACAGCGAGACGCGCAAAAGAACGCGAAGTTTAATTCATAATTTTTACGAACCATGTCCAAACTCACAGCCATCACATCGGATTTTGCCAGAGCCATTGAGTATCTGGGTACAGAACATTTTGTCCCCACGATCGCGGACGTGCTTTGTGGCCTTATCAATGCTGACGACGCCACCGTCATTGTCTACGGTCATGAGGAACTGCCGACCATTAGCTTCGCAAGGCCATTAGCCGGCAAGGAAGAAAGCTCACTTGCCACTTACCTTACGGGGCCTTTCTTACTAGACCCGTTCTATCGCGCTGCGGCCTACGATCAGCAGTTTGGTGTTTTTCGCCTTGCTGACCTCGCGCCCGCGAGTTTCCGGAGCTCAGAGTATTACAAGAACTGGTACAAACACTGTGGCTATGAGGACGAATGCGGGTTGCTCATCCGTGTTGCCAACGAGAACTTTATCAATATCTCTATTGGTCTTACATCCGAAGGGGCCCGCTTCAGAGTTGGGCAAGCAAAGCTACTCGCGAGTATTTACGAGCTGACGGCCTCACTCTGCCGGCGACACTTCTTAGAGGTGCAGGAAGCGCAAAAGAAAACGACACTGCGAGAGCGCATGCATCGATCGCTTACAGCGTTTGGTGGCAGTGTACTGACCCGCCGAGAGAGACAGGTTGTCGAACTGGTCCTGCTTGGCCATAACACCCGCTTAATTGCCGAGAAACTCGGCATCTCGATCGAAACGGTAAAGCTGCATCGGAAGCATGCTTATGCCAAATTGGATATCAGTTCTCAGGCAGAGCTCTTCTTTCTATTCATGGAAGCGCTGTCCCACTGGTCAGGTGATCCTGATACCGACCCGCTCATTGCCTATCAAGGAGGCCAGTGATTTTGACTGAACTCTCGTTGGGTGATGGTTTTGCGGCACTCAATCGCGGCGACCTCGCCACCGCTGGCGAGGCCTGCAAACAAGCCTTGGCCGCCAATCAAAAGCACGTGCCTGCGCATTTCCTCGTGGGTCTGGTGGCTTTAGAAGGCAAACAGCGTCAAGTCGCACACGAAGCGTTTAAATCGGTTGTTAAGCTAGACCGCGATCATGCGGCTGCCTGGGCCCACCTCGCAAAACTCAATGTGGGTGAAGGCAGAATCGCGGCGGCTGAGTCGGCACTGCGTGAAGTCCGCAGAATTCAGCCCAGCGATCCTATGGTGATTGAGCTGACCGGTACCGTGCTCAACTCGCTCGGTGAGTACGAAGCCGCCGAGCTCTTTTTTGAGCGCGCGCACCAGATGGTACCGCAAAGCCCGTCCGCGCTAATGAACCTTGGCAATGTTCGAGTCTTCCTTGGAAAGATTGAGGCGGCGGTTGCCCTCTTTAAGCGCGCCATCGAACTCGAACCCAACAGTGCGCAATGTCACTGGGGACTGGCCAATTCAGAAAAAGCAAAAAACGACAGCCACATAAAGACCATGCAGGGGTTGATCGATTCTGGGCGGCAATCGAAACGGTCGCAGGGCTTTCTATATTACGCCATAGGCAAAGAAAATGAGGATTTAGGCAACTGGATTGATGCCTTCTCCGCCTTCAGTCAGGGTGCGCAGGCCCGACGCGAAACCGTCGAATTCAGCGAGGCCGATGAAGCGGCCATGTTTGCGGCCATCAAAGAGACTTACACAGCGGAGTGGTTAGCTGGTGCCACGCCCGGTGCTGAAGACCCAGCACCTATTTTCGTCTTGGGCCAGCCACGGACCGGAACAACACTGATAGAGCGAGTCATCACCAGCCACTCACAGGTGTATTCCGCGGGCGAGTTACAACAATTTGGTCTCGCAGTTCGGCGAGCTTCGCGGTTCGCTGATCCAAAACGGTTTTCTAAAGAACTGTTTCTTACCGCGTCGACAGTTAATCCCGCAGAGATTGGACATATGTACCTACGATCAACAGCGAAGCTTAGAGATAAAAGCCCCTTCTTCGTGGATAAGCTACCGGTCAATTACCTCAACATCCCACTTATTTTGGCTGCCCTTCCCAAGGCAAAGATTATTCATCTTGTTAGAGGTCCAATGGACGCATGCTTCGCAAGCTTCAAGCAGTTATTCGCGGATGCGTACCTGCACTCCTACGACCAATGCGAGATGGCACGCCATCATGCTCGCTATCGCGATTTGATGGCGCATTTTCGACATGAGTTCCCCGGACGCATTATCGATATCAGCTACGAAGCGGCGGCGCGAGACCTTGAACCCAACGCAAGAAAGCTTATTGGCGCCCTTAAACTCCCATGGGAAGACGCCTGCCTTAACTTTCACGAGAGTACATCCGGTGTCGCCACCGCGAGTTCGGTGCAAGTCCGTGAGCCCGCGCATACCCGATCCATCGGTCGCTGGCGTCGGTACGAAACTGAGCTTTCACCCATGATGAACGAGCTGACGCGACTCGGGGTACCCCTTGAGGGGGTTCCCTGAGATTAGGTCAGGAGTATACTGCGCGGGTGCAAAAGAAGCGTGAAGCTTCTTTATAAAAAACGAGCAGGGAGGCCGATAAATAGCCATACCAGACTGCTCCAACCCATATGAGGAAATCACTATGGCAAAGGTATTCGGGGCCAAACCCAATGCGCGACTTATTTTGCCGCTAGCTGTCTCGGCGGCTTTAGTTGGCACGAAACCCGCCGTCGCCCAAACCCTTGAAGAGGTTGTTGTTACCGCGACTAAGCGGGAGCAGGGCGTCATGGATGTCCCGCTAGCTATTACAGCGCTTTCGGGCGACTTCATCGAAGATACAAACCTCAACGACGTCAAGGATCTGATTTCCTACACCCCTGGTGTGAGCGGTAACTCTCAAGACTCCTACATCGATGCGGTTAGTATCCGCGGTGTTAGAACGCAGGACTTCGGTGTTGGCGGCGATCCATCGTCGGCATTCTTCAAGAACGACCTCTACGAGGGTCGTAACGGTTCAGCGGTTACTAGTCTCTTTGATATTGAGCGTGCCGAGGTGCTACGTGGACCACAGGGCTTCCTGTTCGGTCGCAACTCGATCGGCGGTGCATTTAGTGTCCACACTCGCGAAGCTGAGATTGGGGCCGATGATGCCTACATGGATCTGGACTTTGGTCAGCGTGGTCACTTTGTATTTGAGGGCGCAACCAACATTCCGGTCAACGAAAGCTTTGCAATGCGTCTTTCGGGCTACTCCTCTAGCGAGCGCGGATTCGCGAAAAACGTGGCGACAAATCGTCGTGAAATTGAACACAGCAAGATGGCTGTACGTTGGTCTACCGCCTACGAGGGTGACCGCTTGTCCATCAATACGGTTGTCGACTACGAAGACAGAGAGCAGTCTGGTTCCATGTACCGCGCAATTGATAGCGGCGATATCTGGGATGCGTTTGACGGCTATATCGTTGATGACACCACATTAGATGGCACGAGCGAGCAAATCGACTCTGACCTCGAGGCGGGCGAAGATGATGACGGCAACTTGCTGACCATCGGCGTCTTCGTTGACTACGATCTGGGCTTCGCGACCTTGACCTCTAACACGGGCTACAAGGACCACGATTACTACTACTCAGAAGATTACGACGGTACACCTCTCAACATCAACAACTTCCAGTTCCGTCAATCGGGCCAATACTTCCAGCAGGAGCTGCGCCTGACCGGCAGTGACGAAGGTCCTCTCGGCTGGTACGCAGGTGTTTCGTACTATGACGAGGACCTTGACGCCGAGTTTGCCGCGATTGGTTCTGAAGATCTGATGTGTCAGTACTACTTGAACTACTACGCCGAGTATTACGGCTACGAGTTTTACAGCGGTTGCTCCGATTACTACACCGACTTCTACCCGAGTGCCGACGGCAATCTGGTTGAGACCGGCATGCTCAAGGGCAAGTACAGCGGTTGGGCAGCGTATCTCAGTATGGATACTGACATCAGCGAGACACTCAATGTTGAAGTGGGTGTGCGCTACACTAGCGATGACAAAGACTTTGGCATCCTTGTCCCCGAGCCCGAGAGCTATTTAGGGCCCTACTTCACCTATGGTTTTGCGACCGCCGAGTACATCGAAGACTCAAAGTCATGGAGTGATACCACAGCAAAAGTTGCGCTGACGTGGACTCCTACTAATGACGCTATGGTATTCGCTAACTATACCCAAGGCTTCAAGTCAGGTGGCTTTGGTAGCTTCTGGATCCAAAATGACCAAGGCAACCCGCCTGCCTATGAGACAGGTATTACGCAGGGAGATGGCTACTTGCCCGGCTCA
This sequence comes from Pseudomonadota bacterium, assembly GCA_002862405.1. Lineage (GTDB taxonomy): Bacteria > Pseudomonadota > Gammaproteobacteria > Pseudomonadales > Halieaceae > Luminiphilus. Next base: position 26,650 of record PKCZ01000052.1, read on the forward strand.
TTTAGACCGGAGCAGATGGACTCTTACGAGCTAGGATTCAAAACAAGCTACCTAGACGGTGCCGGTAACTTTGACATCGTCGCTTTCATGTATGACTACAAAGATGCACAGGTCATCAGCTACGTCGATGTCGACTTTGAAGACGATGGCGTGACAGACGCCTTCTCGGGTCGCGTGTTGAACGTTGGCCAAACCGATGGCTTCGGTGTCGAAGCGTCAACCACTGTCGCCATGAGCGAGAACACCACCTTGTATCTCTCGGTGGGTTATCTCGATACAGAAGCGACAGGTCTCTCGGAGATCTGTGGCGCTGATGGTGCCGTCGAGGGCGATGGCCTTGGTTGTGAAGGTAGCCGTGTTTTCTGGGCACCTGAAGTCACGGCCGCAGGTAAGCTCGACATCGACTTCCCCATGCAAAACGGCATGATCAAGAGCAGCATAGAAGTGTCTTATGAAAGTGAGCGCGGCGGCAGCTGGGAAGGCAATCCAGAAGGCATGATTGATGCCTACGCTGTGACTAACTTGCGTATTGGCTACGAATCAAACGACAACTGGTACATCCAGGCCTACGCTGAAAACCTGCTCGATGAGTTCACATGGGATGGCTACAACGCGAACGGCGGAATTTTGCCATCGCACTTCTTTGGCCCCATGCGCCCAAGAACCTTCGGCATCCGAACAGGAATTAGCTGGTACTAACATAGCCTTTCAGTGAAAGCCTACCACTCGGCCAGCAAACCTTCTCGGTGCGCTGGCCGAGACGTTTTTGGAGACAGCCAAATTGCAATAAAAGCGGGAGCGAAATCGGGATCTTCCACGCTACCAACCCAGCTTCCGTTGTAGAAAAAACGGCTGACGCCTTGCTCGTCGACATCAAACGCAATCTTGTCGCCCTTTTTGACATCTGGCCACATAGCCAAGACCGCTGCTTCCCACTCCGATCGTCGAGGGTCATCAAACTCCAGATAATCCCACTCCTTCGCTGTCTGCTTTGCCAGAAAACTGCCGGAGATATTACGTTGATATGTGAGTTCAAACCTGAACGAGTGACGGGGGTCATCCCACTGACCGGTTTTAGTGAATAGCTTGGAATTGAAGACCTTAAAAAATGCGACTCGCAACTGGGAGCTTCCCACAAGCGTAAGCGGTCGCGCTTGCTCTAGGGTCAGCACCTTAGAGGCATAAGGTGCGTGCTCAAGGTCTTCAGTTTGGCTCAGCCCTACAAGCGGGATGCTGCAGACACAAAAGAATAGTAGTACTCGAGCCACCGGCATTAAGCTGCTGCAAGCTCCCGCTGACTGAACTTCACCATTAGTGGCAGCATCACCATCCACAGCGGCACCAGAATTAGCATCGTAGTGACATCACCCAGCGGCAATGTGACTGCACCGAACTTGGCACCAGCCAAATAGTTGGCAGGGGCGATCGCGCCCAAAACAATGGGACGCCAGCGACTCTCAGACAAAAACGCCATGGCTCTCGGCAGCGCCGTTGGAAAAACGAGCCAAAGGCACACCATCCACAGTGGAAACAGCGGCGCACCGAAATCATAAACACCGGTCATCGCCAGGGTGAAATCAACACCAATACCTAGCGCCGCACACGGCAGCACTCGATTCAGTTCGGAGCGAATATCGGCGACCGCCGCGTAATGGAACGCTATGAGCGCGAACGTCAGTAACATCCAGTCCTCTCTACCAAGGACGCAGCTAAACCAGGTGGTCTGGAACCACACGGCGTTAAACCAGGTTTTTTCTATCAACGTCATGTGGCTGATACGGCGGGACCGCCGTTAGGGATTGCCTGCGCCGCTATTTTACGTTGTAAAACGCTGCCGTCCTATCCAGAGCCGAGGTCAGTTTTGATAAGAGCGCATCCACTTCTTCAGTCGATGTCACAAACGGTGGCGACATAATCATCGCATCACCTGTTTGTCGCACCATCAGTCCGTTTTCAATGGCTCTGTCACGCGTGTATACGGCGCCCCCAGACTCTGGTGCCAGGCGCTCTCGAGAGCCCTTGTCCTTGACCAGCTCAACCGCCGCGACCAAGCCCTTGGATCTCACCTGACCGACCACCGGATGATCTACCAGCGACTCAAGCGCCTGAGCGAAGTAAGGTGCCAGGTCGTTGGCAGACGATTCGAGAATAGACGTATTTTGAAGCACATCCATCATTGCGAGCCCAGCCGCACATGAGGCTGGGTGACCCGAATAGGTCAAACCATGCGCAAACTCACCGCCGTGGCCCAGCAAGACATCGGCCACTTTGTCACTAACGAGGCTTCCGCCGAGGGGCATGTAGCCATTAGTGACGGCCTTCGCAAACGTGATGAGGTCGGGCTTCGTTCCATAAGATTGGAAGCCAAACAAATTACCGGTCCGACCAAAGCCACAAATTACCTCGTCGGAAATGAACAAGATATCGCGCTCATCCAAAATCTTCTGAACCGCTGGCCAATAGGTATCAGGCGGAATGATGACACCGCCGGCACCTTGAATAGGCTCAGCAATGAATGCTGCGATGTTGTCCTCGCCGAGCTCATCAATTTTCTTCGCCAACTCGTTTGCTGCCCACAGCCCAAACTCGTCGGGACTCATATCGCCACCCAACTCGAACCAGTAAGGCTGCTCAATGTGGCGGATGTAGTCCAGCCCCTGAGTTTGCTCGTGCATGGTGCTCATACCACCCAACGATGCGGCTGCGATAGTGCTGCCATGGTAGGCGTTTTTCCGGCTGATAATGAGCCGCTTACTCGGCTTACCGAGCAGCTCGTAATACCGGTGCACAAATTTGATCTGCGTGTCGTTTGCCTCAGATCCCGAGTTTGTGAAGAACACCTTATTAAAATTGGCCGGCGCCATGTTACAGAGACGGGTCGCCAGCTCGACGGCGGGTTGATTAGAGCACTTGAAAAAATTGTTGTAGAACGGAAGCTCCATTAGCTGATCAGCGACCGCTTTCTTGATGCCATCCTGGCTGTAGCCAAGACTGCAGCACCATAGCCCGGACATCGCGTCTTGAATCTTATTGCCGTCAGAGTCGTATATGTAAATGTGCTCAGCACGGCTTACAATGCGACCGCCATTTTCCGCGTAATCACGAAAATCAGTGAACGGATGCAAATGATGCTGTTGATCAAGTTGTCGTAGCTGATTCGTTTCTAAGGTCGCATTCACGGTATCATCTCCAGTAGATGGTTATATTGTCCACAAGCACGCTCGGCAGCGCCTTACCCCGATCGGGTAAGAGCGCTCTTATTCAAGGAAATTCCAAAGAATGTTGGTGAACGAAGAATACAGGGGACTTGTCTATCCCTGGGGACGAAAGAGTCCGGTTGGATACGGTGAGCCACTCGAAGTCGCGCCCGGTGTCTGGTGGGTGCGATTTGAAATGCCTGGCGGGCTCGACCACATCAACATTTGGTTGCTCGAAGAGGCAGACGGTTGGACGGTAGTGGACACCTGCATAAAACTCGACAGCGCTAAGTCGCAGTGGGAATCGCTCTTTACGGGATTTATGCAAGGAAAGCCAATCGTTCGTGTCATTTGTACCCACTTACACCCCGATCATATCGGCTTAGCGGGATGGCTCTGCGAGCGCTTCGATTGCGAGGTGTGGATGACTCGAAGCGAATACTTAAACGGTAGTCTGCTTCTTAGCTACACCTCCAACGAGGTGCCGAGTACCGCGCTGCAGTTTTACAAACGCGCGGGGTTCAGTGATGACATGATGGCGAGCTACCAGCAGCGTTTTGGAACCTTCGGAAAAATGTCGGAACCATTGCCGCACAGTTATCGGCGCATTGTGGACCTAGAGACGATTAATATCGGCGATCATTATTGGCAGGTGGTTATCGGCCAAGGCCACTCTCCCGAGCACGCGTGTCTGTATTGCCCGGGTCTAAAGCTCATCATTGCCGGCGATCAAATTCTCCCAAGAATTACGCCTAACGTATCGGTATTCCCCACTGAGCCAGATGGCAATCCGCTGGAGTATTGGCTGTCCTCAAACACGCGCCTACTCGATATTCTGCCAGAAGATCTACTCGTACTACCCGCACACCAGTCGCCGTTCAAAGGCGCGAGAACACGTCTCAACCAGATTATAGACAGCCATCGTCAATCACTTGCGAGGCTATATAACAACTTGGCTGAGGCGAAGACAGTTCCCGAATGCTTCGTACATCTTTTTAATCGCGAGTTAAAGGAACACGAAGTGCACCTGGCCACAGGTGAAACCATTGCGCACCTGAACTACTTGGTTCAGCGCGGAAACGTCACTCGCGACGTCAATGCCGATGGACTTTACACCTACACTGCCAACCCAAACTCGGAGTTCATCCACGCAGATGACGTCGCTGCTTAGCCGGTTCATTGCGCGAGCCGCGCGCTATCTCTACCTGCGCCGCCACGAAAAGCTGTGGGATGGTGTTCCGCTTGACCCCATTGCAGTCAGCAATCTTTGTGTTGAGCTAGACGGCCGCCAGGTTGGATTACGCATGTACCATGGCGAGTCGGATAAGCCCATGGTGATTTATGCACACGGCGGCGGCTTCGTCGTGGGTAACCTCGAGACTCACGATCGCTTTTGTCGAGCGCTGAGTTTAAATAGCGGTTGTAGCCTTATTTCGATCGACTACCGTCTTGCCCCAGAGCACACCTTCCCCGCAGCGCACGATGATTGTCTGGAGGCGACGAAGTGGGTGCTCGACAACTTGAATAATCTCGCCCCTAACAACGGCCTGTTCATCCTCGCGGGCGATAGCGCTGGCGGAAACCTTGCCATTGCCTCGACATTGGCGCTTCAGGAACGCTACGGCATCGCCGGCTGTTTGGCGATCTATCCCGCCACCCAGCATTACATCAGTGATTTACCCTCCTATACCGAGCACGCCAAAACGGGTCTTGTGCCAGCGCGACACATGCGATGGTTCTGCGATACCTACCTGAATGGTACGGCTCCAGCTGATCCCGTATTGGAACAAATGTTTCCGGGACGGCGGACAACGCTTAACCTATTCCCTAGAACGCTGATAATTACAGCCGAGCGAGATCCAATTCGTGATGACGGGGCTAGGTTTGCCGTGAGGCTTCACCGATCGGGCTGCAAGATAACGTATAAGCACCTGTCGCAGGCAAGCCATGGATTCGTATGCTCTGAGGGCGACTCAGAGCATTTTAGGGAAGCCGTGCAGATTGCGAGCCAATGGCTAGCAACACCGCTTATTCTGAAATCGCTTCAAGAAGATTTAGAATCTCCGACTTCTCAAGCTGTCTCGGACAGAAGTAGCCATCACCCTCGTCCATCGCCGCCTCGGCAATAACATCAAACTTATCGCGCTTGATGCGTGGGTCCGTCGGAGCAATGCCAACATCGGCAATCAGCTTTTCGACTTCAGCAATTAACGCCCGTGCCCGTGTCTCCGGATGACCCGAATCTGAAATGCCGGTGGCCACAGCAAGCTCAGCCAAGCGATCGACCGCCGTATCTCCGTAAAGCGTCAGCACGTGTGGTAGTACCAACGCATTCGCGTGCCCGTGGGGTATGCCAAAATTAGCGCCCAGCTGATGCGCGATAGCGTGTACGTTACCGACATTGACCTGATTAATGGCGACGCCCGCGTTATAAGCCGCAAGCGCCATACCCTCTCGCGCATCCATATTGCCAGGCTCCTCACAGGCCATTCGAAGCCATCGAAAAACGCCTTGAACCGATATACGGCCCATTTCAGTCCGGTTACCACGCTCCCAGGTCGAGATATAAGCCTCGATACCATGTGTTAAGGCATCGATTCCCGTCGCCGCTGTGATGGGCTTAGGTAAACCCACCATAAGACAGGCATCCAAAGCGACTGCCTTCGGATGGATGGCTTCACCACCAATGATCTCTTTCTTGTGTGAAGCCTGATTCGTAATAACGGCGCCCATAGTCGCCTCGCTGCCCGTGCCTGACGTAGTTGGAATCACGAACAATGGCGCCGCTTCATCGGGACCATTGCCCATGCCCGCCCACTTGGTCATATCGCCGTCGTTATACTTCCTAAACGCGATGACTTTTGCGCAATCAATGGACGAACCACCACCAACGGCGAGGATCGCGGTCGCACCGGATTCTTTCAGAATGCGCGCGCCTTCCTCTACGTGTCCGTACGTAGGATCAGGGTCTACTTTGTCGTACCAAGTCAGCGTTACGCCATCGCGGTTGAGGCCAGCAACAGCCTCGTCCGCCAAGCCGAGATCTCTAAGCGCCCTGTCCGTCACCACCAGAACCGAGGTGTGTCCTAGCTCCACGATACGATCACAGAGGCGTGCGCAACTCGCTTTGCCGACAAACGCCATGTAGTTGCCTTTTGGCTTCCCTGCAATAACTTTTGCCATTGCAAAAAAGATTCGGTTTTTGAGCTTACGAAGAAACATTGGTTTAGCCATATTTACCCCTGACTTTGCTGCGACACGCGATTAGCCGCTATGCTCGCCAAATTGTCGTATTTTATTTTTAACAGTAACTCGAGGATCGGTTAAGCGCCACTATGTCACACCACTATATTCACATAGAAGACCCTGAAACCCTCGTGCTGAGAGAGGCCGAAGACCTAAGCTGTACTGCCGACGAAGTTGTCATCGATGTGGCTTATGCCGGTATCAATAGAGCGGACGTGCTGCAGCGCATGGGGTTTTATCCACCACCTGAAGATGCGAGCCCTGTCATGGGGCTCGAGGTATCGGGAACGATCCGCATAGCAGGCGAGCGCAGCGGCTTCGCCACAGGTGAGCGGGTCTGCGCGCTGGTCCACGGTGGCGGCTACGCGACACAGGCCAAGGCCAAAGCAGAGTGCACCTTGCGCGTGCCTGCTGAGATTGACATGAAAGTTGCAGCTTGCCTTCCCGAGGCATTTCTCACAGTCTGGTACAACGTTGTTATTCGTGCCGCGCTGAAACCTGGCGAGACCTTGCTAGTGCACGGTGGCACCAGCGGTATCGGCAATATTGCAGTACAGCTTGGTAATTTCATGAAGTGTCGCGTCATTGCAACGGCGGGCTCAGCCGATAAGTGTCAGCTGCTTGCCGATATCGGCGCCGATGTGTGTCTGAACTACAACGCGGCACCACTGACAGACCAGTGCGCGCAGCGCGGTGTGTTAGGGGGTGTAGATGTAATCCTTGATATGGTCGGCGGTGATTTCGAGCAATTTAATCTGGAGTGTCTTGCCGTTGATGGACGAATTGCCTGCATCGGGCTGATGCGGGGAGGCCAGGCCACAATCGACCTGACACAACTGCTCATGAAACGTGCAACCTTGACCGGAAGCACCTTACGACGCCTGACTCACGAAGAGAAAGCGCGATGTTTCCGCGACGTTGATGAGCAGCTCATGCCACTAGTCGAGAGCGGTCAAATGCGCCCGCTCATGGATAAGACCTTCGAATTAAAGAATGCCCTCGAAGCGCAGACCTACATGTCCTTGGGCACTCACGCTGGAAAGCTGTTGTTAAATTGCGCGTAAGCTTGGACAGCATTCTGTGCTAGTAGCTCCACAGCAGCTTAATCCGACTGACCAGTGGACCCATGATTTAACAACTGAAATAACAAGCCCGAGAC
>PKCZ01000054.1 GCA_002862405.1 Pseudomonadota bacterium
GTTGCATCAGTCCGGAAAGATTTTTGGAGTTCAAAAGCTCGTACACAAGCGTTTCAGCGCAAGGTTCAGGTTATTATGTTCGCTGACAGTGTAACTCGCTAAAGGCTTGGTTGTTCTCGGGTTTTTTTGGCAATGCTGCGGGTTTACCAGCCTATATGAGGAGAAGCTGAGGTGTCAGACGGGCAAGCACAACGCAATTGGCTGGCAGAGATACTAAAGTGTGATGCGACGGATGTGGCATTGCAGCTGATTGCCGGCGATGCGAGCCCTCGAAAATTCTATCGGGTCTCTGGCCCTGCTTCTGACTCCCGAGTGCTGATGGTGTCACCGCCAACCGAGAATAATGAGCGATTTGTGCTGATACAGCGCACCCTGGAGGGCGCCGGAGTGAGGGTCCCATCCATGCCCCGTGCTAATCTGGCCTTAGGCTACTTTTTACTCGAGGACTTGGGTGACACAACCTTTTCCCTGGCCTTAGAGCAGAATGATGAAGATGCGCTTTATAAAGAGGCCTTGGATACCTTGGCGGTGATTCGTGCCATTCGCACGGTGGAGTCAAAGCTCCCGCATTACGATCAAAAGGAGCTTCAGCGGGAGTTGGACGTCTGCCCGGAGTGGTTCTTTTCTCAGGCACTGGGCTTACCCTTAAACAGTAAGGCGCTTTCGATTTTTGCAGAGCTGAGTGCCTGCGTCATCGACGCTGCGCGTCATCAGCCTCAAGGGTTGGTGCACCGGGATTATCACAGTAGAAATCTGATGGTGCCCGCCGGAGATGCGCCATTAGCCGTTATCGATTTTCAGGATGCCATCATGGGCCCAGTGGCCTATGACGCCGTATCGCTACTTAAAGATGTCTATGTGGTTTGGCCACGGCCGAAACAGTTAGTTTGGCTTGAGTATTATTGGGAGCACTTGGTACGCGAGGGACAGCTGGGCGAGGGCTCCTGGCCACAGTTTATCGTGTGGTTTGACCTCATCGGTTTGCAGCGTCATGTGAAAATCTTGGGTGTCTTTTCGCGCCTTTGGTTGAGGGACGACAAACCCAGTTACATGAGAGATATCCCTGTGGTAATCGCCTACGTTCGAGAGGCCTGTCTTTTGTATCGCGGGAGTCAACCAGCTATCGGCGTGTTTTGGGACTGGTTTGAAGACTCGATCATGCCAACCATAGAGCGCCAAGATTGGTATAGGCCGTCATGAAATTCGCGATGATTCTTGCGGCAGGCGAGGGGCGGCGTATGCGTCCTCTGACCGACAATATGCCGAAACCGCTCATTGAGGTGGCAGGCAAAACATTGTTGGAGCGCCACATTGAGGGTTTGGTGAGCGCTGGGTTTACCGACTTGGTGATCAATGCCTCATACCTCTCCGATCAGGTGGTTGCTTTTTGTGGTGATGGTCAGCAATGGGGCTGTCATATTCATCTTTCGCTCGAGGAAACGCCCCTAGAAACTGCAGGGGGTATTCGGAAGGCCCTACCGCTGCTTAAGGAAGAGTCGTTTGCGGTCGTGAACGGCGATGTCTTCACCGACTACCCGCTTGCCCGACTAACAGAAGTAGAACTCGGCGACGACGTGGCGCATCTGGTCATGGTTCCCAATCCTGAACATCATCCAAGCGGTGACTTTGCTGTCAGTGACGCGCGCGTCGTTACGGGTGAGTCTGATAAGGCAACCTTTTCTGGATTGTCGGTCATGAGTCATCGGCTCTTTGATGGTCTGGAGCGTGACTTTGCGCCACTTCGCCCGCTGTTTGACCTTGCAATTGCATCCGGGCAGATATCGGGTGAGTTGTGGTCGGGAGTTTGGTCAGATGTGGGAACACCGCAGCGTTTATCGGAGCTCGAGTTCAGGCTGAGTAGTAACGCTCGATAGGGCACTTGGCTGGTGGCTTGAGCCGTCCCGCTTTACACTACGCACTTTTATACCAATGGAACTTCTCATGCGTGATTACTTAATTGCTCCGTCAATCCTTGCGGCCGATTTTGCGCGCTTGGGGCAAGACGTTGAAGCAGTCTTGGATGCAGGCGCTGATATTGTTCATTTTGACGTGATGGACAATCACTACGTCCCCAATTTAACCATTGGGCCCATGGTTTGTAGCGCGCTCCGAGATTACGGTATTTTAGCGCCGATTGACGTTCATTTGATGGTCCAGCCGGTAGATGCGTTGGTAGGCATGTTTGCCGATGCGGGTGCTTCTTACATTACGTTTCATCCTGACGCGTCGACCCATGTCGATCGGACCTTGCAGCTCATTCGCGATGCGGGTTGCAAGTCCGGCTTGGTATTTAATCCAGCCTCGAATCTAGATGCCCTCAAATATGTCCTCGATAAGGTCGACATGATTTTGTTGATGTCAGTTAATCCCGGGTTCGGCGGCCAATCGTTTATTCCATCGACGCTCGATAAGTTGCGCGAGGCGCGCGCGCTCATCAATGAGTCAGGCTTGGGTATTCGCCTTGAGGTCGATGGTGGTGTGGGCCCGGCTAATATTGCGGCGGTTGCTGAAGCTGGTGCCGATACCTTTGTCGCAGGCTCAGCTATTTTCGGTAAGCCCGACTATGCGGCGGTTATCCAATCGATGCGCGACGAGTTGGCCAAGGTCAAATGACCCAAACCTTGAGTCAAGCAGCGTTTGATGCCCTAGCGGCTGAGGGTTACTCGCGCATCCCTGTGACGAGAACCTTGCTGGCTGATACCGAGACACCTTTGTCGACGTATACCAAACTCTGTGATCAACCTTATTCCTTTCTCTTCGAGTCAGTAGAAGGCGGTGAGAAATGGAGCCGCTACTCCATTGTGGGGCTCTCGTCGCGAGAGCGATTTGTCGTATCGGGCAAACAGATCTCCCGCTACAACGAAGCTCAACTTGTAGAGCGCTACGAGGTCGATGATCCGCTCGCTGAAGTCGAACGACTTCACGAGTCGACCTACACCGCGCCGCTCGATTCACTACCCGTGTTCCATGGTGGATGGGTTGGCTATTTTTCGTATGACGCAGTTCGGTATGTCGAGCCCAAATTGGCACAGACGGCAAATCGGGACGTGCTTAATATGCCTGATATTTTGCTGATGCTTGCTGAGGAAGTGGTTGTTTTTGACAACTTGCGGGGCACGTTGACCTTGATCGTCAGCGCGGATACGTCGCTGGAAGACGCCCTCGAGCGATCTAACGACCGCTTGTCGGAACTTGAAGCACGTCTTTCCCAGCCGATGCCATCGCTGACGCGTTTTGAATTAGGGGCCACCGATACAGCGGACATCGAATCAAGAGTGACGTTTGAGACCGATCAAGAGACATTTGAGTCCTGGGTTGCGCGAGTAAAAGACTACATTTTGGATGGAGACGTCATGCAGGTCGTCATTTCGCAGCGAATGACCTTGCCGTTTGAGGCAGAGCCGCTAAATCTCTACCGCGCATTGCGTCATTTAAACCCTTCTCCTTATCTGTTCTTCCTCGATCTTGACGATTTTCATGTCGTTGGGAGTTCACCCGAGATTCTGGTTCGCGCCGAACGTGGTCAAATTACCGTGCGCCCCATTGCAGGCACGATTCGACGCGGCGCAACGGAGGCGGAGGATGCTGCACTCGCGGACAAGCTGCTCAGTGACGAAAAGGAGCGCGCTGAGCATCTGATGTTGATCGATCTTGGGCGCAACGATGTGGGTCGTGTTGCGATGCCCGGTAGCGTGGAGCTAACCGATAAGATGGTCATCGAGAAATACTCGCACGTGATGCACATCGTATCGAACGTGACCGGAGAGTCTCGCGACGAAGTAACGGCCATTGACGCGTTGAGAGCGACTCTGCCCGCGGGAACGCTGAGCGGGGCGCCCAAGATCCGTGCCATGGAAATTATTGATGAACTAGAGCCCGTGAAGCGCGGTGTATACGGTGGTGCTGTGGGTTATCTAACTTGGTCCGGCGATATGGACACGGCGATCGCGATACGAACGGCCGTGGTTAAAGACAATACCCTGGTCGTGCAAGCTGGCGCTGGTGTCGTTGCCGATTCAGTACCTGCATCCGAGTGGGAAGAGACGCTCAACAAGGCCAGAGCGGTCCTGCGAGCTGCAGCCATGGTAGAGGCGAGTTGATTAGATGACTGCTCCTAACGTTTTAATGATCGATAACTACGATTCCTTCACTTGGAATGTCGTCCAATATCTTTGGGAACTCGGGGCAGACGTTGCCGTATATCGCAATGATGAAATTACGACGGATGAGATTTCCTCGGCAGCGCCCGCACTGCTCTGTGTCTCTCCAGGACCTTGTTCGCCAACTGAAGCGGGCGTTTCCATCGCGTCGATCCAGCGATTCGCCGGTGAGATCCCTATTTTTGGTATTTGCTTAGGCATGCAAAGTATTGGCGCTGCCTACGGTGGCGACATTGTAAGGGCGCCCGAGGTCATGCACGGTAAAACAAGCGATGTTCACCATAATGGCACGGGTGTTTTCGAGGGCCTGCCATCGCCCTTTACGGCAACGCGATATCACTCTCTCGTGGTTGATCCTGCGACGCTGCCGAATTGCTTGGAGATAACAGCCTGGACAGTAGACGACTCCGGTGAACTCGATGCGATCATGGGTCTTCGCCACCGCGAGCTCGGCGTTGAGGGTGTGCAGTTTCACCCCGAGTCGATTCTGACGGAGCATGGTCACGCCATGCTGCAAAACTTCCTGAAGAAAGCCAGCTGAGGTAATGCAATGAATATTCAAGCAGCCATCGCGCAGGTTGTAGCCGGACAGTCCCTATCGCGCGCTGACATGGAAACCGTTATGCGCACTGTCATGCAGGGGGAAGCGACGGAGGCCCAAATCGGAGGCCTGCTGGTGGCTCTAAGTATGAAGGGCGAGACCATTGATGAAATCGTGGGCGCCGCTAGCGTGATGCGATCGCTTGCGACGCCCGTTGATATCGACACCGATGGTTTGATTGACCTGGCGGGCACAGGTGGCGATGGTGCTAACCTATTTAACGTATCGACGGCGGCTAGCTTTGTTGTGGCAGGCGCAGGTGGTCGCATCGCCAAGCATGGTAACCGTTCGGTCTCGAGTTCATCAGGCTCCTCTGATGTGCTCTCCGCGCTGGGCGTTGATCTCTCTGTAAGCCCTGCTGCGATCGCGGACTCTATTGCGTCGATTGGGGTTGGCTTTATGTTTGCCCCAATGCACCACAGTGCAATGAAGCACGCTATTGGTCCACGACAACAACTGGCGATGCGAACCATATTCAATGTCCTGGGTCCGCTGACTAACCCTGCCGGCGCACGACGACAGGTGCTCGGCGTATTCTCACCCGCCTTATGTGATGTTATGGCCTCTGCCCTGCGCGATTTGGGGAGTGAACGCGTGATGGTGATTCATGGGCTCGATGGCTTGGATGAGATTTCTGTGTCGGCAAAGACCACGGTCTGTGAGCTTGCTAATGGCGAGCTGACACACTACGAGATTGATCCAGCAACCTTCGGGCATGCGCACGATTCAGTGGCTGACTTGTGTGTTGAAGATGCCGACGAATCAGCTGCCTTGATCCGCGCAGCGTTGGGTGGCGATACGTCTGATCGATCAGCGAAAGCCCGCTCGATTATTGCCATGAATGCTGGTGCAGGCCTCTACGTTGGCGGTCAAGCTGACTCTCTCGAGGCCGGTATTGAGTTGGCGATGAGCGCCATGCATTCGGGTAAGGCACTGCAAACCCTCGAAGCATTTGCTGAGCTAACTCAAGCTGCTGGAGGCGCCTAATGTTGAGCGATACGCCAACGGTTTTGCGCCGAATTTGCGACCGCAAGCTCGAGGAAATTCGGGAGCGAAAGACCCTCCGAACGCTGGATACATTAAAAGAGCAAGCACTCGCTCAGCCAGCGCCACGCGGGTTTATTGAGGCACTCCGGGTCCGAGCCAACGAGGGTCATCCGGCGGTTATCGCAGAGGTGAAGAAAGCGAGTCCAAGCAAGGGTGTGATTTGCGAGGATTTTGATCCAGCTGAGATCGCAAAAAGCTATGAAAATGGCGGTGCAGCATGTTTATCAGTGCTTACTGACATCGATTTTTTCCAAGGGGCTGATGACGATTTTAAGTCAGCGAGAGCGGCTTGTCAGCTGCCCGCGATCCGCAAAGATTTTACTTTGGATCCCTATCAGATATGGGAGTCCCGTGCGCTGGGCGCGGATGCCCTTTTGTTGATAGTTGCCTGCTTGGATGACGCGCAATTGGCGGATCTCTACGCCGAGGCGCGCGATGCACAACTGGACGTATTGGTGGAGGTTCACGATCGTGTGGAGCTCGAGAGGGCGTTGGCGCTTGATCTCGATCTGGTTGGTATTAACAACCGCGATTTACACACGTTTGATACCAGCCTAAAGACCACGCTCGACCTGTTATCGGACGTCCCTGCAGGCGTTACCGTTGTAACCGAAAGTGGGTTGCACACAGCGGCCGATATGAAGCTTATGCTAGATCACGGTGTTTCAACGTTTTTGATTGGCGAGTCGTTTATGCGTCAGCCGTCACCCGGAGACGCACTGTCAGCCATGGTGAGTGACGCTACGGGTTGATTTTGCTGCTGGCACTGATTTCGGGCTCTCAAAGAACGACGATCGTTTTTCCCGCTACGGTGATGTGGCCATCTCCCTCGAGCATTTTTAGTACTCTTCCCGCCATCTCCCGAGAACAGCCCACCAGTTTCGCTAACTCTTGCCGTGTCACCCGAATTTGCATTATATCAGGGTGGGTCATGGCCTCGGGCAATGTGGTGAGCTGAATGAGTGACCGATGAATACGCCCGTAGACATCGATAAACTTCAGACCGGCAAGCTTGCGGGTCGTATTTTTTAGGCGTTGCCCAATTTGGGCTGTCAGCACATACAGCACATCCGGGAACTGCTGCCGAATTGCGTGGAAGTCTTGATAGCTGATGCGACCAAACTCGCACGGTGTGCGTGTGACGAGGTTAGCCGTACGGTGTTCTTCGATAAATAGCCCCATCTCACCAAAGAGTTCATCCGGATTGAGATAGCTCACTACCATTTCCTGCTTTGGGTCTTCAGTATCGTCAACGATCACAGACACTGAACCATCCAGAATGAGGTAGAGGTCCTCGCTGCGTTCACCCTGACGGAATACGACCGACCTCGATTTCATCTCCATTCCTTCGCAATGAACGAGTAACGCCTCGGCATTGGGAATACGCTTACTCACTAGGTAGTTCATCGGGACCGCTGTTATGTGATTTATCGCACGCTTACAGTAGCATAGCGGGCCGCGCGGCGCGGTGCCACACATTGCCGCGCCGAGGGTTTCCATTGGTTTGATCGAGAAGATTGGTATGCACGGGACAGTAAAGTGGGTAGATGGCGTCATGACGCTCGCCGAGTCAGGCTCGGGGCACAGTGTTGTTATGGATGGCCCGCCAGAGCTTGGAGGCAAGAATCATGGGTTACGTCCTATGGAGATGCTACTTCTGGGAACGGGGGGCTGCGCACTTTTCGACGTCATCACTATGCTCAAAAAGTCTCGGCAATCGATTTCAAACTGTCGAGTTGAACTTCAGGCAGAACGAGCGGATGGTGTGCCCGCGGTGTTCACTGCTATCAATTTACACTTTGTTGTCGAGGGCGAAGGTCTTAAGGACAATCAGGTAGCACGAGCCGTACAACTGTCAGCGGAAAAATACTGTTCTGCGTCTATCATGTTGGCGACGGGTGGTGTTGAGGTAACGCACTCTCACGAGACACACATCCGGTAGGGATAGCTTCGCGCGCGACAGACAGGCGCGCGACACAATCGTTATATTGCTATAGCCAATAAGTGGTTTTGGTCATCACCTGGCTGGTGGTGCGCATCATGCGTTTCAAGGGATCTGAAAATTCCTCGCCACCTTGATCTAAAGCGTGCGCGCCGTGACGCTCTTCCTCGGCGAGCATTTGCTGCAGTACCAATTGCGACTTGCGGTCGTCTGCAGGGAGCTTCTGCAGGTGTTCCTTCAAGTGCATTGCCACACCTTCCTCTGTCGCGTGAACAAAGCCGAGGCTCACCTTGTCGCCGATAGCTCCGGTAAGTGCGCCCAGCGCGTAGGAGCTTGCAAAAAAAAGCGGATTAAGTCGGCTGGTATGAGTGCCCAACTCTTCGATTCTTTCTTCACACCAATCAAGGTGGTCTTTCTCTTCTTGAGCGGCCTCTAGTAGCGCAGTGCGTGTTTCCTCTGTCTTGGCTACAAGCGCCTGGCCACGGTAGAGCGCTTGGGCGCAGACCTCACCCGTATGATTGATGCGCATTAAACCACCGGCATGTTTGCGCTCCGCCTCGGTAAGCTCGGCCTCGGTATGCTCGGCTGCAGGTGACGGCCGCTCACCGGCCATGGCATTCGTGCCATGACTCACTTCCCGCATCGCGGTGTCGAGTGTGGATATGAGGCGATCAAGGCTGCTGAGTCGTCGTTGCATGGTCATAACCGTGAAATTCAAGGCTACAGGTTAACGCTGTAGTGCGCGCCATCCAATATCAGACCGATATTTCATGCCATCCCAACTGATATCGGAGGTTGCTTCGTAGGCACGCTGTGCGGCAGTAGCGAGTGTCTCAGCCTTCGCCGTCACGCAAAGCACGCGACCACCGGCCGTCACTGTCTCGTCGCCCTCTTGACGAGTGCCGGCATGAAATACTTTGCTATAGGGGCGCGATGCGAATAATCCAGCGATGGGAAGCCCCGTTGGGCTGGAGCTTGGGTAGTGCTCTGAGGCTAGAACGACACCAATGGTCGCCTCATCACTCCAAATGGCTGTTTCATTTGCGAGTCGGCCTTCGCATGCGGCCAGGCAGTGTTCAGTGAGATCTGACTCCAAGCGCATCATAATGGGCTGGGTCTCGGGGTCACCAAAACGGCAGTTGAACTCAATCACTTTGGGTGCGCCGCTGCTGTCGATCATTAGACCCGCATACAAAAAGCCGCGGTAGCGATTGCCATCATCTAACATGCCTTGGACTGTAGGATAAATGATCTCTGTCATGACACGCTCGTGGATCTCTGGAGTTACTACGGGCGCTGGGGAATAAGCTCCCATGCCTCCGGTGTTCGGGCCGGTGTCGCCCTCACCAACCCGTTTGTGGTCCTGCGACGTTGCCATCGTAAGTACATCAGTGCCGTCGACCATGACAATAAAGCTTGCTTCCTCGCCATCCAAAAATTCTTCGATAACGACTCTCGCACCAGCATCCCCAAATGCGTTCCCCGACAGCATGTCGCGAGCTGCGTCTTCTGCCTGATCAACGCTGGACGCGACGATCACGCCTTTACCTGCAGCGAGGCCATCAGCCTTCACCACAATGGGGGCGCCTTGAGCGCGGATGTAGGCGCAGGCCGCCTCGTCATCAGTAAACGTCTCGTAGGCACCTGTTGGTATATGGTGACGCGCTAGAAAATCCTTAGTGAACGCTTTTGAGCCCTCAAGTTGGGCTGCAGCCGCGGTCGGACCAAAACAAGCCAATCCCTCTGATGAGAAGTGATCAACAATGCCATCGACGAGCGGAGCTTCCGGACCAACTACGGTGAGTCCGCAATCATTGTCGCGCGCAAACTTAGCGAGCGCGCCGAAGTCATAGGGGCTGATATCCACATTTTGACAGCTCGGCTCGTTGGCTGTTCCCGCATTACCGGGTGCCACGAACACCGTCTCGGCTGATGTCGACTGTGCCAGCTTCCATGCGAGCGCGTGTTCCCGTCCGCCGCTGCCTATCATCAATAAGTTCATATCAGTGCCTAAAGTGACGGACGCCAGTAAACACCATGGCAATGCCGGCTTCATTCGCCGCGGCAATTACCTCATCATCTCGAATCGATCCGCCCGGTTGGATAACCGCGCGGATACCCCGTTGAGCGGCGTTATCAATGCCATCGCGGAAGGGGAAAAACGCGTCCGAGGCCATAACGGCGCCGGCAACATCAAGTCCTGCATGCTCAGCTTTGATGGCCGCAATACGCGCTGAATTTACTCGCGACATTTGACCTGCACCGACGCCGATTGTGCGCTGACTCGAGGCGTAGATGATGGCGTTCGATTTCACAAACTTAGCGACCCGCCAAGCAAACAAAAGGTCCTTCATCTCCTGCTTGGTCGGTGCTCGCTCTGAGACAATACTGAGGTCATCAGCAGCGAGGACGTGGTCATCCCGATCCTGGATGAGCAATCCGCCGTTCACTTTCTTCAGGTCCCAGGTTGGTGTTCTCTCGCCCCAGTCTCCCGTGGACATGACGCGGACATTGGGCTTGCTAGCGGCCGCATCCAATGCATTTTCTGCAACGGCTGGCGCGGTAATGACCTCAACGAACTGCGAGTCAATGATGTTGGTTAATGTTGCTCCATCGAGCTCTCTGTTGAAGGCGATGATTCCGCCGAAAGCAGACTCGGTATCGGTTTCAAAGGCGTTTCGATAGGCTTCCAGAAGGGTCGGGGCGACAGCAACACCACAGGGATTCGCATGTTTAACAATGACACACGCGGGTTCATCAAATGATTTAACACACTCGATGGCCGCATCGGCATCAGCGACGTTGTTGTAACTTAGCGGCTTCCCTTGATGTAACGTCGCTGTTCCAACACCTGCTTCGGTGACATTCCGATCGATGTAGAACGCAGCACTCTGATGCGGATTTTCGCCGTACCGCATGACCGAGCTGCGATTGAATTGGAAATTGGCCGTGCGTGGAAATGCGTCTGGCTCTTCAACACCTACTCGGCGACCCAGATAATTTGCGATCGCTCCATCGTAGCCTGCGGTGTGTTCAAAAGCCTTTACGGCAAGTTCGAATCGCAGCGCATCAGATGTGCCGCCGCTCGCGGCAATTTCTGAAAGCACACGATCGCAGTCATTGTTATCAACAACGATGGTGACATCACGATGGTTTTTTGCGGCTGCGCGAACCATGGTTGGACCGCCGATATCAATATTCTCGATGGCGTCCTCGAGCGAGCAGTCAGGATTGGCGACGGTAGATTCGAACGGGTAAAGGTTGACCACAACCAGATCGATTCCGTCGATCGCGTTCTCTGACATTACGGCATCATCGGTTCCTCTGCGGCCTAAAATGCCACCATGAATTTTTGGATGAAGTGTTTTGACTCGACCATCCATCATCTCGGGGAAGCCCGTGTGATCAGAAACCTCAGTCACTGGTATGCCTTCGGAAAGTAAGAGGCGGCATGTGCCTCCCGTTGAGAGAATCTTTACGCCTTGTGCCACGAGGGCTTGGGCAAAGAGTACAACACCTGTTTTGTCGGAAACGCTAATTAAAGCGCTGTTGATAGGGGCGACTCTCGCCTCGGTCATGTGATTACCTCTGGGGTCTGATAACTCTTGGTTGTAGAAGGTAGCTATTCCAAAAGCTAGGTCATAAAAGATTGTATTGGCGCAGTTTTTTTCTCAGCGTGCCTCGATTGAGTCCGAGCATGGCTGCCGCGCGACTTTGGTTATTGGCAGTGTATTCCATGACTACGCGTAAAAGGGGCTCTTCGACTTCCGCTAGGACCAGATTATAGAATTCGCTGGTGTCCTCGCCGTCCAATGTCTCAATAAACTGTCTGATCGCGTCTTCGGCGGCGGTCTTTAGAGCGCCTCTCGTGTTCGTTGTCACGCTGCCAATCTCCCCACGGATGTCTCGTGAAACCGGCTCATTAAATTGATGATGGTACCTTGCTGAGCATCTAAAAAGCCTTCTTGCGCATCGGCATCTTCGAGAGCATTAAAGGCTCGCTTGATCGGGAGGTAGGCCTTGCCTAGCTCGGCCTCGAAAAACCAGCCTGCATGCTTGCGCGCAATTTTATGGCCCATGGCGGTCCCATGAAACGTCTGCACTTGCTGGATATGCTCGCGCATGATGGCAAAGCGCTCATCCCGAGAAGGCGCCCTCTCGTCACTGTGGCGTAAGGCCCTCGCTATTGCACCGGGAAGCCACAGTCGACCCTGCGCAGCCCTGCCAATCATGATGCCTTCGGCTCCGGTGTAGGTCAGCACCCTTTTTGCCTTATCGGCACAGGTGATGTCACCATTAGCAACGACTGGGATGTTAACTGCAGAGACAATTTGGCGAAGTGTCTCGTATTCCGCAGACCCATTAAATTTATCGGCACGCGTGCGTCCGTGCACGGTCAGCATCGCAATGCCACTCGCCTCAGCGATGCGCGCAATTTCGACACCGTTTCGTTGATCGGGCGTCACGCCCGTCCGAATTTTCAGAGTCACTGGAACCGAGACAGCCCCAGTGACGGCGGTTAATAAGGTCTCTACCAGCTGTGGATCTGCCAGCAACGCGGATCCCGCCGCTTTCTTGCACACTTTTTTGGCGGGACAACCCATGTTGATATCTATGACCTCGGCTCCGCGGGCGACGTTATACCGTGCCGCTGCTGTCAGCGCGCTGGGGTCATTTCCGACAAGCTGAATCGTTCGAAGTCCGGCCTCGGTACTGTGCCGAGCACGCAGCGTGCTCTTACGCGACTCACTGAGGGACAAGTCGGAGGTCATCATCTCGCCTACAGCGACGTCGGCACCGTGCTTCACGGCGAGCTGACGCATAGGTAAGTCCGTTACTCCCGCCATGGGTGCGAGGAATACCGGAGTCTCAGTTGAGAACGGGCCGAGCTGCATGCGTGGAACACTGTTTGAAAGAAAGCCCGTAGTTTAAAGAAGCCCTGCGCTCTGTTGAAGTCCGCTGGCGGTCGTTTTGTATGGCCTGTTATTTCGACCACTGTATGTTTCGTGAATCACGTGTAAAAGTAGCTATCTTCGGTAAAACAACAAAGATTAGTTGGCTTTTTTCGAAAACAGTAGACAGAGCAGGGGTGCTCGTGGAGACTCCGCCGTCTGTCTTTTGTTTTTGAATGGTCTGCGCATGGCTGACATTTTGGTGTTACACGGCCCCAACCTGAACCTTTTGGGTACTCGCGAGCCTGATGTTTACGGCACTGAGGACTTAGCCTCGATTAATGCACGCCTGGCAGAGGCGGCCGCGGTTTCTGGGCGATCGCTCGACAGCTTTCAGAGCAATTCGGAAGTAGAGCTCATTGAAAAGGTACATGCGGCGCGAAACGAGCAGATACAGGCCATCATCATCAACCCCGCTGGCCTTACGCACACCAGCGTTTCACTGCGTGATGCTATTGCAGGCGTGGCCATCCCGTTCGTCGAGGTTCACTTATCCAACGTCTACGCGCGTGAGCCCTTCAGACACCACAGCTTTTTTTCAGATTTGGCCGTAGGCGTCATCTCTGGTTTTGGAAGTGCTGGTTATGACTACGCATTGCAGTTTTTATTGAACCGAAATCACTGAAATGAGTAATAACAAGAGATTGTAGAGGTGACCCTATGGATATTCGCAAAGTAAAAAAATTAATTGAGCTTCTGGAAGCATCCAGCGTTGACGAAATTGAGATCAAGGAAGGTGAGGAGTCGGTCCGAATTAGCCGAAATACGGCTGCTCCGATCGCAATGGCAGCGCCTGTCGCGGCACCTGCCATGCCCGCGCCTTTATCGCCAGTACCTGCCGCACCAGCACTGGCGCCTGCGGTGCCCGAAGCGGCTGCCCCGAGCGCCGCTAACGCTGTGAAATCGCCAATGGTCGGTACGTTCTATCGCTCGCCAAGCCCAGATGCAGCAGCGTTCGTTGAGGTCGGGCAAAGCGTTCGCGCCGGCGACGTTCTGTGTATTGTTGAAGCCATGAAGATGATGAATCAGATCGAAGCGGATCGTGCTGGAACCGTCACCGCTATCCACGCTGAAAACGGTGAACCTGTAGAATTCGATCAGCCACTTATTACCGTTGAATAAACGCTCGCATCTCATTTAAGGATTAACGCCATGTTGGAAAAGGTACTCATTGCGAACCGCGGTGAGATCGCGTTGCGAATCTTGCGAGCCTGTCGTGAGCTGGATATTCCCACGGTTGCCGTGCACTCAACTGCGGACAGCAGTTTGAAGCACGTGCGACTCGCCGATGAGGCGGTCTGTATTGGACCCGCTCCGTCGACACAAAGCTACTTGCAAGCGCATGCGATTCTCAGCGCCGCAGAGGTTACCGGCGCTGATGGTATTCACCCGGGCTACGGCTTCTTATCCGAGAATGCTGATTTTGCCGAGCAAGTGGAGCGCAGCGGATTCAAGTTTATCGGTCCACGGTCAGAGACCATTCGTCTGATGGGTGACAAGGTGTCGGCTAAGCATCAGATGCGTAAGTCTGGTGTGCCTACGGTACCTGGGTCGGACGGAGCCCTGCCCGATGATCCCGATGAGATTTTGCGAATCGCGCGCGACATCGGTTACCCG
Organism: Pseudomonadota bacterium; assembly: GCA_002862405.1. Taxonomy (GTDB): domain Bacteria; phylum Pseudomonadota; class Gammaproteobacteria; order Pseudomonadales; family Halieaceae; genus Luminiphilus. The sequence goes on from PKCZ01000054.1 coordinate 14,320, forward strand.
GTGATCGTAAAAGCAGCAGCTGGCGGTGGTGGCCGAGGTATGCGTGTGGTGCACAACGAAGAGGTGCTCCTGTCGTCGATCGAGGTCACTCAGTCTGAAGCTGCGGCGGCGTTTGGTTCTCCTGTGGTCTACATGGAAAAGTTTTTGCAGCGGCCTCGTCACGTGGAAATTCAGGTGTTAGCAGACGGGCAGGGCAATGCGGTGCATTTGGGCGATCGAGATTGTTCATTACAGCGTCGCCACCAAAAAATCATTGAGGAAGCGCCCGCGCCGGGTATTCCAGATGACATTCGCGAACAGGTAGGCGCGGCATGCGTTCAGGCGTGTATCGATATGGGGTATACCGGTGCAGGGACCTTTGAGTTCCTTTACGAGGACGGTCGCTTCTTCTTTATTGAGATGAACACGCGTGTACAGGTTGAGCACCCAGTGACCGAAATGATCACCGGTGTTGATATCGTGAAGGAGCAGTTGTTGATCGCGGGTGGTCAGCCATTGTCGATCAAGCAGAGCGATATCAAATTTAATGGGCATGCGATTGAGTGTCGGATCAACGCCGAAGACCCGCGAACCTTCATGCCATCACCCGGCACCATCAAAACCTTCCATGCGCCGGGCGGCCATGGTATTCGTGTCGACTCTCACATCTACAGCGGTTACGCGGTGCCACCACACTACGACAGTTTGATTGGCAAGCTCATAACCCACGGCGATTCACGCGACATTGCGTTGAAGAAAATGCGTCAGGCACTCGATGAATTCATTGTAGAAGGCATTCGCACGAACGCCGCACTCCACCGCGAGTTGGTTGTTGACTCGTCCTTCGTTGCTGGCGGTGTCAGCATTCACTATCTCGAGAGCAAGCTGGAACACGAGCATTGAGTTCTAGTGACTGGCAAGAGTGGGTCGTTGAGACCTACTCGCACCTAGTCGAGTCGCTTGAGGAATGGCTGTTTGAGCAAGGCGCGTTGGCAGTGTCCCTCGAGGACAATGCTGATGAGCCTCTACTCGAACCCGGTCCGGGCGAGACGCCGCTCTGGCAAAACGTGAAGGTGACAGCCCTGTTTACCGGATCGATCAATCTCTCGCCCATCAAAAAGGCATTGCCTAGCTCGCTTCTGGCGGGTAACTCCAGAAACGACATATCAACGCTCGAAGATCGCGATTGGGAGCGGGTTTGGATGAAAGACTTTACGCCGATTCAGATGGGGTCGCGGCTCTGGATTTGTCCCAGTTGGACGCCCCCTCCGGAAGAGGCGATCGTGCCTGTTTTGCTTGATCCGGGGTTGGCTTTTGGCACCGGGACACATGCAACAACTGCTATGTGCTTGAACGCACTTGATAGATTGATTGCGGGCAACGAACGCATCGTCGATTTTGGATGTGGATCCGGTATTTTGGCCATTGCCGCACTCAAGTTAGGAGCTGGGTGCGCGCTGGGTGTTGATAACGACCCGCAAGCGGTGTTTGCCAGTCGAGACAATGCGCAGCGCAATGGCATTGAGCCCGACGACTTTGCCGTGGTGATGCCGGACGACGAGGTTATCGCCCAGTGGGAGGATAGCGCCGATCTGATTGTCGCAAATATTCTTGCAGGACCGTTGGTGGAGCTCGCTGATCAACTGATTAACCTGACCGCGCCGGGCGGCACAATACTGCTAACAGGTGTTTTAGAGGCGCAGGCGCCTCAACTCATCGAGCGCTACCGCAACGTTAATCTTGAAGTGAATCAGCAGCGTGACGGATGGGTATCACTCGCTGGTAAAAAAACATTTAGCCCTGAGCGAGCAATTCTCTTAAGTCGATAAGCGCGGCATTAGCCCGCGAAAGATAGCTGGCCATCACCAGAGAGTGGTTCGCCCAGATTCCAAATCCCGATCCATTGAGAATGACCGGACTCCAAACAGTCTGTTGCGTCGCCTCAAGTTCGCGAATGATTTGTCTGAGGCTAACCGTCGCATTTTTCTTTTCCAGCACATCCGCGAAATCAACCTCGGCAGCTTTTAGAAAATGGATCAACGCAAAGGCGGCGCCACGCGACTCGTAATAGACATCATCGATTTCATTCCAGGGGGTTTTCACCACAAGCTCCTGGGTTTCTCGCGTGGACTGAGTCGCTGCTGCGTCACCTGCGAGGTCGGTATTGATCCGTCGCTGACCCACGCTGGCTGATAGGCGCTGGGATAAGCTGCCCAAACGCTTTTCAACCATACCTAGCCAGAAGTTGAGGTTATCTGCTCTTGCGTAGAACTGTGCTGAGTCTTCACCACTCTTAGGAAGGCGATTGAGATAGGCCTGTAAATACCGTCGAGCATCGCGATATTCGGATTCGGTGGCGGGTAAGGCCCAGCTGGAATTTTGAAAGTTGATGCGGGGCTCTGCGAGCGTCAGATCAACGTCCTCTTGGGATTGCGATTGCGAACGGCTTAGCACTTCTCTCAAGGCTCTCGCTAAGTCCCGAGACTGGATTAAGGCGCCGTATTCCCAGTTAGGCATGTTATCCAGAAAGGTGCCCGGAGGGGTGATGTCGTTGCTGATGTAGCCGCCGTCTTTTTCTAACAAGAGACGCGTCACTTCGAGAAGTGCCGCGGTGGTTGCAGCACCGGTGACCGATTGATCAGATGATTTCAGATACTTGGCTTTGTTTTCCACGACGTCGAAAGAGTCAGGTGTCATGCTCCAATAAAAGCCAAGTCCGAGCGTGAGCGCGAGGTAGATGGTGACGGCGGCAATCATGGTTCGTCTACCGCCTTTACTTTGAAGCAGGTCGAGAGAGTCGCCCGGCGGGAGAACCCCCCGGATCTTTTCCAACGCTTGCGATAACCGCTCGCTCACTGTCATTTGCTATGCCGCTCCTTACGCGGTGATGACATTCTCAGTGGTGGTGCGCGGCTTTACGGTGCCTCGCCACAGAGAACGCACTGCATAGGCTGTCATTGTTCTCCAGCTCGAGGCAGATGTCGATGCTTTGTCCATCAGTTAAGGACTCGCTCAGCTTCATTAGCATGATGTGAAGGCCGCCTGGCTTCAGACTGACGCGCTCTCCCGCCTCGATTGATAAGTTTGCTACCGGCCGCATGGTCGATCTATCACGCATAATACGGGTCTCATGGAGTGAGGTGTGACCCGCAGCCACTGCTGACACCCCCGTAATGGTGATAACTTCGTTGCTAAGGTTTTCGAGGGATGCATAGCCCGCGGTCATCATTTTGCCGGGCGGTGTCGCGCGCACCCATGCATCAGAGATGATCAGGTCGTTGGAGGCGCCCGAGGCACTGGATACCAGCGGCAATGCAATAACGAATAGGGCGCGCAGCGTCATCATGGATTGATTTCCTCACAACAATATGTCAGACATGGGGGTATCAGCGTGCGTTTTCAATGGCAGTCACGACGATATCGCGCGTCAACAGTTGGGGAAGTATCACGGGCGTGCTTCCGATCCCTCGTGGGTACATGACATACAGTGGGATGCCGCTTCTACCGTGCGACTGAACGAAGCGCCCAATGTCTGCATCGTAGTCGGTCCAGTCTGCAATCATGTAGGGAATATCTGCATCGATGAAGGCCCGCTCCATTTCTGGTGTGAAGAGTACCGCGGCCTCGTTCGCAAGACAGGTGATACACCAGTCGGCTGTGACATCAACGAAAATCGGATCGCCACGTGCAATGTAGTCATCTAAAACGGAGGCAGACCACGCGATCTGGCCTTTGCTCAATGTGCGGCTTGAATCACTGCTCCCTGCCTTATTTTCCGACGGTATCGCAAGGAAAGCGGCGCCAGCTACAAGGGTAATGCTGAGTCCCTTGCGCAGGTTGGTATCACCATACAAGTAGGCCGCCAGCGCGAGAAACACCAAGCCAGAAAGGGCCAGTGCCATAGTGTTAACCCCAGCTTGATTGCCAGCGACCCAGAGCAGCCAAACCGAGGTCAAATAGAGCGGGAACGCGAGCACATTCTTCGCTGTATCCATCCAGGGTCCAGGTTTTGGCAGTGCGCGCACGGCGGCACTACTGTGGCTTAGGATGACCATCGGTAGTGCCATACCCACGCCAAGCGCCGCGAATACTACGAGCGTTACCACAATAGGTTGGGTTAACGCGTATCCCAACGCGGTACCCATGAAAGGTGCCGTACATGGGCTGGCGACAACAACAGCGAGTACACCGGTAAAAAAGTTACCGGCATCACCGTCCTGTTCGGTCAAAGACTGTCCAACATTCATCATTGACGTTCCGAAATGAATCAGTCCATTGAGGCTGAGGCCCATGACGGTGAACAGATAGGCAAGCCCAATGACGAACCCAGTATTTTGCAGCTGAAAGCCCCAACCTATGAGCTGGCCCGTCTGCTGGATGACCACGAGCACTGTCGCTAAGGCCATAAAGCTCACGATGACGCCCGCCGCGTAGACTAGGCTGGCTCGACGGTGCTGGTCTGCACTGCCGTGTGTGAAGCTCAAAGCTTTGAGCGACAGAATGGGAAAAACGCAGGGCATGACGTTGAGGATAATGCCCCCGAGAAACGCGAAAGCAATGGCTGCTAGCAGACCTATGCCTGTACTGCTTGAGGTGTCGTCACTGGAGTCGAGCGCGCTTGATGTTGGTGCGAGGGAGCCCGCCTGAATCTCGCCGGATGCCATGTGCCATAGGAAGGATTTGGTCTCAGGCGGATAGCAGAGCCCGGCATCGGCACAGCCCTGGTAGGTCACTTTAATTTGTGCGAGCTCGGTTGTTCTCTCCAAGGCGACCATAGCTTCTAGCGCGTCGTAGTAGACTTCGACGTCACCGAAAAATTCATCTGTTTTGGCGAGGCCATCGGGTAAGACTAAATTCGCGGCAATGCTGCCCTCCGAGTCAGAGGCTTGCGCCTTGAATGCATGGCGATACAGGTAGTACTCAGGCGCGATAACCCACTGCAACATCAGCCGCTGATCCCCGTCGGCGACGAGCGTCAGTTGGTAGGCTTCATCTACGGGCAAGAACTGGGTTTGTTGTTGCGTGTACGCGGAGAGCGCACTCTGCGCGAGTGCACTGAGCGGCAACCATAGTGATAGCAGGAGGCAGAGCTTTAGTGTTCGGCGAATCGCCAGACTCATGACGGGTCCCTACTTGTTGTAGCGCAGACGTGTGCCGTGATCGAGAGAGAGACGAATCTCTTCAGGACTCAGTTCGTCAGGGAAGTAGACTCCTGATACTTTCGCATCAAGTAGGCTCGCGCCCTCGAGGTTGGTCTCGCGAAAATCGATACCTGATAAGTCGCAATTTCTAAAGTAAGCGCTTGAGAAATCCAGACCTCTTGCATTCATTTTGCGCAGGTCACGCCCTCGGTAATCGCCACCTGTCAGCTGACCGCAGTCCATGGTGTCGCGATGCTTGTTGAAGCTATCGACGTCCTCGTGTCGCAGCATTTGAAACAACGGATCGTCTTTGACCTCGGGTTTGATTTCTCTGTCGCTCATCGACTTCTCCTCAAAGTGGCTTGCTACTTTTTTAAGAGCATGGCGCTTAACTATCGGTGCTAATGACTAAAATACCCATCGCGAAGGGCGCTGGTCGCGTCCAAGCTGAGTCGCGGACCCGCTTGGCAGACAACGGCGCCCGCGGCTTTGGTCGCAAATTCGCAAGCACTCAGCATAGCTGCCCCTAGCCAGAGTGCGAAGAAAAAGGCGCCAGCGAACATATCGCCCGCGCCATTGGTATTCACCGCGGTTACCTTTTCCGATGCCACCTGATGCGTGCTCGTTCCATCATACAAAATGGCACCATCGGCGCCGCGTGTGATCACGAAGCTTTTACAGATCGCTTTCAGCCGCTCAGCAGCCGCGTCCAAATCATCGGTCTGTGCCCACTCTAGAGCTTCGATCTCGTTACAGAAGACAAAGTCCACGCCGCCCTCGAGCATGGCATTCATGTTGTCGCGGAAAAACGTGACCATGCCGGGATCAGAAAAGCTGACCGCTACTTTTGTATCGTTTGCTTCGGCAATTTGCTTAGTTTTAAGCGCCGCTGCATGACCGGTCGGGGAGGTGACCAAGTACCCTTCTAGGTAAACCCACGTTGATGCACCAATGGCAGCCTCGTTTACCTCGGTTACCGAGAGTGTCTCGGAGACACCGAGGAAGGTATTCATACTTCGCTCGGCATCAGGCGTAATCAGAACCAAACACTTTCCCGTTGTACCTGCGCGACGCTCACTTTTAAAACCGTGATCAACACCACAGGCCTCGAGATCTTTGATGTAAATGTCGCCATCCTCATCATTTGCGACCAGGCAGCTCATGTAGGTGGGTGCACCAAACTGAGAGGCGGCAATCACGCTATTGCCTGCGCTGCCTCCGCAGGCGTGATTAGCCGATGAGAGCTTGTTTGAAAGATGATTTTTAATTTCGGCCTGACGGGCTTCATCAACCAGCGTCATCATGCCTTTTTCAATCGATAGCTGATCAAGGTCATTGTCGGATACATCGATTTCAGTATCGACCAAAGCGGCGCCAATCGCGTAGACGAAGTATTTAGACACAGTTATTTCCTTATGGATGAATTAAGCCGAATGAGATTATCGCATGCGGGGTGATCAGGATCATTACTTGTCTTGGTTGTAATCAAGCTTGATCGATAAGTTTTCGATAGACTGGCGACATCAGAGAGGTGACCCGTGTATCCAAGTTTTCAAGAAGTGATTGATTGTTTATCCGTCGTTGAGGCGCCGGCGGAAACTTTTCCGTCCAAGCGTGCAGCGGTTGCGATTAGTTTGCGATCGGGTGTCTCGGGTCCTGAGATTCTCATGATTCAGCGTGCAGTTAGAGAGGGCGACCCCTGGTCCGGTCACATGGGTTTCCCGGGAGGTCGGAAGGACGCGTCCGATGTTACCGATGTAGCCTGCGCTAAGCGGGAGACGCGGGAGGAGATAAGCTTTGACCTCGATACCCACGGTGAGCTCGTCTGTCAGTTATCTGATGTGAATACGGGCTGGCGTGCCGATCGCCCAGAGATGTTGGTGGCGCCTTTTATTTTTAGAGTGGACGGTACGCCGTCCTTCGAGCTTAACCATGAGGTCGACGATACCGTATGGGTTCCATTGAATTTTTTACTCGACGATGCGAACCGTGGTCGCCACCAGTGGGATTGGCGCGGCGAAGTGCTTGAATCCGATGCCTTTAGCTATGATGGGCGCCTGATTTGGGGTCTCTCACTGATGATGATCGATGAGCTACTGGAGATCATTGGCGGTAGGGAAAGCACAGCGGCTCGTGTTACTCGGGTGTAGTGTCAGCTTCCGCCTCAATGGGTGGTAAGCCCCTTAAAAACCCACGTGAGTCTCGGCGAAGCGCTTCCAATTCTGGATCTTCCTTACTCGCCTTTATCAGCGTCGCCAAGCTGGCTGCACCTTTGAGATAAGCAATCACGTGACCCACTAACACGGGCGCCATCTTAGGTTCATGCGAGTACCGCGGCATACCAGGGACAAGATTGCCTGATGCCCGCAACCCCTCAACCGTCAACCAATAGCCACCGCAACTCGAAAGCTCGTAGTCGCCGATTCGTCCGTAGCTAATGTTGGGCGTAGACGGATTGAAACCATCGTCGGGCAGTTCAGTTAGTTTTTTGAGCGCTAGGATCAGTCGTTGACCCTCGCTGAACTTATCGGCGTCGGGTCGACAGTAGTCCCCGGTCTTAAGCCAGACTCTAGGGAAGGACTCCCAGTCAGGTCCCGCCAGGGTGACGTCGACCTCGATATCAATCGCGTTACCTTTTTTGCCGCTAACGCTGCCGAGTACAACGAGATCCGACTCGGGCGCTACTTCAGCAAAGCTACCTTCCCACAAACACTCACAGGCCGAGCTTGCGGGTGCGTAAAGTCCAGTGGTGGCGGCGACAAGTAGCCCTACAACGTGATGACCTGCCATGGGCAGTCCAGCGGTCGCCATTACTTGGTCAGTAGCCTCGCAGCATCGACGGCGAAGTAGGTGAGAATCCCATCGGCGCCTGCGCGTTTGAATGACAGAAGACTCTCCAGAATGACGGCATCGCGCGATAACCAGCCATTGTCGAAGGCGGCCTGATGCATCGCATATTCCCCAGACACCTGGTAGGCAAAGGTCGGTACTTGCAGCTCGGTCTTTACACGGCGAACGATATCGAGATAGGGCATGCCGGGTTTAATCATCACCATATCCGCGCCCTCGCCGAGGTCGAGTGCCACCTCGTGAATCGCCTCGTCGCTGTTAGCGGGATCCATTTGATAGGTCTTTTTATCACCGCCTTTGAGATTCGCCGCAGAGCCCACGGCATCGCGGAAGGGTCCGTAGTAGACGGAGGCGTATTTGGCAGCATAGGACAGGATCAACGTATTGATGTGCCCGTCGGCCTCCAGCGCTTCTCGTGTGGCGCCAATGCGTCCGTCCATCATGTCAGAGGGTGCCACCACATCAGCACCCGCACGCGCGTGGCTGACTGCCTGCTTGACGAGGGTGTCTTTGGTGATGTCATTCAATACGTAACCATCATCATCGATGATGCCGTCCTGCCCATGCGTCGTGTAAGGATCCAGCGCGACGTCCGTAATAACCCCTAGGTCTGGAAGCGCGGTCTTCAGCGCTTTGACCGTTCGCTGCACGAGACCACCAGGTGAGTATGCTTCGCTGGCATCGAGTGACTTCTTTGCCTCGCCAACGACAGGAAACAAAGCGATGGCGGGTATCCCCAGTACATGCGCCTCAGTTGCTCGCTCGATTAGCAGATCGATGCTAAGGCGCTCGACGCCTGGCATTGACGGTACGGCTTCGCGCTGATTTTCACCCTCAAGGACAAACATGGGATAGATAAAATCACTGGGGCTGAGCGCATTCTCTGCAGTCAGTGCGCGTGCAAACTCCGATGCGCGCAAGCGTCGCATTCGGGTCTGTGGGAAAGGGCCTCTGGCTGTATTCATTCGACTTCCCTCGTATGTCCCTGCAAGTGTATTCCTGTTGTTTTTAGGTGCCGGCGATATCTAAGTTGCTGTTGTCTATTGCTGTCTACAGCGCTTTGAATGCCCGTCGAGCCGCATCAATGGTATCGGTAATGTCGCCATCGGTGTGCGCCGATGACATAAAGCCCGCTTCAAAAGACGCGGGCGCTAGATAAACACCCTCGTTGAGCATCAAGTGGAAGAACTTGTTAAACCGCTCGACGTTCGCTCCAATGACCTGCGGATATTGGGTAACTTTTTCATCTTCCGTAAAAAAGAAGCCGAACATGCTACCCATATGATTGGTGGTAAAGGGAATGCCCGCTTCGTCCGCGACCTGCTGCATCCCCTCGCACAGTTCTGTGGTGTGACGGAACAGATCATCGTAGAAGTTGTGATGCGAGATAATATCTAGGGTTGCGAGGCCAGAGGCCATAGCCACCGGATTACCGGATAGGGTGCCGGCTTGATAGACCGGTCCTAAGGGCGATATGTGTGCCATGATGTCTTTTTTGCCACCAAAAGCACCGACTGGCATGCCGCCGCCGATCACTTTGCCTAGGCAGGTGAGATCTGGGTCGATGCCGAGATGCCCCTGTGCGCAATGTGTGCCAAACCGGAACCCGGTCATGACTTCATCGAAAATCAGAATAGCGCCGCGCTCGGTACAGAGCTCACGCATACCCTCGAGGTAGCCGGGCTCTGGCAAAATGCAGTTCATATTCCCTGTGACGGGTTCGGTGATAACACAAGCGATCTCATCGCCGAGTTGATCGAAAGCTTCTTTGAGTGCGTCCAGATCGTTAAAGGGCAGTGTCACGGTGTGCTGAGCAAGCACATCGGGGACGCCTGGTGAGCTGGGCACACCAAAGGTGAGCGCACCTGACCCCGCTTTGATCAAAAGGGAGTCAGAGTGGCCGTGATAACACCCCTCAAACTTGATAATTTTGTCCCGCCCGGTCGCGCCTCGCGCGAGGCGGATGGCGCTCATAGTGGCTTCGGTACCCGAGCTTGTCATTCGGACTTGCTCGAGACTGGGTACCAGGTCGCACAGACGCTCGGCCAGCTCAATTTCGATTTCGGTCGGGCAACCGAAGCTCAAGCCGTCCTGCGCAGTCTGAACGACGGCATCGCGAACCTGAGGGTGGTTATGGCCCATGATCATAGGACCCCAGGAAAGCACATAGTCGATGTACCTGTTGCCATCGGCATCGAAGATGTAGGCGCCGTCGGATCGCTCCATGAATCGTGGTGTTCCGCCAACAGCTTTGAAGGCTCGGACTGGCGAATTGACGCCGCCCGGAATGCGAGTTTGTGCGCGCTCAAATAACGCTTCAGATTTGGTCATTGACCATGTTCCCCCGACGCATCGTCGTTTATATAGTGTTGTTGCCGCGCTGCTAGGCCGGTCGTACATAGACTAACAGTACGATCGTGAACAAAAATAACACGGGTACCTCGTTAAAAAATCGATAAAACACATGGCTTTTGCTGTCATCGCCACCGTTAATGCGAGCAACGTAGCGACCGCATTGGACGTGGTAGGCGAGGAGGCAAACAACCCCGAGCAACTTAAGCTGCATCCAAAGGCTACTCAGGTAGTAATCCAATGCGTAGCTCAGGCGCCACAGCCCTAGGATTATTGCCAGGATCATCAGTGGTGTAACAAATTTATAGAGCTTGCGTGCCATCATCGCCAGCGTCGTCCGCGTTGTGTCGTCTTCCGCCTGCGCGTAGTAAACAAATATTCTCGGCAGGTAAAAAAGACCGGCAAACCATGTCACGACAAAGATGACATGAAGACCCTGAATCCAAAGCATTCACTACTCCATGCTGGTTTCAAACTGAACAGCAAGTAAACTAGCTGCACAGTATCAGATCTTAGGCCTGAAATGATTAAAGTTGGGATTGTTGGCGCTACCGGTTACGCCGGTGTGGAACTCATTCGTTTGCTCTTGGGGCATCCTCATGTCGCTATACAGCGCCTGACGTCGCGAGCCGAGGTGGGTGTGCGTGTCGACCGCTTGTTTCCCAGCCTTCGAGGTCATATCGACCTCGCGTTCGAGGATCCCGGTGCGGTAGATTTTGCAGACTGTGACCTCGTATTTTTCGCAACGCCACATGCGGTATCGATGAACACAGTGCCTGCACTGTTGGATCGCGGGATTAACATCATCGATCTGTCTGCGGATTTTCGCTTGAGCGACATCGGTGTCTGGGAGTCCTGGTACGGTACAGCGCATGCGGCACCAGATCTTATTTCGACTGCTGTCTATGGGTTGCCCGAAGTGAACCGTGCGGCCTTGCGCGACGCGAGTTTGGTCGCTTGCCCCGGCTGTTATCCAACGGCTGTCCAGTTAGGCTTTCTGCCGCTCTTGGAAGCGGGTGTTATCGATCCCGGTCGGTTAATTGCCTCCTGCGCGTCCGGCACAAGCGGTGCAGGCCGTGGCGCCAAAGTGAATCTTTTGCTCTCAGAGTCGACCGAGACAATGAAGTCTTACGGCGTGGAGGGCCACCGGCATTTACCAGAGATGGAACAGGAACTCTCTCGAGCGGCAGGCGGCGACGTGTCTTTGACCTTCGTGCCTCATTTGACACCCATGACGCGGGGTATTCATGCGACCTTGTTTGCTACCTTGACCGATTCATCAACCGATATCCGAGATCTTTTCGAGTCGCGGTTCGCCGATGAGCCGTTTGTTCGACTCACCGGTGGTCACTACGAGCCCGAAACACGTCATGTGAAAGGGACCAACGTGTGTGAAATTGACGTCACGCAACCCCCGGGAGACACCGTTGTGATCACGGTTGCTATTGATAACCTCATTAAAGGTGCATCGGGTCAGGCAGTGCAGGCTATGAATCTCATGCAGGGCTGGGATGAGGCGACAGGTCTGATGGCGCCGGCGGTTAATCCCTAACCGACGATGGCCTCCGAAGACTTCAAGACCGTCGTAACGCGCGTCAACGTTGTAAGACAGCGAAGGCTTCGTGTGGGGTTGGCTGTACTGCTCGCCGTGTTCGGGGTAGGCATTTACGCGCTGGGCTATCAGCAGGGATTTGATGATCGAGTGCCTTTAGTTCTCGATGAAGCCGGCCTAAAAGACACAATTTCAAAGCTTGAAACTCGACTTGCTGTAGATTCAGAAACGCTCAATCGATTTCGCACGGAGCTAGCAGACTCCGAAAAGCAAGTGGATGAGCTGGAAAAAGAGCTCGTGTTCTATCGAGACATTATGTCCTCGTCCGAGGATGTGAGCGCCGTAAAACTTCGGCCACCCGATCTCAGTTGGGACCCCGAAAGGCGGAGCCTTGAGTATCGTGGCGTCGTTCAGCGACTCGCACCCGGTACCCAGTTTTACCGGGGTACATTGACGGTTCAGATCGTCGATTCTGAGGGCGAGGCCATTGCAGCCGCGTCCTCCGAGAATAGCCACGACCTGTCGTTTAAGTATTTTCAGCGAATTTCAGGCAATATAGAGCTAGCTGAAACAGTTATTCCCGCTTCAGTGCGGTTTGACATAGAATTGACAACCCCGCGAAGGCGGGCCTATGAGCAGACCTTCGACTGGAGTACATTGATTGTCTACAGCACCCAATAAAGTAGGGTTAGGGTTATGAGAAACAAACAATCGCAAATGCCAACGACGGCGAAGGGTGCAACAACGCTCATCTCAGCGGGTACTACTGTGTCAGGCGATATTACGTTTTCAGGTAACTTAGATGTTGAAGGCCGCGTTGTCGGGTCGATTAGTGCTGAGCCTGGTGCTTCGGCGTTGTTGCGAGTGGTAGCGGGTGGCACGGTCGAAGGTGAAATTCGCGTACCGTCGGCGTCGATTAGCGGCTCAGTTAAAGGCAACATTTACAGTGCCGAAAACCTGGAGTTGACGAAGGGTGCTGTTGTCACCGGCGATGTTTTCTACAATCTGATCGAGATGTCGATGGGTAGTAAAATTGACGGTAACGTGAAGCACTCAACGGCGTCGGCGAAGGTGGAGCAGATTTCATCAGCCAGTCCTGTTATTTCAGCGGACAAGTCCTAGATCCGGAGTTCTCGATGACAGTAGTCGCCGGTTTTGATCCCACAGAAATACGCCTATCCGATAATGCGGTCAGCAAACTTCAGCATCTGATAGAGGACGAGGCCAATCCGTCCTTGCGCTTCCGCGTCTACATCACTGGCGGTGGATGCTCAGGTTTTCAATACGGCTTTACCTTCGATGAAAACATGGCGGAGGATGACTGGGTCATTGAGCGAGAGGGTGTGTCGGCACTCATCGATGCGATGAGTTACCAGTACCTGATGGGTTCCGAAATAGATTATGTCGAGGGGCTCGAAGGCTCTAAGTTTGTCGTCAACAACCCAAACGCAACGACAACCTGCGGCTGCGGCGCGTCTTTTTCTATTTAGTTCACTTTCTACCTAGGTCACCGCAGACCAGCGACGATTGAGGTTCTTCTTGCGACCTCAATTAGCTCGAGGATAAATCACTCCAAGTACTCGTTCTGACTGGGCCCCGGTCGCTGCAGGTACATTGCCGGAAGCGCGGTCTAGGCACTGCTTAGCCAGCCAGGCAAAAGCCACTGCTTCCACAAAATCAGCATCAACACCCAGCGCAGAAGTATCTGAGATCTCAATGGGTGCAACGAGCGATCGTATTCGGCGTATCAGAAGCTTGTTATGACGTCCTCCGCCACATAGATACGCGCGCTCGCATCCCGAGGTTTTAAGGGCGTCCGAGGCCGATCGAGCGGTCAACTCCACGAGTGTTCGTTGAACATCAACCGGCGCTAGTTCATCGACCTTCAGACTTTCAAGCCATGTCAGATTGAAATAGTCCTGCCCAGTGCTCTTGGGCGCAGGCCGACTGAAGTAGGGGTCGGCAAGCATGCGCTCGAGTAATGGCTCATCCAACCTACCAATGCTCGCCCATGCGCCGCCTGTGTCGAAGGCTTGCTGCTGGTGTTTGCGAATCCAGGCATCGGACAGTGTATTCCCCGGACCAGTATCAAAACCGCTGAGTCGGTCGGGAGCAATGACACTGATATTTGCAATGCCGCCCACATTGAGGAAGGCAGCCGTTTCAGTCTGAGAAACCAGCGTCCGGTGAAATGCGGGAACCAATGGCGCGCCTTGGCCGCCCGCGGCGATATCGCGTCGGCGGAAATCACCAACGACGGTGATACCCGAAAGCTCTGCCAAGCGGTGGTTATCGCCAATTTGTAAGGTGAAGGGGTGGTCGGCCTCAGGAGCGTGCAGCAGCGTCTGCCCGTGATTGCCGATGGCTTCGATCTTGGATACCGGTATGTTGGCCTTTTTAGTAAGAGTCTCTACCGCTACTGCGTAAAGCAACGAGAGCGCCACGTCCTGTTCACAGACATCTCGAATCGATGTATCCGCGCGTGTTTGCGCCGCGATGATGCGTTTTTTGAGATCCGCTGGTAATTGGAGTGTATGGGTACAAATGAGGTGCGTTTTTCCATCGGATTCAAACCCCACCAAAGCCGCATCAATGGCGTCCGCGCTGGTGCCGGACATCAATCCAATAAAGTGACGCAGCTGACTCACTCAGCCCCCGTAATCGCATCGGTCATTTTTAACGCCGCTATGCGCTGGACAGGTTGCTTGATCGCGTCTTTGAATCGTTCAAGCTCCGAGTCCGGCAGTGACTTCGCCTTCGGCAAAATCTTGTGCACGGTCCTTGGATTACGGTGCACTCCGTTGACCAAAAATTCGTAGTGCAAATGCGGGCCGGTTGCTGCGCCGGTTGAACCTACGGTGCCAATCACTTGTCCTTGTTTGACACGATCGCCACGTTTCACTCGCTTCTTATTTAAATGCAAATAGTGGGTCTTAAAACCCTCACCGTGCTGAATGAATACGTAATTTCCATTAGGGCGTGTATAACCCGCTTCTACTACACGACCATCTCCCGCTGCATAGACTGGCGTGCCTCTTGGGGCAGCGTAGTCCGTTCCTCGGTGGGGGCGCTTAGTCTTGTAGATTGGGTGCAGGCGATTTGGATTGAAGCTCGAACTGACTCGTGTGAAGTCGAGGGGAGCCTTTAGGAAGGCTTTGCGCATGCTGACGCCTTCAGCGTCAAAGTATCCGGTATCACCTAAGCTATCGGTGTAGCGGTACGCCTCAACCAACCGACCGTTGTTATTAAATGAGGCGGCAAGGATGTCGCCATCGGAAAATTTCTCGTCATCGAAGTAGTTTTCTTCGAATAAAATGATGATTTCGTCGCCACGACGAGGGTCCAGCGCGAAGTCTATGACGCCGCCCAAAATGGCGGCCAACTCCATAATGATACCGTCTGATAATCCGGCTCGATCGCCCGCGAGGAAAAGAGAGCTGTCGATGGTCAGTGCCACTGAACGCTCTCGCGTTTGTGTCTCTCGCGTAATGATTTCGGAAACGAACTGCCCCTCACTCTTCGAATAGACCGTCTGCTTGAGAGGCGACTCGATATGCCTCACCGCAATCAGTGCGTTGTCCTCGTTCGCGGCAAAACCAATCAGTTGGCCCGGAAAGATTTTTCGTAACGCACGTCCCTTTTCGCTTGAGGTCACCTCGTAGACATCACGATCTGAAAATCCCGCACGATTGAAGATCAGGCTCAAGTTATCGCCATTCCTGACGATCACATCGTTCCAGATGATGGGTGGTTCATCCGGTTTCAGTATCTGCCCTTCGGTAACTGCATCCCACGCGACTTGTGTTGTTGCGGTGACGAGGGGATCGGACTCGAAGATTGTTTCGTCATCAGTGTCGCTGCTGAACACACCGATGAAAAGCTGTGATAGCAAGACTAAGACGAGTAGACTCACGCCACCCCACAGAAGTTGGTCGCGATCCTGCGCAAACGGTGCGTTGTACTGGCGACGTGTGGCGCCTCTGGGTTTACGTTGCAAGGTTTTTCCGATTCCCGCCCCGGTTGAGGGGCTATTCATTGCCCTGCATCATAACCGACAATAGAGCGGACATTAATGGCTCGAGCGGCGGACCGATAGCTAGGCGCCCATTTTTTTATGGGTCGCTTGGTTGAGATGTCAGAAATTAAGTAGAAGGTGAGGACATGGGTCTTTTTGAGGATCTTAAAGCGAGAGGCTTAGTGTTTCAGACCACAGGCGATGAAACATTCGAGGCGTGGTTAGCCGAGAAGCCACGCACCCTCTATTGCGGGTTTGATCCGACTGCTGACAGTTTGCATATTGGCTCACTGGTCCCGCTGCTCACGTTGAAGCGATTTCAACTGGCAGGCCACACGCCCATCGCGCTTGTTGGTGGTGCAACGGGTTTAATCGGCGATCCAAGCTTTAAAGCTCAGGAGCGCTCATTGAACACGCCCAATGTGGTGGCTGGCTGGGTGGAACGCCTGCGTCGCCAGATGTCTCAGTTTCTCTCATTCGATGGTGATGCCGCCGCCATCATGGCTAACAACCTCGATTGGACGGCTGATGTCGATGTACTGACCTTTTTACGCGATGTTGGTAAGCATTTTTCCGTCAATAACATGATTGCAAAGGAGTCGGTGAAGCAGCGCATTGAGCGCGAGGGTGCCGGGATTAGTTTCACTGAATTTACCTACATGATTTTGCAGTCGTTTGACTTTGCTGAGCTGAACAAACGTTTTGACTGCGAGCTTCAAATTGGTGGCTCCGATCAATGGGGCAATATTACGGGCGGCATTGATCTCACTCGGAGAATGAACGGTGCATCGGTGCAGGGACTGACCATGCCATTGGTTACCAAGGCCGACGGCACCAAGTTCGGTAAGACTGAATCAGGGACGATTTGGCTGGATGCGGGTAAAACATCACCGTACGCCTTCTATCAGTTCTGGCTGAGTACAGCGGATGCCGATGTATACAAATTCCTTAAATACTTTACCTTTTTGACGGTCGAGGCCATTGATGCTCTGGCGCAGGAAGATGCTGAACGCGAGGGTCGTCCTGAGGCCCAGCGTGTTCTGGCGCGTGAGGTAACGCGGCTCGTCCATGGTGAGGGTGGGCTAGAGGCAGCCGAACGGATCACATCCGCGATGTTCAGTGGCGATGAGTCGAGCTTATCGGAGTCAGATCTCGCCCAGCTGAGCCTGGATGGACTTCCCAGCTCGGTGATCGCCCGAGAAGCGATACCGGAGACGCTAACGCAATTGTTGACCGACGCGGGTATGGCTGTGTCGGGCAAACAGGTCAAAGATGCCCTGGGTCGGTCCGCGGTATCGATTAATGGCATCTCTGTATCGGCGGAGAATAATGCCGATCCTGCGTCCTGCTTTGTGCCTGAAGCTGCGATGCACGGGTGTTATTTCATAACACGCCTGGGCAAGAAAAAGGTGCATTTGTTCATCGTGGAGTGAATGGCGAAGTGAATCGTGGAGTGAATCCATGTTGACAGTTGGAAGCCTGTTCTCTTGAAACAGCTACACCTCATTCGCCACGCCAAATCCTCCTGGGAACACCCCGAGCTGTCCGATCATCAAAGGCCGCTGAATGCTCGCGGTCGTCAGGCCGCGCCCCTCGCTGGCCGTGCGATGCACGCGGAGATTGAGGTTGGCGGGCGCGAGACACCGCAGTTTTTTGTCAGCACTGCCCAACGTGCGCGGGAGACCTTTGATGGCTTGACCGTTGGCTGGCCAATATTGGGCGAGCAGGTGTCGAATTACGACGATGCCCTCTACACCTTTGATGAGACAGATCTTATTGATTGGATAGCCGCTGCCGATGATGGCTTAGACAGTATTGCTCTCATCGGCCACAATCCTGCCATGACCGAGCTTGCCAATTTCCTGTGCCCAACGCTGGCGCTTTCTAACCTACCGACAGCGGGTTGGCTGTGGTTCTGTTTGGATGACGACTCATGGGACGCGTCCGTGCGTTCTTCTGGAAAGGGTCATTGCCACACTTTGTACACACCTAAGTCAGGTAAATTGCTGTGAAAGTATCGTTACGGAGTCATATGGATGTCTCTCAGTATCTGCTCTTTGCTGAAGGGTTGAGCGCGCTTCTTAAGCTTGTACGCGGTGTGATCTTTGGCCCCATAATCATGGGACCCTCTGGCGAAGGTTTGGCACGATGACGCCCGCAATTTTTGGCTTGGCAGGAACGACGCTCTCAGCCAATGAGCGAGACTTTTTCAGAGAAAGTCAGCCATTTGGCTTTATCTTGTTTGGCCGCAATGTAGAGCAGCGAAGTCAGCTGCGCGCGCTGACCAATGACTTGCGCTCGCTCACCGGACGAGACCAATTGCCGATACTGATCGATCAGGAAGGCGGCAGAGTAGCGCGCATGCAAGCGCCGGAGTGGCCTGCCTATCCCCCCGCAGCCGTCTTTGAAGCCCTTTATGCGCATGACCCGGCTCGTGGTTTAGAGGCTTGTACGATGAACTTCGAGGCCTTAGCGCTCGACTTGGCCGAGGTCGGTATTACCGTGACCTGTGCGCCGGTGCTAGATGTCCCTGTAGCGGGTGCTCACGACGTCATTGGCGATCGCGCCTTTTCACAAAACCCAGATCACGTCGCAGCACTCGGTGAGGCCTGTTTAGTCGGTTTGAAAGCTGGTGGGGTTGAGGGTGTGATTAAACACATACCTGGTCACGGGCGCTCGGCTGTGGACTCGCATAAAGACTTACCGCGCGTGGCCGCATCAGATGCCGAGCTTGTGTCGGACCTTTTACCATTTCATGCATTAAGCGGGGCACTGATGGCGATGACGGCCCATGTCATTTTTGATGCCTGGGATGTCGACCAATGCGCCACCTTGTCGCCTTTTGTCATTAATGAGGTCATCCGTAAAAAGATCGGGTTCGATGGCCTTTTGATTAGTGACGATCTCGATATGAAAGCGTTGTCGGGTGAAATAGGTAAGCTTGCTCTCACGTCTCAGCGCGCGGGTTGTGATGTGGTACTGAACTGCTGGGCAAAAATGACTGATATGGTGTCTATCGCGGAAAAACTGTCTGCTCCTTCACTACAAGCACAAGATCGTATGTCATGCGTCTGCGCAGCATTGGCCTCAGCCACGGGTTCCGCGGTAATCCGCGAGCGTCAGGCAGCATTGATCGAAAGACGCGATCAGTTGAGATCACTTTAGAGGGCGGGTACGCCACGGATAGTAGAGAGATTGCACTCAATGAATATCGACTTGGTACGTTTCTTAAGCATTAGGTTGGTTGCGCTGGGCTGTCTGATGGCGGTGACTGCCTGCACCTCTTTGCCCGCGGATCTTTTTGGGCAAGGACCAGCTGATCCTGAGGTATCGGAGGCTCCTATACTGCAAACCGTTCAATGCGAGGAGCCGAGGCCTAAAATTTGCACGCTGCAATACGAACCGGTCTGTGCCGTGATGGAGTCGGGGTCCATTAACACGTACCCTTCGGCCTGTAATGCCTGTGCTGATATCGCTGTCAGCGCCTGGCGACCTGAACCCTGCGAGGAGTAAACATGTCATTAACCAACCGAATTTTGCT
>PKCZ01000029.1 GCA_002862405.1 Pseudomonadota bacterium
CCTCGCACTCTGGTCACTCACCTCACAGGCTAATGAGGGTGTAATCAGCAGTATTGAAACCCGATCACAGCAGCTAACAGATCTCAGTGACCTAATCTGGGATCTCGCCGAGGTGGGCTATCAGGAAACGCGCTCAAGCGAAGCACTAAAAAGTGCCTTGTCAGCTGAAGGCTTCAGCATTGAAGGCGGTGTCGCTGATATCCCCACGGCGTTTGTTGCCAGTTACGGATCCGGCGAGCCAGTCATTGCTGTCATGGGCGAATTCGATGCACTACCGGGTATTAGCCAAGCAGCGGTGCCTTTCGAGCAAAAAATTGAGGGCAAGAATGCGGCTCAGGCCTGCGGCCATCACCTGTTTGGTGCAGGTTCAGCCGGCGCGGCTATTGCAGTCAAAGAATGGCTGGAGCGCACGGGCACCCCGGGCACAATTCAGTTCTTCGGCACGCCGGCTGAGGAAGGTGGCTCTGGAAAGGTCTATATGGTGCGGGCGGGTCTCTTTGATGATGTGGATACCGTAATCCACTGGCACCCCTCCTCCGTCAATGCCGCTGATTCGGCGAGCACCTTGGCCAATCGGTCAGCCAAGTTCACGTTCTCGGGTGTCTCATCACACGCGGCATCGGCGCCTGACCGCGGACGATCCGCGCTGGACGCCGTAGAAGCCATGAACTTCATGGTGAACTTGCTACGAGAACATGTACCCACCTCCACTCGTCTTCACTATGTCATTACGAACGGCGGTTCAGCGCCGAATGTGGTGCCAAATACTGCCCAATCGTTCTACTACGTCCGACACCCCAACGAGACAACCCTGCGTGAGATTTGGGATCGTGTTATGGCCACTGCAGAAGCTGCGGCAGTTGGGACAGGCACCTCGATGAGCTACGAGATTATCCACGGTAACTACAGCGTGCTTCCCAACGACACCTTGGCAAAAGTCATGCACGCCAAGTTATCGTCGGTTGGTGGTGTTGAGTACAGCGAGGCCGATGAAGTCTTTGCTGCCGAGATTTCAAAAACGTTGCCCACGGGCACCTATACCAAAGGACGTGCGTCCAAGATAAAGCCCTTCGAGACCGGGCAGCGAGGCAATGGATCCACGGATGTGGGCGACGTCAGCTGGACGGTTCCAACGGTCGGCATGAATACAGCAACCTGGGTTCCCGGCACCGGTGCCCACACATGGCAAGCCGTTGCCGCGGGCGGCACGCCAATTGGGCACAAGGGCATGATCGTCGCGGCCAAATCGATGGCGCTCACGGCCGTGGAGCTATTTGAAAATCCAGCTATTTTGATGGAAGCGAAAGCCGAGTTTGACGTTCGACGTGGCGCTAACTTCCAGTACGAAGCCCTCTTAGGAGATCGAGAGCCGCCGCTCGACTACCGCCGCTAACAGCCCGACGCCGTTATCGCCAGCGAGACGCAATGAGTGTTTGAGTGACCGCTTTAGCGCAGAGGCCAGTACTCGCTGCTGATACGGAAGACTCTCCACGTAGTCAGGCAGTAACTCGTCAAAGCTTTGCGACCGTGCGGCTTGCTCTTGGAATCCTTCAAGGAACATAACCAGCGCATCTCTAACCGACTGGCTGAGATCAGAATCAAACCGAAGCTTCCAGGTCATATCCTGGCTGAGCTGGCACTCGGCCACGTAATCACCGGGCAACCGTCTACCCCACTCCTCAGGTGAGATGAGCGATAACTGCCACTCGCCTTCGGCACGATAAAGGTAGTATGTGTTATCGGGCGCTACGCGAAACTTAAACGCTGCAGATAGGACAAGACTCGAACACCAGTAGTCCAGCAGCGCCTCATCTGCAGATTTTGGACGAATTTCCGCGGGCGCGGCAGCAGCCATCTGCTGAAGCACCATGACAAGCCCTTTACCCTGGGGATTGCCGTGTGGATTTACCGTCTCGTTCATGCGTGTCTATCAGCCCGCTAACTCAGGTTGTGCTGTAATGATGGAGTCTCTGACCTGCTGAGGGATAGGTCGGCTTTTACGCGTCTCCTTATCAACGAAGACGTAAACAAAACTGCCACGAGTGGCGATTTCATTGGTCGTCCTGTTCAGCATTTCGTACTCCAGCGTGCAGCTGGAATTACCTAGTCTAGTGAAACTGCAAGACACATCCAAAATGTCCCACGCCAGGCACTCACCGACAAAATCGATATTGGCATTAGCAGTAAATGTTAGGAAGTCACCGTCAGGGCCCGCATCCCAGCCAACCTGCTCGAGATACTCAGACACCACCTCATCCGCAAGAACAAGATAGCTACCGAAATAAGTGTGTCCATTGGCATCTGTATCGGCGAAACGAACTTTTATTTGTCCGGTATAAGCAGCTTTCACGACTGTATTTCCTCTTTAAGAATCTTGACCAAGGCTAGTGTTCAAAGGTGACGCAGTATGGGCGTAATCGTTTTTACTTACCATGTTCGAGCATTGCCATACATCCATTTACCTCTGGTCACATCACGAACATGCATCCATCCGAAAGGCCAATAACCTTAATTAAGGTGAAATTTCCAGCTTGATGCTGATCGTACTTACATCAGCTGTATAAAGGCCTTATCATTCGCGCCGACCGAAGAGTCAGCGTTTTTACCCGGGGGAAATTAATGAATACGAATGTCATCGTCGCCGCTTTCACGATCGCTGTTACCGTCATTATCTGGTTCGGTACGACAAACAATGACGAGTCTTGGACTGGCAACCGCAACGTCTGTGTCGGAGAGTGCTACGAAGCATGGAAAGCAGACAATGGCGGAAGCATTGCCGATATTGAGCGCGTGAAACAGGAAGCGCTAGCCGCAGCGTCACCTGAAGCACTTGGTGAGACTTACTACGGGCAGTGTATCGCCTGTCACGGTGGTAACGGCGAAGGTGGTATTGGACCCAAGCTCGCAGGCCAAGCTGTCAGTGATATCGCAGACAAGCTCACCGGCTACCGTGCGGGCGAGCCACGGGGCGCCCAGTCAGCGATGATGTGGCCTGTTGCTAAACCAATGACCGACGAGGACATCGGCAATATCGCAGCGTATATAGGTACTCTTTAAGAAGTTATCTAAGAGGTGGCATTCGCCACCTTTGCTTCCCTTTCAAACCACTGCCAGATCGTTCCCATCACGGCCAAGGGGATAGCGACCAGTGCCGTCGCTACCGACAGCTGTGCAGCAAGCGCACAAAGGACCAGCAATTTCAATACGTCCTGCACCCTGAACCAGGCCGAGTCATAATTGCTCAGTAAAGCCGCGTTCGCGACCCCTAGCCACAGCATCATCCCCCAGGCAAAGGCCTCGTAGCCTTGCAGAAGTTGACTCTGCTGGGCTGTTACCAACAGCAGCGTCATCAAGATTAAATTGATGGTCCCGCTCATCTTCCGAGCTCGGGACACCTGCGGGTCGTACTTTTCGAAAGGTTGGCCAATGACCGGTTCCGCGGCTGCCACCAGATCCGAGGGCTGCCAAGCGGGGTGCGAGAAAGGCACCCGCAAGCGATCAGACCAACTCCGTGTTCGCCACATTTCTCTGGCCATGTCTCTGTAGACGTGAAGCCACGCTTCCAGAGGCGACCAAGATCGTATCGGCTTAGTAATGCCGTATACGCAGGGCTCAGACGGCGACTCGCGTTGATAGGAGCCAAACAATCGGTCCCAAACGATGAATACGCCGCCGTAATTGCGGTCTAGGTAGCAAGCGTTCCTCGCGTGATGCACGCGGTGATTTGATGGAGAGACAAATACGTATTCAAACCAACCAAGCTCGCCAACGTGCTCGGTGTGCACCCAAAACTGATAAATAAGATTTAGCGCACCTACCGTCACCATCATCTCAGCCGGGACGCCGATAAAGAACAAAGGCGTGTAAAAAATCCAACCAAAGAGGAACCCGGAGCTTGTCTGACGCAACGCAGTCGATAGGTTGTAGTCCTCGCTTTGGTGATGAACCACGTGTGCGGCCCAAAAGAGCTTCACCTCATGGCCCGCACGGTGCGACCAGTAGTAGCAAAGATCGTAGAGCACAAAGGCGATCAACCAGGCTTGCCAACCCTCTGTCGACCATGTCGTGATCGGCGTTACCGATGCTAGCCATGCGTAGACAGCACCACCCACGCCTAGTGCCACGAATCGACGCGCCTGAGACAGACCACCGAGCGTCAAACTGCTCACCGCATCCGTCAGCCGGTACGTGTCTCGCCCGCACCAGCGCCCCCATGACCATTCGATGGCAATAGAAAGCAGGAAAAACGGTACAGCTAAAGCAATAAGATCCATGATGTGAGTATAACCCTGTCCGTGTGCAATCCCCACGTCACAACCTCGACAAAGCCGTTTGGTGCGAGCAAATGAGGAATACTTACCGCCGGTACACAGCGTCAGTAAATTTTGGGATAACACCTGGCGCGGCCCGCTGCAGGTCACTCCTTAATACGGCTCGGAACAATAACGATGCATATACGCACCCTTACAGTACGCTCTTCTTCTCTTGGCGCTACCTTCACTGCGTTCACAGTCCTAGTCTGCTTGCTGGTCTGGGGCCAATATGCTGTCGGCGCAACTCACGAAGCCAGTATTGAGCGCGATCAGTACGGCGTTCCGCACATTTACGGCGAGACAGATGCCGATGCCGCATTCGGTCTGGCCTATGCCCAGGCAGAGGATTCATGGCCGATTATGGAAGGTAGCCTGCCCTTTTTCCGGGGCACGGCAGGGCTCTACGAGGGTCAGGAAGGCGCGCAGTCTGACTATCTGGTGAAATGGCTAGACTTGTGGGGAACGCTTGATCGCGACTACGAGCGAGTCCTGTCGCACGAGATTCGCCGTTATGTCGAGGCGTTCGCTGAAGGCTTTAATGCCTTTACTCGAGATAACCCGTCCGAAGTAAAGCATCCTGAGCTATTGCCGATAACGGGCAAGGACATTATTGCGGGCCACATGCTGAGGCACCCGCTGTTCTACGGTTTTGATGGCCCCGTGCTCGAACTCTTTGGCGACGAGCGGCCTAACACGGTCAGCAAAGCACCCTACAACCCCAAGCCTAAAGACCCTATTGGCTCCAATGCGACGGCCATTGCACCTTCGCGAACCGAGGACGGATCAACCTACCTCATTATCAACTCCCACCAGCCGCTGACAGGACCGGTCGCTTGGTACGAAGCACATATCGAGTCAGGCGAGGGACTCAATGTCATGGGCGGCCTGTTTCCTGGCGCACCGACCATGGGCGTCGGTTTTACGGAAGAACACGGATGGGGCGCGACGGTAAACAAGCCTGATCTGGTGGACATTTACGTGCTCGAGATGAACCCCGACAACCCCAACCAATACCGTCTCGATGGTGCGTGGCGTGACCTCGAGGTTGGCGAGGTAAAGCTCAAATTAAAACTATGGGGCTTTATTCCGTGGTCGGTCAAACGGGAAGTACTCCGATCAATGCATGGCCCTGCCTTGAGGACCAAGCACGGTGTGTATGCCATTCGCTACGCTGGCATCGACGAGATGAAGCAGGTTGAGCAATGGTTGGCTATGAACAAGGCCAAGAACTTCGAGGAATGGAGAGCAGCAGTTGCCCTAAATCACATACAGAGCTTCAATTTCGTTTATGCCAA
Organism: Pseudomonadota bacterium; assembly: GCA_002862405.1. Classification (GTDB taxonomy): domain Bacteria; phylum Pseudomonadota; class Gammaproteobacteria; order Pseudomonadales; family Halieaceae; genus Luminiphilus. The sequence continues at coordinate 5,609 of PKCZ01000029.1, forward strand.
TCGACACGGTGACATTCACTTCATTCATAACGCTCAGTTGCCGGTAAGGGCCCCAGACTGGAATTGGCAGCAATACCTCCCGGGCGATCGCTCAGATCTCATCTGGCAGCGTTACCACCCCACTTCAGTACTTCCTCAGGTGACCAACCCTGGGTCTGGCTTTGTGCACAGTGCCAACCAGACGCCTTTCAACATCACCGAGCCACAGGACAACCCACAGCCGAACGCAGTACCTGCTGACGGTGGATGGCAGACACGGATGACCAACCGCGCAACTCGCGGACTGGAACTGTTTGCTGACTTTGAACAGATTTCTTTTGATGAGGCTTGGGAGCTAAAACACGACAACAACTACTCGGCGAACTACAGAGGCATCGCGTTTTTGAGCGAAGTGATTGCTCTCCCAAGGGAGAGCGACACAGTGAGCCGTGCAATCGATATTCTTGAGCGCTGGAATCTTGGGACTGATAAAGAAAATCGAGGCGCTGCACTCGGTGTCTGCGTCCTTGCCGCCGAATGGCAAGCCGAGAGCAGCAGCACCAGTAACCCCGACGCACAAGCAATTCTTGACGATTGTATTGATCAAACCTTGGAGATCGGTGGTCGTCTTGATCCGCGCTGGGGTGATGTCAATCGACATGGTAGAGATGGGACACACTGGCCAGTTGCCGGAGGCCCTGACACATTGCGCGCGATTTATTCTCGACGGCTTGATGGAGACGACCATCTGACGGCTGTTGCCGGGGATGGACTCTACTACTTCATCCGATGGATGCCCGATGGCGAGCAAAAAGTACTCGGCACGCATCAATACGGAAATGACATGACCAACCCATCGTCACCGCACTATCTGGACCAAGCCGAGGACTACACCAACGAGATCCTCCACGAGCCCTTATTCACCGCGGACAGTCGCCGCGGACGGATAACAAAGCAATACACCGTTCGCTCAGATTGAGTAAAAAACGTTTCCCCCAAGAGCATTCATATCGCTCACGGAACTCAACGCCTAGCCACACCTGAAGGCTGAGTCTTGGCTCACTATTTGGGACTGCCTACAACAGTCGTCACATTGTGCTGGCGGCTTCCCCATTAGTCTCATCTCAGTCCCATTTGGACTGCTTTGGTCTATCGGCTTTTCTACCGGTTGATATGCTGAAATTCGTAAAAAATCTCAATAAAAGAGTTACATACGAACGACCATGGCAAAGGTACAACTCCTCGGCGACAAGGCGGGTGGTTATCAACTAACCCTTGATGGAGAGCCCTTCTTTATTAAAGGAGCGGGGCTGGAGTTCGGGCACCTGAAATCATTGGCTTTTGCGAAAACTACCTTCCCTGGTTAGATAAGCTCACCGGCCTCGCTGAAGAGCTGGATGTCATTGCGATTCATACCTACCCGGTGTGGGAATACAAAACGGTAGCCGAGGCAATGGCGTACACCCGCGAGAACTTTGATGCGGTTCAGAGCGCCTACCCAAATAAGCAGGTCATCATCACCGAGGCTGGCTGGGCTACAGCGTCGAACGGACGCGGGATTCCACCAGAGAACGTGGGTGAGCTATTTCAAGAGACTTATCTGCGGGAGTTACTCGACTGGGCCGAGGAAGAAGAGATACTGGTTTATATCTTCGAAGCGTTCGACGAAAACTGGAAAGGATCAGACCATCCGCTGGAACCGGAGAAACACTGGGGTACTTATCGAGCGGATCGCTCTGGCAAACCCGCACTGTCGCTCCAGCTGTAAGACTAGATCACGACTTGCAGTGAGTGTGTCCTGCCTAACGTGGTTTAACTCGATCTCATGGATAGGGTGTCATAGCTAGCTAGATAGCTCCCAGGGCAAACAGCGCCCATATACGCCTTTGTTCATGCGTATACTAGGATCTTATAAAAAAACACATTAGGGGTTGAGTGGTAATGAATGGCGCAGATTTACTGATAAAGAAACTCGCAGACGCTGGTGTCAGCGCTTGCTTCGCCAATCCCGGCACTTCAGAGATGCAGCTCGTCGCCGCGCTAGATAAAGAACCCCGAATTCGAGCTGTACTTGGTCTTTTTGAAGGCGTCGTTACAGGTGCTGCAGATGGGTTTGCACGCATGACCGACACGCCAGCCCTGACGCTACTTCACCTTGGACCGGGCTACGCCAACGGCATCGCCAATCTTCACAATGCATCGCGAGCGCGAGTGCCCGTATTGAACATGATTGGCGATCACGCAACGCATCACTTGGAATTGGATGCACCACTCACGTCAGATATCGACGGACTGACCTCGGCTGTCTGCGCCTGGACAGGGGTGTCAACCAGTCCGTACGACTTGCCCGAAGTTGGACTGAAGGCTTGGCAAGCCAGCATGGAATATCCCGGTAACGTCACCGCCTTTGTGGCCCCAGCAAACCACGCCTGGGATCCCGCAGGTGGTGACGTGGATATCCCTGATATTCCAGCGCCCAAAAACCTGAGTGACGGTGAGATCATGGAGGCAGCCGAAGTGCTTCGAAATAGTGATTCCGCGGCCTTATTCATGGGCGGTCATGCGCTCCGCGAGTCAGGCCTGATTCAAGCAGGCCGTATTGCTGAAGCAACTGGCGCGCGGCTGATCACCGAAACGTTCTTCACGCGTCAACAGCGAGGTGTCGGACGTGTTGAAACCGAGCGTCTGCCCTATTTCGGTGAAATGGCTGCGGAGCACCTACAAGGGCTCGATACCTTGATCATTATCGGCAGCAAGCCACCGGTATCCTTCTTTGCCTACCCCGGAAAACCCGGATGGCTCTCACCTGAAGGGTCGAGTCTGCTTCAAATGGGCGACCACGGTGTCGATGCGATCGATACATTGACTCGCCTTGCCGATGCTCTCGGTGCCCCAAGCGAGGTGAAGAACGTTGCGCAACGTGTTGAACATGCACTGGAAACCGGCCCTATCAATGCAGTAGAGCTGGGTAAAGTGATCGCCAATCGACTTCCGGAGAATGCGATCGTTTCTGACGAAGGCGCAACCAATGGTTTAGGCGCCTTCCTAATGACCGGAAACGCCGCACCTCACGACTGGTTAACGCTTACTGGTGGCGCAATCGGGCAAGGCCTGCCCCTTGCATTGGGTGCCGCGGTCGCTTGTCCCGACCGAAAAGTTCTCGCATTGGAGGCTGATGGATCGGCGATGTACACGGTCCAAGCGTTATGGACGATGGTGCGTGAGGATCTCGACGTGACTGTGTTGATTCTCAACAACGGATCGTACGCCATCCTAAATATTGAGCTTGCGCGCGTGGGTGTGGAAAAACCGGGACCTACGGCTTTGTCATTGCTCGATCTTACCAACCCGGCGATTAAGTGGACCGATATCGCCAAAGGTATGGGGATGGCCGCAGAGCGCGTCGATACAGTTGAAGCATTAGATAGCGCGATGGCCTTGGCAATGGCGGAGAGAGGCCCTCGCCTTATAGAGGTCATCCTGTAAGCCACAGTCGCGTCTTTGTCGACGTCGGCATTGCCGCAAACTGAAAATAAAAAGCTTGCGATTCTGAAATCTCGGATATACTCCCGCGATGCTCAACTTTCGCGTGGTTATGCGGTTCGCAGTTATGTCAGCTCTGCTGGCATGCGCGCTCATGGGCGGCTGCTCAGACACCCCTGATGAAGAAACAAGCGGATCACGCGGCACGTGGGGTACGCGCGAGCTGCCCGTCGTAACCGCACCTATCGAGCGTGCACCGCTCATCGATTCAATAAAATCTGTGGGCACGGCGCGGGCTCGCCAAAGCGTGACGCTGTATCCAGAGAGCTCGGGCGTAGTCACTTTCGCAAAGCTCGCGCCCGATACGCTAGTGACAAAGGGCGAGACACTCCTGAAGTTGGATGATCGTGATCAGGCACTTGCGGTTCGCCAAGCGGAGGTGGAGCTTGCAGAAGCGAAGCGAACACTGAAGCGCTATCTTTCTCTCAACGCGACTGAGGCGAATATCCCGCAGAGCACCATCGATACCGCGCAAAGTAACGTTGATTTGGCGGAGATTCGTTTGGCCCAAGCCGAGGTCGAGCTCTCCCGTCGCCAGGTAACAGCCCCATTCTCAGGGCGCATTGGCATCACCGATGTGGAAATTGGTGATCGGGTAGATACTTCAACCGTCATTACTACACTCGATGATCGGAGTGTGTTGCTCGTTGACTTTACGGTGCCCGAGAGCTTTATTGGGCGCATCGTGACGGAGCTTGAAGTGCAAGCGCGCCAATGGGAATCACCAGACGACAATACCTCCGGGAGAATTGTCGCGGTTGATTCTCGCGTGGACTCAGCGACGCGCGCCTTCAGAGCACGAGCGGCGATCGACAACAGCGCCGACAACCTTCGGCCGGGCATGGCGTTCGAAATTGATGCGTCGATCGAAAAAGGTGAGTACTTGAGCGTCCCAGAGTTATCCGTTCAATGGGGTGCCGACGGCCCCTATGTGTGGTCTACCCAAGGCGATCGAGCAATGCGCTCGCCCGTTGAGATGGTGCGACGCGTCGAGGGGCGAATGCTGATTCGCAGTGAATTAGCCGAGGGCCAGCGGGTTATTCTCGAAGGAATTCAGAGTGTTCGGCCCGGCATGAAAATTAAAGACATTAACGCAGCGACAGCGACTGCTCGATCACCCAAAACCGAACAGGCTGATCGCAGCTAAAATGCGCAGCAAAAACCAATGAAAGCCACACTTAACGCCCTGGCCGGTGCTGGCCTTCCCGCACTCGGTGTGAAGCGCCCATGGCTCGTCACCGTCATGAACCTGTTGATCGCTATTGCGGGTTTGGTCGCCATTTTTGCCATTGAAGTTAGAGAATTACCGGACGTCGATGAACCGGTAGTCAACGTCCGTGCCAATCTACCGGGGGCGTCTCCAGAGACCATGGACGCGGAGGTCACCCGTATACTCGAGGGTGCAGTCGCTCGCGTTAGTGGCGTTAAAGAGGTGAACTCCAACAGCGAGGAGGGAAACACTCGTATTCGCGCCGTATTCAATCCTAGCTCCGATGTTGATCGTGCGGCAGCCGATGTTCGGGAGGCTGTCAGCCGAGTTCAGCGGCAACTGCCTGACAATGTCGAACAGTTAGCTGTCTTCAAGGCAGACGAGGACGCGGAGGAAATCATGCGCATCGCCGTTCTCGCGGATGGCATGTCAGAGCAAGACCTTGCCACTATCGTCGAGCGCGATGTCGTTCCTGCCTTTATCTCTCTCCCGGGCGTTGCCGACGTACCGCTCTTCGGCTCGCGTCGGCAGATTCTCAGAGTCGAACTTGACCCCGGTCGCATGAGCACCTACGGACTTACCGTAACGGACGTCCGCTCAGTGCTGACACAGGCACCGCTCGATGTACCCGCTGGGAGCTTTAGAACAAGCGATCAGACACTCTTGGTGCGTGCAGACGCCGCAGTGGACTCGGAAGCCGACATTGGCAATCTTCTTATCACCGACAAGGTGCGTTTGCGTGATGTGGCTCGAATTGCCTACACGCCTGACGACGCGATCTCTGTGGTTCGACTGAATGGTCAGCGAGTACTGGGCGTAGGTGTGGTTCGGCAGGCTGGCTCAAATACAATTCAAATTTCAGAAGGGGCTCATCAGGCGGTTGCGCGTTTCAATGCGCAACGAGAAGACATCAAGCTAGAGGTCATCTCTGATGAAGCTATCTTCATTAACGGCGCGGTATCGGAAGTGTTACGGACACTCGCGTTCTCAGTACTCATCGTTATTCTGACAATTCGTCTGTTTTCCGGTAGCTGGCGCTTTACCCTCGTGCCTGCGGTTGCGATTCCCATCTCTCTTCTCGGCACGCTCGCTGCGAGTTGGGTACTTGGCTTTTCAATCAACATCTTGACGCTGCTAGCGCTTGTCCTGGCAACAGGACTGATTGTCGACGATGCCATCGTGGTACTTGAGAGTATTCAGCGCCGACAGAAACGTGGTGAAGGTACCAGCGCTTCGTCTGTCCTTGGAACGCAATCCGTCTTCTTCGCAGTTATCGCGACGACCATGGTGCTGGTTGCTGTCTTTGTTCCCATTGCGTTTTTGCCGGGAACGTCGGGGCGCCTGTTCCGAGAGTTTGGTCTGGTTCTCACAGTGGCAGTTGGCATTTCGTCGTTTGTGGCATTGTCGCTGGTACCTGCGCTCATGGCGCGGTTGGGTAAATCCGAGTCCCCAATTCCTGGCCAATCAGAAAACCCCAATATCTTTCAGCGCATCTACAGTGGTAGTTTGCGATCGGTTCTGACTTACCCGGTGACATCGGTCCTACTATCAATGGTTATTGCTGCGGCAGCCGCCAGTGTTTACACGTCATTGGATAGCGAATTATTGCCCACAGAGGATCGCGGCAAATTGAATATGTTTGCGCGTGGCCCTGCTGGCGTCGGCCTACCCTACACCGAGCGCCAGTCCGACCAAATTGAGGCCATTTTCCAACCTTATCTCGACTCGGGCGTGATAGAGCGGTTGTACAGCGTCGCAGGTCGCTGGGACCCAAACATTATTTACGTCGTGGGAACACTCAAGCCGTGGGAAGACAGAGAGATATCTCAGCAAGAGCTAGCAGCAGAGATTCAGCCACAGCTGAGCCAGTTGCCGGGCGTGACTGCTCGCGTGTACGGAAGCAATAGCCTGAATATGCGTGGGGGTTGGCGCGGTGGTATCCAGTTTGTCCTACTGGGTAGTGAATACGAGGAAATATACGCGGCAGCCCGCGTCTACGCTGACGCGATACGAGAGCGACTCGATAGTGTCGAGAATCCACGCATCGACTACACCCCATCGCAAGCCCAGGTAGCCATCAAAATTGACAGAGAGCGACTCGCGGATCTCAACGTATCCATCGACGAATTGGCTCAGACACTGCGCGTCATGGTTGACGGCGTTCGGGTCGTCGATTTAAACGGGCGCGATCAATCGATCCCCATTGTATTGAAGGCGGGTAAGAACCGGATTCAGGGCCCAAATGATCTGGTGAATCTGTTCGTTCGCTCGCAGACCGGTCAACTCATCCCATTGGCGTCGCTGGTCACCGTCGTCGAGGAAGGTGTTCCCGATGAATTGCGGCGGCTCTATCAGCGGCGCTCTATCAGTATTGATATGCAAACCGTTGAAGGGGTGGCCTTACAAACCGCCGTGGACGATCTCATGGCCTTAGCCAAAGAAGTTGTCCCTAGCTCCATTACGGTTGTTCCCGAGGGCGAGGCCGCACGCTTGGGCGAATCTCAGCGAGACTCCCTCTACGCCTATGGTCTCGCACTCTTGATTGTGTTCTTGGTGCTCGTTGCGCAGTTTGAAAGCCTGACCTCGGCGCTAGTCATCATGACCATTGTTCCATTCGGTCTTGCGGCGGCGATCTTCGCCCTGTTCATCACCGGGACGTCACTCAATGTGTATTCACAAGTGGGACTCGTCATGCTCATTGGGTTAATCGCCAAGAATGGCATTCTATTGGTCGAATTTGCCGATCAACGGCGTGATGCGGGTGCCAGTGTGCGAGATGCCATTGAGAATGCTGCAAACATTCGACTCCGGCCGATTGCAATGACACTGATCTCGACGGTGCTCGGCGCACTACCGCTTATCTTGTCCTCGGGTCCCGGATCTGAAGCACGCGAGGCTGTGGGCTGGGTCGTCTTTGGTGGTCTGGGTCTTACGGCATTCTTCACACTGTTTCTGACACCTGTCATTTACCTTGCTGTCGCACGCTTCTCCAAGCCTCGAGCCGATGCGCGGCTGAAACTGGAGCAGGAACTGGAAGCCGCCACCGAGCTTTGATGCCCCCTCCCTGGTTAGTTGGGCTCAGGACAGGCCTTCGAGCAATCCTCAACTAGTAGCCCTTAACATTGTTCTATTAATCACGGCAACCTGCGTCAATTCGGACGTCATCACCTTTTATTTAAGGCGATTTGTGCCACTATTGAATCAAACAAGAACTATTGAGGCAGACTTTCGTGACCACTATCACCATCAACGGGAAAGACCATTCGTTCAACGGTATTGATCCCGCAATGCCCTTGCTTTGGGCCCTGCGCGATCATGCGGGAATTCAGGGCGTCAAATACGGCTGTGGCGTGGGCCAATGCGGTGCATGCACTGTATGGCTTGACGGTTTCGCCGTCCGTTCATGTCAACTGACAGTCGGTGCACTTGAAGGCCGCGCCGTTACTACGGTTGAAGGACTGGCAACGGCGACACTACACCCTGTTCAGCAGGCATGGATTGACCATGATGTCGCACAGTGTGGCTATTGTCAGGCAGGCCAAATCATGTCAGCAGCCGCACTCCTTGAGCGAAATCCGAGCCCTACCGATGATGAGATCGATGCAGCCATGGCGGGCAACCTTTGCCGCTGCGGTACCTATGTGCGCATAAAGTCGGCGATTAAAGCGGCCAGCGGTGCGATGACCGCTTCTGCCCCGTTCTACAACGCAATGGAAGCAGCGGAGGTGTCAGCATGAATCAGCCGTCCAATCAGATCGCCAATACCGAGCGACGCGACTTCCTTAAAATTTCACTGGGCCTAGCCCTATCGTCCTCAGGCGGCATTTCGATGATGTCTCTGGCATCAGCTGAGGCGTCGGGAACCCTAAACGCTTACGTGAACATCAACGCGGATGGCAGTGTCACCATTTACGGTCCGAACCCAGAAGTAGGCCAGGGCGTTAATACGTCTTTACCGATGATTGTGGCGGAGGAACTCGACGCTACGTGGGAAGATGTTATATGCGAGGCGGCGCCCGTTCAGCAGCAATACGGTATGCAATTCGCCGGGGGTTCTCTGTCTATCCCAATGCGCTGGGATGAAATGAGAAAAATGGGCGCAACGGCGAGGGAAATGTTGTGCCGTGCGGCGGCAAGCCAATGGAATGTACCGCGCGACGAACTCACAACGGCTAACTCGAGGGTCCTACATGGCCCCTCGGGCAAGTCGGCTCACTACAAAGATCTGGTGGCGGCAGCGTCACTTATGGCCGTACCGGATGAGGCGGACGTGCGACTCAAAGCGCCCGCAGACTATCGTTTGCTGGGCAAACGTATTTCGAATGCGTCAGCAGAAGGCATCGCCACGGGCAAACCAATATTTGGTATCGATGCCAAGGTCGACGGTATGGTTTACGCGAGCTTCGTTAAGTGTCCGTCAATTGGCGGCGTCGCAAAATCGGCCAACCTAAAAGCTGTTAGAGCGCTACCGGGAATTATTGATGCCTTCATCCTCGACGGGACACCCGGACCGTATAACTTTGACATTAGAGAATCCCATGCAATTCAAAGCGGGATCGCTATTGTGGGTAAAGACACATGGTCGACCTTCAAAGCGCGCGAAACTTTAAAAGTAGATTGGGATCTATCAGCCGCGTCGCAAGATGACTCGGATGTAATTGAGGCGGAGGCGCTTGCCGCCCTCGCTGCGGGGAGAGTCGAGGCTGAAATCGAGCGTGCAGGCGATGTGGAAGCAGTCTTCGCAAACGCGGCAATGACGGCCGATTCAACCTATTCAACCGACTTTGTATCGCACGCACAGTTAGAACCTCAAGGCGTACTTGTGTCTGCAGCAACCAGTGCCGTTGAAGTGTGGACCAGTAGTCAAACACCGGTCTTCATCACCTCAAATCTTGCAAAATTACTCGACGTAACGCCGGGCAATATTACCGTTCATCAACTCCGTGGCGGTGGCGGTTTTGGGCGTCGATTATCCAACGAGTACATTTTCGAAGCTGCGCTCATTTCACGACGTGTTGGCGCACCGGTCAAACTCCAGTGGAAACGTGAAGATGACATGGCTTTTGATTACTTCAGAGCGCCCACCTATTACCGACTCCAGGGAGCCGTAGCCGCTGACGGGCAATTAGTCGGCTGGAAAAATCTTCTGGCTGCCGCCTCAGCGGACGGGGAAAATGCTAATTATGGTGCTAGTTACCGACCCTACGATTTCCCGGGTAAGGTCATACCCAACGTGGCGGTAGAGCAAAGCTTCGTTAAGTCTCAAACACCAACTGGCGCTTGGCGAGCTCCGATTTCCAATGTCTATGCTTTTGCGGAGCAATCCTTTATCGCTGAACTCGCGCACAAGGCGGGACAGGATCACCGCGATTTCTTGCTCAATGCGATTGGTGACAAAGGGTGGATAAAAGAGGGTGACATGGCCAGCCTCAATACGGCCAGAGCGCGTGCGACTATTGAAGCTGTGACTAAAGCGGCTGGATGGGGACGCAAGTTACCTGAGGGTCATGGCTTAGGGCTTGCCTTCTTCTTGAGCCACTCTGGTCACATCGCCGAGGTGGCTGAAGTCAGCGTCGACGGTAAAAATATAACCGTGCACGACGTCTGGGTTGCCGCCGATGTCGGTCAGGTAGTCAACCTGTCGGGTCTGGAGAACCAGTTACAGGGGTCAGTCGTCGATGGCTTGAGCACCATGGCTGCACAAAGCATCAGCATCAAGAACGGAGCTGTCGTACAGAGTAACTACGACAGCTACCCCCTATTGCGTATGCCGCAGAGTCCGCGGGTCCATGTTGGCGTTTTGAACTCAGGCTACCGCCCTACTGGTGCGGGAGAGCCGGCACTGCCACCTCTTGCGCCCGCGGTATGTAATGCCGTCTTTAATGCCTGCGGCGAACGCATCAGAGCATTACCTATCAGCAAGGCAGGCTTTACGATCGTCTAACCGCACCGTGCCGACAGGCTCTTCAGATAAAAGCCACTTGCAGGCCATCTGGATAAAAGCTCCCGATACAAAAAAAGCCCCCACAGTGGGGGCTTTTGTTTTCTTAGTTTCCGTTAGATCTCAAGCACCCAGTGCGGCTACTGCGGGCGACGCCTCAGCATCACTTCGCAGATCTGCCTTGATGACGGGTAACGAGCGAACGCGCTTACCCGTGGCGTCGAAAATGGCATTTGCCAAAGCCGGGGCCACCCCGGGCGTCCCAGGTTCACCGGCGCCACCCATTTCGGCACCACTGTTGATAATGTGCGTCTCAATAACGGGTGAATCGTGCATTCGAATAGCGTCGTAATCAGCAAAGCTACTCTGCGCCACAGCACCGTCTTCGATAGTAATCTCGCCGTACATCGCTGCACTGAGACCATAAATAATGCCTGATTCGATTTGCGCCTTTGTACCATCGGGGGATACCGCATAACCCGCGTCGATCACAGCGACGACCCGATCAACCCAGGTCTTTCCGCCCGATACGGTCACTTCGACGACCTGACCCACAATCGAACCAAATGACTCTTGCAATGAGATCCCACGCCCGCGTCCTTCTTCCATCGGACGGCCCCAATCGGCCTCCTTAGCGACACGATTGAGCACAGCTAATAAACGGGGCTTGTCCTTTAGCATCTCTGCTCGGAATTCATAAGGATCTCTGCCTGCAGCGTGTGCTGCCTCATCAACAAATGACTCCGTGAAGAAGCCGTGCTGAGAGTGATCAACACTTCGCCACGCGCCAAACGGCACATGAGTGGGGCTAGCAACATGCCCGATATCCTGCGCAGCGATAGCATAAGGTATGAGCGGTGCCTCCACAGGCTCGTGTTTATCAACGTAGGTATTTTGCCAAGCGACCAACTTACCATCGGCATCGAGGCCGGCCTTGAATCGACTTTGAACGGCTGGCCGATAAAAGTCCTGCTTGATGTCCTCCGCACGGGAGTAAACCATCTGTACGGGTCTACCCACTTGACGAGCAATCATCGCGGCCTGTAAGGCATAGTCCGCATTGCTCTTTCGACCGAAGCCACCGCCCATAAAATAGTTGTGCAGCGTCACTTGCTGAACATCCAGACCGAGATTGGCGGCCAGATGCTGCCGGAAACCCAAGGGGTTTTGGCAACCGACCCAAATCTCCGCACGATCTGCAAAGACCTCCGCTGTTGCGTTTGGCGGTTCCATGCAGGTGTGCGCCAGGTATGGCACGCGATAGTCCGCAGTCAGTACCGTCGCCGCACTATCAAACGCTGCAGTGGCATCTCCCATGGCAACATCATTGGCTCGGTCTACACCTGCCGTGATATCCCGGTCGAACTGCTCAAAAATGGATTCGCTTGAGACGCGTTCCTTGCCTTCGGTATTCCACTCGAGCTTGAGCGACGCAAGCGCCTTCTCCGCCGTCCAGTAGCTATCAGCGACTACTGCAATGGTGTCGCCCGCAGAATACGTCCCCACGAGCCCTGCAGCACTCGACGGACCGACTTTAACCACATCTATGACACCTTTCATCGCGCGTGCCGCGTTATCATCCACGCGTCGAAGCGTGCCACCTGCAACTGGGGTACGCTTTACGGCGGCATACACCATACCGGGACGCTTAACGTCCATGGCGAACATCGCCGTGCCGTCCACTTTTGACGGGATATCGTGACGAGGCTTGCTATGCCCCATGATGGAAAACTGGCTCGTTTTCTTAAGCTTGGGTGTCGATGACGGCGTCATCTCAGCAGCGGCTGCCGCAAACTCCGAATAAGGCGCTAATCGACCACTGCTGTCGTGATGCAACATGCTCTTGGCCGTTCGAATTTCGCTTTCAGGTACACCCCAAGCCTTCGATGCGGTTTTAACCAGCATCTCGCGAACAGAGGCACCGGCTGCGCGAAGGAAATACTGGCCGGTGGTACGAATACTCATACTACCGCCCGTAATCTGCATACCCAGCGCGTCCGCGAGATTCAACATCAGACCATCAACCGTGGGCACTACGACGTCAGGGAAATCGATGCCCTTGAATAGATAGCCCCGCCCTACTGCCATATTGGCGTATTCGGCATTGGCTGGTGCCTCTTCAAAGCGCATCAGATTCCAGTCTGCATCCATCTCTTCCGCAAGCATTTGCGTCAGAGCGGTTTGCGCGCCCTGCCCCATTTCAGAGTGAGGCAAAATCGCCGTTGCACGATTGTCGCCGTCGATCTTCAAATAGATATGCAGGAGGTTCTCGTCCTCACCCAGCACTAGGTGTCCCGCCGTCTCTGTCGGGTTGCCAGGACGAACAGCAATACCAATAACAAGCCCCGTTCCACCTAAAACACCCGCGGAAAGGACACCACGTCTGGTCCACTTACCCATTCTGACTACCCTCCATCGCATCGTAGAAGGACGCGCCCGCTACCTGCTTGATCGCTGATCGTATCCTTCCATACATGCCGCAACGGCAGACATTACCTCGCATGGCAGTGTCGATATCGGCATCCGATGGATTGGGGTTATCGGCAAGCAATGCCGCCGCCGACATCAGCTGACCCGACTGGCAATAACCGCACTGAGGAACCTGATGATCAATCCAAGCTTGTTGCAGCGCATGAAGCGATCCATCATCACCCTTCAAACCCTCGATGGTGGTGATGCTGGCACCTTCCAAAGACGCGATAGATGTGATGCAAGCACGTTGCGCACGCCCATTAACATGGATAGTGCAAGCACCGCATTGCGCCATCCCACAGCCAAATTTGGTTCCGGTTAAGTCGAGCTGCTCTCGGATGACCCAGAGCGCGGGTGTTTCCGGATCAGTATCAACCGTCCGTGTTTCCCCATTAAGCGTAAAGGTTGTCATTCACTCGTTCCTCAGTGTGGAGGCGTTTGCAAGTGCCTCAGTGGTGCCGACCGTATGATCGAACTGTTCGCATTTTGCTGTTACGTACGATTACATACGATCATAATTGGACTTGGGTTAGCCTTGTTGGCCCTTACTCAGTTAATTTAATGACTGGCGGTCATTTGTCAACAAAGTTAGTATCTGGAAATGGCATCAACTATCAGTCACATCAAGCGAGCACGGACGCCCGAGCAAAAGAGCGATCGGCGGGAGACTATACTCGGTACTGCAAAGGTCCTGTTCATGGAAGCGGGCTATGAGGGCTTTTCCATGGGACTGCTGTCGAAGCGAGCAGGCGTTGCTAAGGGCACGCTGTATCTGTATTTCGGCACCAAGGAAGAGGTGCTGTTGTCACTCTACAGCCAGGAGTTTGAGCGTTTCTGTAACAATATTGCCGTGGGCATCTCGCCGAGCATCTCAGATGCTGACTTTGTATCGCATCTGTATGAGACCAGCCTATCCGACCCGATTTTCCTGGCGCTGCACGCCAGACTGGGTACCGTAATCGAGCAGAATATTTCAGTCGACGCATTGATAACCTCTAAACGAAACATGGCTACTCACTTTCACACCATGGTCACACAACTCTCTGAACCGCTTGGTCTGAGCTTCGAGCAAACGCTAGAGGCGTTAAGTGGCATATCCGCACTGTTGACAGGTTCTTATGACGGCTCCTCAGATTCAGTCATCGAGAATGAGGTGCTCCCCAAGGACGTGGCAACCTTCATGGGTTACTTCGATATGAAAGTGCGCTTTGAAAAAAATGCGGGCTACATCCTCCAGGGTATCCGCTCGTCATCACGCTAATGTACCCATGAAGCATCGTCACCACCCTATCCATCGAGTCATCCGTCGTCAGATCGGCCCATCGCTTCAGGGGGTCTGGTCATGACCATGCAACTAGCAGCAATGCTCTCCCGCTGGAAACCCCAACGCGACGCGGACGAGTGGATTTTAGGCACCGTTTACAAAACCGAAGGTTCGAGTTACCGAAAACCGGGCGCAATGAGCCTGATCAGCTCGGGGGGCGAGCAGCTGGGGCTATTAAGTGGCGGCTGTCTCGAGGCAGACATAAGACTTAACGCGCGCAAAGTCATGGCCTCGGGTATCCCCGTGTGCATTCGCTATGACGGCGACGATGAAGATGATCTGTCATATCGACTCGGTATCGGTTGCGGTGGTGTCGTTCACGTCTTACTAGAACCGGTTGATGCCGAGAACAATTATCAAGGCCTGCTAGACATTCAACGCTCGTTGGCTAATCGCCAAAGCGGATACTTAAAGCAACACATTCCTGCACCGGGAGCCGAAAGTCTTCCTAGCCAATACCACGTCGAATCAGTTCTAACACGCAAGCGTGAGAAAAGCCGACTGGACGCCGTGGGTAGTGAAAACTGGCTGATTTCGCATATTACGCCAGCCCCTCATTTACTAATTGCTGGCGGTGGCATCGATGCAAAACCAGTGGTCGCACTAGCCAATCAACTCGGTTGGGAAACCACTGTTTGGGATCCGCGACCCGCCAATGCACGAGATGAGTTTTTCCATATGGCAGACCATCGACTGCGATGTCCGGTCGAGCAGCTTTCGCAATGGGTGCGGGAAGCCGCAGTCAATGCGGCTATGTTGATGACTCATAGCGTACCCATGGATGCCCAGAGTCTAAGTGCTGTCGCGGGTTGTGGTCTTGATTATGTGGGCCTTCTAGGTCCCACCCACCGCAGAGAGGAAGTATTCGTCGAAGCTGGTCTCAGTGATGAAGAATACCAGCCTCGTGTCGATGGTCCTGCCGGATTTGATATCGGCGGCGAACTGCCCGAAAGCATTGCGCTCTCCGTCATCGCCAAGTGTCATGATGCGATCTTTGGTCCTGCATCCGTTGGCGCGACAGCTAAGCAGGAATGACCGAGCCTCGGCTAGGCATCGTTATTCTCGCCGCGGGTGAAGCGCGTCGATTTGGCGCGTGCAAGCAGCTCGCCTTATTCCATACGAAACCGCTATTGCAACATGTGATCGATGCTGCGCTCCCCCTCCGACCCACGCGACTTGTTGCCATGACCGGCAAGTATCACGAGGCCATCGCGGCAGCTAAAGATGAGGGCGTCGTGACGGGCGCCGAGCTTATTCACAACCCCGACTGGTCATCAGGAATGAGTAGCTCCATCAGGCTCGGATGTGAGCTACTGTCTCACGACTGTGATCAATTGTTAGTGCTCTTGGCCGATCAGGTGCTGGTCACGAGCAGCGAACTTGAGACCCTCATCGCACAAACTGTGGACGGTAGTGCTACCTGCGCGGGCTTCAGCGAGACTGTAGGCCCACCTGCCGTATTTTCTCGCGCCTGGTATCCCAACCTGCTGACACTAAACGCTGAAAACGGAGCTAAGAAGCTTCTGACCGATCCGGCAGAGCAGGTGACGATTGTTCCCATGAAATCTGCAGGATGGGATATTGATTCGAAGGATGATTTAGAGCGACTCAGTGACGTCAGTAGCTATATTTTTGGAAATTGAGGTGTCTTCTTTGCAACACTCTCTGTAACACTCGCACTACGAAACATTGTCGACAGTCATCATTAGGCTTAGGGATAACCCCATGGATAATCAATTACAAAAAGACATGTGGAATGGCCGCGCCGGAGCCAGCTGGGTTAGACATAACTCGTTGCTGGAAGAGCTGCTTTTAGAGCCGGGCCGTCAGTGTATGGCGTTATTTGACTTACCGGCGAGTGCACAAGTGCTTGATGTCGGCTGTGGCTGCGGCAATCAGACGCTCGACTGGGCCTCTCGGCTCGACCCATCCTGCACCATTACAGGTATTGATATTTCGCAGCCCATGTTGGCGCTGGCTGAGGATTTAAAGTCTGCCAATCAATCATCGCTACAAGCCAATGTGTCGTTCCTACTGGGCGATGCCAGTGAATCGCTGTTTCCCGAAGCGTCATTCGACGCGATCTATTCCCGGTTTGGGGTCATGTTCTTCGCAGACCCAGCGGCAGCCTTCACCCAACTACGTTCCAGTTTAAAACCCAACGGTCAGCTAGGATTCGTATGCTGGCAAAGCCCCGCGCTGAATCCTTTCTTTACCGCGCCCATGCAGGCGGCGCTCACCGTCCTGCCACCGCCGCCACCGGCGAAGCCCGGTGCGCCCGGCCCCTTTGGGTTGTCGGACAGGGATCGCACCCATAGTGTTCTTAGTGAGGCGGGGTTTACCGAGGTCACTGTTGAGCCACTGCAGCTAGAACTGTCAGCCGGCGCCGATCGCTCCTTCGACGACCTGTTTCAGGAACTGATACAGATTGGCCCGGCCGCCGCATTGATCGCCGAGAGCGACCCGACTCTGAGTGAGCAAGCCAAAACGGCGGTCTATGAGACACTCGAGGGGTTCTACTCAGTCGGCAAAGGGGTTCGTTTCGAGGCCAACTTCTGGCTTGTGAGTGCCCGAAAGTAGCTTAAGGTGAAGACCAGAAAACATATTTAAGGACGATGGCGTGATAAGCCAGAGTAAAGAATTCGTTGACACTGGTTTTCGTTCTACAATGATTAATGGAACTGAACGGACCTACTTTTAGACCTAGTGTAAACCAGAAAATTGCTATAGAAATGGAATGAGTATGAGCAGAGAATTTGACGTCATTATCTACGGAGCCAGTGGCTTTACTGGCCGCCTTGTGGCCGAGTACATGGGAAAAACCTATGGCAACAACGCCAACTGGGCCATGGCAGGCAGAAATGAAGCAAAGCTTGCCGAAGTTAGAGATTTGGTTGGCGCACCCAGCACAACACCACTCGTGACTGCCGATGCCGGCGATTCCGACTCACTGCGCGCAATGGTGAAGCGAGCGCAGTGTATCTGCACAACCGTTGGCCCCTACCAACTTTACGGATCCGAACTCGTAAAGCTCTGTGCTGAAGAAGGGACACATTACGTCGACCTTTCAGGAGAGCCAGGCTGGATGCACGAGATGATTACATCGCATCAAGCAGCTGCCGAGGCCTCTGGCGCACGTATTGTTCACAGCTGCGGATTTGATTCCATTCCCTTTGACCTGGGCGTGTACTTTCTCCAAAAAGCAGCCATAGCCCAAACCGGTAAGCCCATGCCTCGTGTACGCGGTCGGGTTCGCGCGATGAACGGTGAGTTCTCTGGTGGCACCGCTGCGTCATTAGGCGCGACGATGGCTGCACTGAAAACAAATCCAGGACTTATCAAAATTCTGGCTAATCCCTTTTCACTGGCTAACGGCTTTCAGGGTCCCGACCAGCCATCCGATGCCAAACCGTATGAAGATGAGGTCGTCGGCTCGTGGGTCGCCCCTTTTATCATGGCACCCATTAACACCAAAAACGTACATCGATCTAATGCCATGCTGAATCACCTCTATGGTGAAGATTTTCAGTACGACGAAATGATGGTGACGGGACCGGGCGACCAGGGAGCAGCAATGGCCGAGATGGTATCGAGCAGCAACCCTTTGGAAGGCGATGATGTCCCCAAGCCAGGCGAAGGCCCCTCTAAAGAGAGTCGCGAAGCAGGTCACTACGACGTGCTATTCGTCGGCACAAACGACGAGGGAGGCCGCATCGAGGCAACCGTCACCGGCGATATGGACCCAGGCTACGGCTCAACATCAAAAATGATTGCCGAAAGTGCGCTATGCATCGTTCACGACTGTCCGGATCTACCCGGGGGTGTTTACACCCCGGCACCCGCCATGGGTGAGAAGCTGATCGAGCGACTCGTCGCGAACGCCGGTCTCACCTTTGATCTAGGCAGCTAATGGCCTTGTCTAACGACTGCCGAATAAGCGGTGCTGGGGCAGGTCCTCGGCACCGCTCAGCACCAATAAACCAGCGAAAATAGCCAGGTTTTTAACGAAGTTCTGCGTCTCGTGTGCCTGGCTGACACCCTCATACACATTCCAAAAATCGTGCATCCCGATATTAATAATCAATGTAAGCGCGGCTAGTACGAGAGCAACCTGCCCAACGCGGAGACCCAGCATTAACATCAGACCACCCGCCACTTGGAGCCCGATGGTAACCGGCAGCAAGACCTCTGGGAGCGGTATGTTATGAAGCGACATGTAACTGAGCGTGTCAGCGTAGCCCGTGATTTTCGAAATCCCGGGCAAAAAGAAATACAGCCCAAGCAGAAAGCGACCCAGTGTTATTGCAAATGTCATCGTGATCTTCAAAACCAACTACACATTGGCCTCCATTAAACACCGCTTCACTTGCCGAAGGCACCAAACATCAGATCACAAAAGGTCTAGCCAATAAAAAGCCGCAGCGCGGCCATCCTATCGAATCAACGCCAATCAGACGAATGTTTCTCCCGCGGCGAGCTTCTCAGCAACGATAGCGGGTGCAGCGAAGCGGTCGCCGTACGCATCGCTGAGCTCACAACAGCGGTCAATGAAGTTCTGCAAGCCATAAGTGTTCACAAACTGTAGTAGGCCACCGGTCCAAGCAGGCGCACCGATACCCATGATCGAACCAATATTGCCGTCTGCCACGCTGCGAAGAACATCGGTCTCAAGACATTTCAGCGCCTCGATAACCTGCCGGAAAAGCAAGCGCTCCTTGATGTCCCGATCCGATATGTCGACGCCGTCACGACCATAAAGATTGGATAGACCAGACCAAACTTCCTTGGAACCATCCGCACCATACTCGTAGAAACCACCACCGTGATATCGACCACCACGACCGTGCTCACCGATCATCGTCTCGACAACCCCAGCGGTAATCGATCGATCATCGCCGTCAACAGCGAGCCCCATTTCCTTCCAGGTCTCTTGCGCCTTTCGTGACAACTCCAGACTCACCTCGTCGTAAACGGTGAGCGGACCTACCGGCATTCCAACGGCCTTGCCAAGATTATCGATACGCACTGGCTTTACGCCCTCGACGAGCATACGTACGCCCTCATCGAGGTAGGTACCGAAGGTTCGTGATGTGAAGAAACCCAGTGAATCATTTACGACAATCGGTGTTTTCTTAATTTGCTTCGTGTAGTCAAACGCCTTGGCGAGTGCGACATCACCCGTCTTCTCGCCCATAATAATTTCAACGAGCGGCATCTTGTCGACGGGAGAGAAGAAGTGAATGCCAATGAAATTTTCAGCGTTCTGACTCGCTTCAGCGAGCTGTGTGATGGGTAAGGTAGAGGTGTTTGAACCCCAAATGCCGCCCTCGGCCATTCGTGGCTCGAGATCACGCGTCATTTGATGCTTCAGGTTCATGTTCTCGAACACAGCCTCAATGATGAGATCACAGCCATCGAGATCTTCGTCTGATGCTGTTGGGTGAATGAGAGAGAGCACCTCCGCCATCTTCTCAGGTGTCATCCGTCCCTTATCAACGCGCTTCTGCAATAAGGTTTCGGTGTAGGCCTTTCCCTTCTCGGCGGCCTCTAGGCTGATGTCTTTCAATACAACCTGGATGCCGACCATGGCCGATGAGTAGGCAATCCCCTGCCCCATCATTCCAGCACCCAGCACACCCACCTTTTCCGTTTTCTGCGGCGGTACGTCTGTGGGTCGAGAGGCGCCACCGTTGATCTTGTTCATCTGGAAAAAGAAGGTATTAATCATGTTTTTGGCTTGGGGTGTCAGGGCCAGTTCGGCCAGGCCACGACTCTCAATACGCATCGCCGTCTCGAAATCAACCGTGAGCGCCTGCACTGCCACGTCAAAAATCTTCTCAGGCGCAGGTAGTAGTCCGCGCGTATTCTTGCGAATCATGGGCGCACCCATGGTGACCATTTGCGCCACCTGTGGGTTACGGATATTGCCGCCAGGGATCTTGTAACCCTTGGTATCCCAGGGCTGAGTGCGCGCAGCCTCGTCGTCCTTGTTGTCCATGACCCACTGCTTGGCTGCAGAAACTAGCTCTTCCTTGCTCTCGACAACCGCATCGATCAACCCCGAGCCCAAGGCCTTTTCGGGGGCCACACGCTTGCCCTCAACAATGTACTCATTGGCCGCCATAAGCCCCATCAGGTAGACCGCTTTCACGTTCCCACCGCCTCCGGGCAGCAAACCCAATGTCACCTCGGGAAAGCCGAGCTGGACACTGCGATGATTCCAGGCAATGCGGTGGTGACATGACAAAGCGAGCTCGAGGCCACCGCCAAGCGCCGCACCATTGATGGCAGCACACACCGGGGCCTGAAGTTTTTCGAGACGACGCATTGCCGCTTTTGTCGCGCACATTCCCTGAAAGAAATCTTCAACCGTTTCTTCGGTCACCTGACACAGCATGTTCAAGTCACCGCCTGCAAAGAACGTCGACTTGCCCGATGTAAGCACAACGCCAGCAAGTTCTGTCTCCGCCTCAAGCTTGTCCAGCGTCGATTCAAACAAGGGCAGGAAAGCGTCGCTCATTGAGTTGACAGGGCCATCCATATCCATGGTGACGGTTACAATCTGATTCGCGTCTTTTTCATAATGAAAACTCATTGCTTCTAACTCCTGATGCCGCTTATACGCGCTCGACAATGGTGGAAATACCCATACCACCGCCCACACACAACGAGAGCATGGCGCGCTTGAGATCGCGACGCTCGAGTTCGTCGACCATGGCGCTGACCAAACAGCCACCGGTTGCACCCAGGGGATGACCCATGGCGATCGCACCACCCACGACATTGGTAATCTCGTGGCTGATATCAAGATCTTTCATATAACGGAGTGCAACCGAAGCGAAGGCTTCATTGATCTCCCACAGATCGATGTCGTCGGGCGTCAGCCCCGCCTTTTTTAGACATTTCTTCGCCGCAGGGCCAGGGCCCGTCAGCATAATAATCGGGTCCGTGGACAAGACGGTCGTTGCGACAACGCGCGCTCGAGGCGCCAATCCGAGATCGCTCCCGGCCTTCTCGCTACCAATAAGCACAGCACTAGACCCGTCTACAATGCCGGAGGAGTTCCCGGGAGTATGGACATGCTCTACCTTGCTGTACTCGTTGTACTTGGCGAGGATCACATCATCAAAGCCCATTTGACCCGGCATTTCGAACGAAGGCTTCAAACGGGCAAGACCTTCCATTGTGGTATCGCCTTTGATGAAGTCATCACGCTCCAAAATGGTGATACCTGAAGCATCCTTAACTGGAATCACAGACCCATCGAACCAGCCGCTGTCACGCGCATGCGCCGCTCGACGTTGCGATTCCATTGCATAGGCGTCAACATCTTCACGGGTATAGCCATCAATGGTGGCTATCATATCGGCACCAATACCCTGAGGCACAAAGCCTGTCTTGAGCGCAAATGCTGGGTCACTCGCCATGGCACCCCCGTTCGAGCCCATCGGCACACGTGACATACACTCAATACCCCCAGCGACGACCAGGTCATCCCATCCCGACGCCACTTTCTGCGCGGCGGTGTTCACAGCCTCAAGTCCCGATGCACAGAAACGATCTAGCTGTACACCTGGTACGGACTCGTCCCAGTCGGCGTTTTGAACGATCATCTTGGTGATGTCTGACCCCTGCTCGCCGACCGGTGTGACACAACCCATCACAACATCATCAACGTAGCTGGTATCCAAATCGTGTCGTACCTGCAAGGCACGCAACAATCCCGCACCCAAATCAACAGGCTTAACTTCGTGAAGGGTTCCATCTTTCTTACCCTTACTGCGCGGGGTCCTAATGGCATCGTATATGTAGGCGGCGTGAGGCATGAGCGATCTCCGTGGTCCGGTCCATCCGGCTTGTGTTTGTTAAGCGGTCGATACATTGCCAAATAAGTGGCTAAAAATCGATGCAATCCGACTAAAAAATTGAACTTTGAGTATGTTTTTTATCTGCGAGGATTTTCGCTCGAATGAATAACAGTAGCCCATATTGGTATCGCGCTTTTGCCCATAGGAATGTGCGCTAGGTAGACCAGAAAAGACTTGTGCCAACGCGCCACATGCGCCGTAATGGTGCGCTATGGATCAACGCACCCAATACCTCCTCACTGCACCTGCACTCCCCCTGCTGACGCAACTGTCGATACCCAGCAGTGTGGCGTTTATTGTGCAGTCTACCGTCAGCCTGACCGAAGTCTGGTACGTAGGTCAGCTGGGAAGCACGCCGTTAGCTGCGATGGCCCTCGTGTTCCCGATGCTGATGCTGATGCAGATGTTGTCGGTCGGCGCGTTAGGGAACGCCGTATCATCAGCCATCGCCCGAGCATTAGGCGCAGGAGATCAGGCACGTGCAGAGGAGCTGATGTGGCACGGCCTTATTCTGGCTGTTCTTGGACCCATCCTCTTACTCATCGCATTTTTGATTTCTGGGCGGTTTTTCCTGTCCCTGTTAGGCGGCACAGGTGAGATTCTTGAGCTGGCATTTGCCTATAGCGCCATGCTGTTTGGTGGCAGCGTCACTATTTGGATCATGGGCGTCGCGAGCTCTATTTTCCGAGGCTTGGGCGACATGCGCTACCCCGCCCGGATGATGATTGTCGGCTCACTCATACAAGTTCCGCTGTCGGGTGCCCTAGTGCTGGGATATTTCGGCGCACCGAAACTCGGCTTATTTGGTGCGGCGGTATCCGTCATTGCAACGAGCGCCGTCATGGCAGTAATCATCCTCCTGCGCCTGACGAGGGCTGAACTACCGGCTAATTTGCGGCTTTCGCGCCTCGGGCTGCGACAGCATCACTTTCAAGATATTGGCCGCGTTGCACTTCCAGCCTCGCTGTCGCCTATCTCAACCGTCACCACTATTTTGGTCCTGACCGGCTTGGTAGGCCAGTTCGGTGAAGAGGCTCTAGCTGGCTACGGGATCGGCTCGCGTATCGAATTTTTAATGTCTTCGCTCATCTTCGGCATCGGCGCGACGATGACATCGTTAGTCGGCATGAGCATTGGTGCTCGCAATGCAGATCGCGCTGAGGAAATTGGCTGGACAGGAGCAGGCATGTCGTTTGTTCTCGGGGGCGTCATAGGTACCCTGCTCGCTGTCTTCCCTCACGTCTGGATACCCGTCTTCACTGATGACCCAATGGTCTATGAGACCGCCAAGGGGTTCATTCAAATTGTGGGTCCGTGCCTTGCCATACACGGGATTGGCTGGGCACTTTACTTCGCCTCTCAAGGCGCGGGTGCCATGCGTGGCCCGGTAGCAGCACTCATTGCACGTCCAATTGTTGCGATAGGAACTGCATTCCTTCTGTTAGGCCCCATGGACATGGGTATGACGGGCGTGTTCATTGGCGCCGTCGGTGGTATGTTTGCCTACACTGTCATTGTCACGGCGTCTATGAAGGGGGGTGCTTGGCGTCGACAGATACCCGCCAGTACCGTCCAAACCTAATCGCTATCCGACAGCTGCTTTGACTGATTAGCGGCCGAGCCGAAGATACCTTTGGCCATGAGTGATGTCTCGCCCTCCCGACGCCGCTGATAAACCTCAGCTCGCAGCGCATGGACCCTTTTGTTGTCGGGCTCTGCCTGCATTGCAAATTCGGCGAGGTGACATGCCAGTCGCGCATCGGTCTCGGCCAATTCACGAGCCCGTTCTGCCAGCTTCAACGCGCCACCTGACAGACTGGCTAGCTCGCTCGCCACCAGCGCATCGCGGGCAGGCTTCAGCTGTGCCGGATTGCCGTCATACCAACCCCCATAAAGACGCCAGATATTCCTCACAACGAACTCTGGTTCATCATAGGTGGGCCCCAAGTAGGGTTTCTCAAGAAGCTCTGATCTTACGGACACCGAATGGATAATATCGTTGAGGGATGCGCCCTGATTCATGAGATTAATGGTCTGCTCCACCATCGTTTCCAGCACCTCAGCCACTTCATTGAGCACACTGCGGATCCGGTCCTTGCCGCAAATGGGCAGCCCGTGGGCTGGAAGGAAAAGCTCGGCATTGCGCGACGCCATATCCCGCAATGCAGCCGCCCATTCTCTGGGGTAGCGCTGGGCTTTTTGGGGGTTACCGGCATTGGGAAATGCCCAGATGAAGAAATCTCCAGCACAAATCGCCTTGTGTTTAGGGATCCATGCCCAGGTGTGATCGTCGGTCTCTCCCCGAGCATGATTCAATTCAATCTCCAGGCCGCCCACAGAAAGCATTAGGTTTTTGCTGTAGGTCACATCCGGATTGGGTGTTGCCAAGGGAAGAAAGTGCGATGCTCCCGCGAGATCGTATCCCCGCCGTTTGAACTGTCCAAACTGGCGCTCGTTGATAACATGGTTATATCCGTTCGTCATTCGATAACGATCAAAACGCGCGGCGACGTTCTCGTGACCCACAATCGTCGGCTTACGACCTTCGTAAGCCTCGCAAAACGCACCACAGCCACCCACGTGGTCAATGTGTCCATGCGTAAAGACAACGGTATTGAAAGGGTCATGTGTCCACGACTGAATTGCGCTGACACACTTTTTCCCGCCGTGCTCATTTGAGGTGTCAAAGGTCACCAGACCATCATCGGTCTTAAAGACAATACAGTGCGAAAATGCCTCGACCACAGCCAGGTCGTTGGCGAGTTCGGATAGTTGGTGGTTAATGCGGTTTAGGGGGCCCAATTCGTTGGGTGCAACACGCCCATCGATAATGTCTGCGGACATAGCGAGTAGGTCTGCCATGATGGTCTCCTCCTTAACGTTGTTATTGTAGGGACGGCCAGTCATTAACGACTGTTTGCTAACAACCGTGACTGTAATAATTCGGCTACACTCTATGCAATTGCAAACGCCTTATAAAACAAACACACGGGCACTCTGGGAGCACAGATCATGAATGATGTGTTAGCGGTAATGCAGGATGACTGGGTCATGATGGCTCTGCCCTTCTTCTTTGGGGCACTGTTTATCGAGGTCATTTGGGCCTACCGAAGCCATACCCAACACTACGAGTCCGTCGACTTCTGGACCAGCATGCGAGTCATGCTGTTGACCGTTTTCGTCGATCTCATCCCCAAGTTTCTTGGGATTTCACTCATGTTCGTCGCTTACTCGATCTCCCCTTTGAAAGGTGTCATCGATGCCAGTTGGTACTGGTGGGTCCTGCTGTTCTTCCTCGACGACCTCACCTATTACAGCTTTCACAGAGGTAATCACGAGATTCGGCTCCTCTGGGCGGGGCATGTATCGCATCACAGCTCCCAGTTCTACAACCTCGGAACAGCGTTACGCCAGGGCGTTGGTGAGCGCATCCTCAAATACCCGTTCTGGGTACCGTTGGCACTACTTGGCTACCACCCAGCCATGATCGTCACCATGCTGAGCGTAAGTCTCATTT
Organism: Pseudomonadota bacterium; assembly: GCA_002862405.1. GTDB lineage: Bacteria > Pseudomonadota > Gammaproteobacteria > Pseudomonadales > Halieaceae > Luminiphilus. Next base: position 31,463 of record PKCZ01000029.1, read on the forward strand.
ATCAGTACTGGCTGCACACCGAAGCCTTTTACAAATTCCCGCGATGGATTGAATTTATCTTCAATACCCCGTCGCATCATCGGGTCCACCACGGATCTAATGTGCGCTATCTGGACCGAAACCACGGTGCCACGCTCATCATTTGGGATCGCTTGTTTGGTACATTCTCGGAGGAGGTTCCCGAGGAGCCCGTCAAATACGGGCTCACCAAAAACATTGCAACTCACAAAGTGCTTAAGGTGGCCTTTGGAGAATACAGATCGATGTGGCGGGACGTACGACGCGCAGAGCGCTGGTCAGATAAGCTCAACTACGTATTTAAGGCGCCTGGGTGGAGTCATGACGGCCCCGACCTACGATCTGACACATTAAGGCGCGCGTAAAGTCTTCATGCATGAACGAATTCTGGCGATCTACGATGCTGATCTCTCGGTCATCGGAGAACTGGCTTACGCTGTAGGAAAGCTGACGGGCACAGGAAGCTGTGCTCTCTGCGACATCACACACGGTTTAAACCCGTTCGGCAAACGGGCATGGCGAAGCTATTGTAAGGATCGACCCGACGTGGAGTGGCTTCACCGCAACGAAATCTCTGATGAGATGCTCGCGCAACTACCTACCCCGCTTCCTTGTGTCATCAAACAAGATGCCCATGGATACCTTAGCACGCTGCTTGATACATCGGCACTGATGGACTGCGAGGGCCAAGTAGATCCGTTCGACCAGAGGCTCGCCCAAGCCCTGCGTGAGTCACAGCTTACGAGCGATGCCGCACTCGCATCATGACCTGTTCCGCAGGCCTCGTCGTCAAACGCGCCGCGGGCACAACGGTCTGATCGGGGAGTAGTTCAAAGTCAAAGCGGCTGATCAGCTGAGACATGATGAGCAAGCTCTCCACCTGCGCAAAGCCAGCACCTACGCAAATGTGCGGCCCTTGCCCAAACGGGATATACGCGCCTGTATTCAGCGCTTTCTCATTCTCGGGCAAGAACCGCTCGGGGATAAACGCATGAGGTTCATCCCAGTATTTGCTGTGCCGCTGCAGCGTCCAAGGGGCAATCATGACTAAGGCACCACGCGGCAATTTCTTGCCTTCGATTTCCGCTTCTTCCAAAGCCACTCTTGGTACGAAAGTAATCGGAGGGTACAGACGCAAGGCTTCCTTGAAAAATGCGCGGGTCAACGGCAATTGTTTGGTCTCCTCGAATGAGAGTTGCCCATCGCTTAATACCGGATCGATTTCTTCCCGAAGCCGCGCAAGCCACTCGGGACGCTCAGCCAGAATATAAAACACCCACGTCAATGCACTGGCAGTGGTCTCATGGCCAGCGAGAAAGAAGACACCCAGCTGATCAATCAGCTCGTCGCGGGTAAAAGGCAAACCTGTGTCTTTATCTTTCGCTTCAATCACTGCTGACGCAATGTCGTTGTACCTATCGGCCTTTGCGTCTAAATGGGTATCGATGAGCGAACCAATGTGATTACGAATACGTTCACAAGCACCCAGAACCTCCGGTGTTTGCTTCGTTTCAGACCATGCGGGTTTTAGGATCATCCCTAAAATATCAACTTGCGCCACAGACTTCTCAAAGAGCGTGAAATCGTCAAATACCTCTTTAGCGACGTCAGATGCTAGCGGTGTAGAGAACACCGTCCTGCATATGACATCGGCTGTGAGATGGCTCATGGCCAGGTCAAGGGAAAACGGCGTGTCGTCGGTAGCTAGCTGATCAATAGCGGCAACATGATCATCGGTGGCGGCGCACATAGCGCCGTAAGCCACATTCAGTCGCATGAGACTGAAAGCGGGATCAATCATTGCGCGTTGTCGACGCCACTTCGGCCCATCGGTAACGAACATGCTCTCGCCAACAAGTGAATCCAATGCCCCCACCATGAGATCGCTCTTTGGGAATACGCCATGGGCGTCGCGCATGATTTCCTTAACCGCTGAGGGGCGATTGAACAGAACGATACAGCGACGTGAGCGACCCAGATGACCCACATCAAAATGGTAAGCC
>PKCZ01000030.1 GCA_002862405.1 Pseudomonadota bacterium
TACACATTGTTCGATGTGACGTCACTGATGAGTGATAAAGTCGCCTCGAGATAAACCAAAGGGGGGCCCCGGGGGTACGGGGAATAAGGAAAAAAAATGCCGAGTGCCGAAACTTCAACTGAGTATGAAAAGTACTATGTACCCGAGAGCTCCAGCCTCGCGGTTCGAGCCACAATTGGTTTAGTGCTGTCTGTTTTTGGCGGTGGATTAGTTCTAAATGAGATGACCTTTGGCGGCACGCACGATACGGGCGGTGCTGCTAAGTGGGTGCTCTTTACGGGTCTCGCAATTTTCATTGGAACGCTAACCTACTGGTTCAGAACAACCATCAAGGAAAACAAGGCCGGTATGAACAGCAGTCAGTTGAGCAATAGTTATGTGCTCGGCATGTTCTGGTTCATTTTCTCTGAGGTGATGTTCTTCGCCGCATTCTTCGGCGCCTTGCTTTATGTCCGATGGCTGGCAGGTCCTTGGCTTGCTGGTGAGGGCGAAGCAGGGCGAATGAACTTCCTTTTATGGGAAGGGTTTGAATACGCCTGGCCGCCCGTGACGACACCGCAGGAAGTCGTTGGCGGCGCGCTGAGCCAGCCGATCGCCAACAATGGCGCCTTTGTTTCACAGCACACATCGATGTCATTTGCGGATGCGCAGGCATGGTATGCATGGCTCCCGCTGTGGAACACGATCATTCTTCTTACTTCTAGCGTGACCTGTGAGTTCGCGCACCGAGGACTGTCGCAAGGCAACATTAAGAAATTCGAAGCGTGGCTCGCTGTAACCGTTGGCTTGGCCATCATCTTCTTGTTCCTGCAGGCTGCTGAGTATTACGAGGCGTATGAGCTGTTTGGTTTGACGCTGAACTCGGGTATCTACGGCTCGACTTTCTTTATGTTGACCGGCTTCCACGGTTTCCACGTGGCCATGGGTATGACCATGTTGCTGATCCAGCTGATTCGTTCAGTTCGCAACAAGCATATGACGCCGACCGACCACTTTGGATTCTCGGCTTCAAGCTGGTATTGGCACTTCGTCGATGTGGTTTGGGTCTTTCTCTTTATCTTCGTCTACATCATCTGAAGATGACGAAAGAGTGTTTAAAGGCGGGTTAATCCCGCCTTTTTTATTCGGTAGCTTCTGCGGTTGGACGCGCGTCCCAGGGGCTGGGGTGGCCTAGCTGCCCAGTCGCTACACCGTAGACAATTAGTGCCATAAGTGTCCCAGCGATACCGACACGCACACGGAGTGAGTTTACGAGTCGGGTCTTCTTTACATCTCCCTGGTCGATCATAAGGAAATAGAGTCCCGCGCCAAGGGTGATCAGTAACGCGATCATGAGTAAGACAATGAGACCTTTGAGCATGCAAAATCCTTACACTACAGATAACTAGGGCTTCGAGTCTGCGAAGCGTGTGGGTGAACAGAGCACGGAGTGTAGCGAAACCTAAATGAAGTTGCGCGTTGAACTTGATTGGCGAACGACATTGGCCACATCTTTACTGCTGCCAACCCTACTCAGTCTAGGTTTTTGGCAGCTCGATCGAGCAGGTGAAAAAGCTGCGCTGATCGACCGCTTGGAGGCGAGACGAGCGCTACCCGCGATTACCCCTCAGTCAGCACTGCGGTTGCCGGGCGATGAGCGCGCAGATCGGCAGGTGGTCATGGACGCCCGTTTTACACCCAATCGTTTTATCTTGCTGGACAACCGACTGCGTGGTGGCATATTTGGTTATGAGGTTGTCGCCTTCGCCGAGGTAGACCAGCTCGCGGTGGCACTGAATCTTGGTTGGGTTCGTGGCGATCCCTCGAGACAAACATTGCCCACTATTGTCTTACCTAGTGGCGTGCAGACAGTGAGTGGGCGGCTCTACCAGCCCAGTGGTGAGGCCTTTATGTTGGGTGAAAACCGGCTGCCGGCGCGGTTTCCGAGCGTGGTGCAACAGCTGACGTTGTCCGCTTGGCAAGATGAGCTTCAAAGGCGGCTCGACCAACCGATATTTCCGCTTGAGATCCGTGTTGATGAGTTTGAGTCGGTCGCGTTCGATGCGACTTGGGCGATTGTTAATCAAACACCGGCAAAACATCAGGGTTATGCCGTCCAATGGTTTACTATGGCGGGTGCTTTGGGTTTGGCCTTTATTTTTCGTAGTACCAATCTACGGCGTTGGCTGCGGCATCGCATCGGTAGACCTTAATCATTGCGTTTCGCTGGGGGATAACTGAGTGACTCAACATACAGATCAGCGGGGCGGTCGCGCCATTTTGCTGCTCATTGCTGGCCTGCCCGTCACCATGATCTTGGCGGCGACCTGGCTTTGGTATTTTGTCGACCGCGGCGATATCGATATCGTGGGTGCGCTTGGAACGGCCAACAGCGGCGAGATTCTCAGCAATCCGGCGAATATTCGAAGCCGGTCTTTCACCGCCAGTGACGGAAGCGAGACCAGTCTCGACGCGCTGGAGCGAAAGTGGACCTTCATGGTCGTCAATTCTGGCGAGATATGTGATGCCACATGTAGCGAGTTGCTCTACCTGACGCGGCAAATCCGAATCGCGATTGGTAGAGATTTCCATCGTATCCAGCGAGTCATGATGGTTGATCTTCCCGCGGATACTATTCGCATCCAGACGAGCACCGGTGCCGAGAGTGCACAAGAGCGTATTGAAGGGGGTGCTGTTACTGAGGCAATAGATAATGCTTCGACCATCGCTGCTGCTGGCGAGACGCCGCTTCTAGACGCTATCGAAAGCGAGCATCCGGACGTCAGCGTCTGGCAAGCGGGTTCCGAGCCGGTGGTTCCAGAGCGGCATGCTGCTGACAGTGCGTGGTACCTCGTTGATCCCTCAGGCTGGGTCATGATGCGTTACTCCAGCGAGGTCAATTACAAGGACGTCATTGGCGACCTCAAGTTCTTGCTTAAGAACTCTGGGGGTTGAGCATGAGTGAATCGATGTTAGCGCGCTGGCCTGATTTTCTAGAGCTGACAAAGCCTCGCGTCGTTGCTTTGATGCTCATAACCGCTGTCATTGGCATGTGTATGGCGGTCCCCGGCTTTGTGCCGTGGCAGCCGCTGGTTTTGGGCAATATTGGCATTGCCTTTTGTGCAGGTGCCGCGGCGGCAATCAACCATGTGGTCGACGAGCGTATTGATCAAAAGATGTCCCGCACTACGAATCGCCCTGTGGCACAAGGGAGGGTCAGTCAGTCGGAAGCGATTCTCTTTGCAACACTGCTGGCGATTCTTGGTACCGCGCTGCTTGCTGTCACGGTGAATTTACTGACCGCTGTTTTGACGGTGGCGAGCTTGGTCGGCTACGCCTTCATTTACACCATGTTTTTGAAACGTGCGACGCCACAAAATATCGTTATTGGCGGCCTTGCTGGCGCGGCACCGCCCCTGCTTGGCTGGACCGCAGTGACCGGTGAAATTCATGCGCACGGGCTGCTCTTGGCCCTCATCATTTTTGCGTGGACGCCGCCCCACTTCTGGGCCCTGGCCATTCACCGTAAAGAGGAATATGCAGCCGTCGGTATTCCCATGCTGCCGGTTACTCACGGTAACCGCTTTACGGCCCTGCATATTCTTCTTTACACCATACTGATGTTTTTAATTACCTTGCTGCCTTACATCACCTTATTGAGCGGTTGGATTTATGCTGTTGCCGCTACGCTCTTGGGCCTACGGTTTTTGTACTGGTCGATCGAGATTTTGCGTGAGAAAAATCCCGACGCACCCATGGCGACATTCAAATTTTCGATTACTTATCTAATGGTCCTGTTTATTGCCATGCTTGCTGATCACTGGATATTAGGAACGCCGGTATGACCCTTACTCAACAGCATCGTGTTGCTCTGACGGTTATTGCGATCCTTCTGGGTATCGCCATCACTGTGGCGGGTTTTGTACATCGTATTCAGCAGCCGCGCATCATGACGGTTTCGGAGATGAGGGCCAACGGACTGTTTGTTTTTGACACGCCGCGAGACTCGGGCAAGTTTGTACTTACTAACCACAAAGGAACCGAATTCACTGATCAGAGCCTCGAGGGTGATTGGACGTTGCTGTTTTTTGGTTTCACGTACTGCCCTGATGTTTGTCCGACAACACTGTCTTTCTTAGCCGAGCTGAAAGGCAGCTTGGAGGGCACTGAAGCGGCGTCGACCGATGTCGTCATGGTCTCGGTCGATCCGGCTCGCGACACCGTAGAGCAGCTGTCGACGTACGTGCCCTACTTTCACCCAGAGTTCTTGGGTGTCACCGGTGATTTCCCGGATATTCTCAGTTTTGCACGTCGGTTCAACGCGCCCTTTCGTAAGGTCACTATGGAAGATGGCAGTTATCAAATGGACCACAGTGCGAACGTTGTTTTGATCAATCCCAAGGGCGACTTTCACGGCTTCTTTCGCGCCCCGCTCGACCTGGCCAAAATGAAAGTGACGCTTCGCTCTGCCCAGTTCTACTGGAGTCAACAACATGACTGATGCCTCGCGCCTTATCTTGGTTGATGGCTCGTCTTACCTGTTTCGCGCTTTTCATGCGCTGCCACCACTGGCCAATAGTAAGGGGTTGAACACGGGTGCAGCTAAAGGCGTGATTGGCATGTTGAAGCGCCTGCAGGCGGATAATCCGAATGACCAGTTGGTTGTTATTTTCGATGCTAAAGGCCCGACTTTCCGAAACGAAATCTATTCGGAGTACAAAGCCAATAGGCCGCCCATGCCCGAGGAGCTTCGGGAACAGATTGAACCTATTCACAATGTCATTCGAGCGATGGGCCTGCCACTAATATCGATCTCGGGCGTTGAAGCTGACGATGTAATCGGCACATTGTCGGAGACGGCCACGGCGGAAAAGCGGCCAGTGCTGATTTCCACGGGTGACAAGGACATGGCACAGCTCGTGAATGACTACGTGACCTTGGTCAACACCATGACTCAGGTTGTTCTGGACCGCGATGGCGTCGTCGAGAAGTTTGGCGTGCCACCCGAGCTCATCATCGATCTGCTGGCCTTGATGGGTGACTCGGTAGATAACATTCCCGGCGTTGCTGGCGTGGGCGAAAAAACGGCCCTTGCCCTACTCCAGAACCTGGGCGGTATCTCAGACATTTATTCTCAACTAGATCGTGTAGCAGAGCTCCCTATTCGCGGCGCTAAGTCTCTAGGTGAGAAGTTATCTGCCAGCAAGGAAATGGCCGAGCTGTCCTATGTGCTTGCCACTATTAAGACAGACTGTGAGCTCGCCTTGTCAGAGTCTGATCTTCGTTCATCATCACCCGACACCGATCGCTTGATTGAGCTCTATCGTGATTTGGAATTTAAGTCCTGGCTGGATGAGCTACTGAGCCTGGGTCTTTTTGCGGATAGCCCCGCAGAGCCGGTACCGAGCCAAGTTTCCGATCTTTCAGTCGTTACGATCACCGACCAAGCAGTGTTTGATAGCTGGCTATCTCGCCTGGAGGCGGCACCACTGTTTGCCTTTGATACAGAGACGACCAGTTTGAATTACATGCAGGCGGAAATTGTGGGTCTGTCATTTGCGATTGAACCTGGCGAGGCGGCTTATGTGCCTCTCGCCCATCTAAATCCTGGGCTTGAAGGTCAGCTCGACCGCGATCGGATTCTCGACCAGATGAAACCATTACTGGAATCTGACGCCGTTAAAAAAGTAGGTCAGCACCTTAAGTACGATGCGAACGTATTGGCGAATCATGGCATTACGTTGCGGGGAATAGCGCACGATACGATGCTCCAGTCTTACATCATTGATGCGGTGGGCAGTCGACACGACATGGGCAGCTTGGCTTTAAAGTATTTGGGTCAGCGTGTCATTTCCTTTGAAAAGGTGGCGGGCAAGGGCGCCAAGCAGGTGTCTTTTGACCATGTTGACATTGAGCAAGCGGCAGCCTACGCCGCTGAAGACGCCGATGTCACATTGCGTTTGCACGAGGCACTCATGCCCAAGCTCGAGGCTGAGGCATCGCTCAATGAGGTATATCAGCGGCTGGAACTACCGCTCGTGCCCGTTCTATCAAAAATTGAACGCAATGGCGCCTACGTCAGCATTGATAAGCTTCGGGCGCAAAGCCATGAAATAGCTATCCGTTTAGCTGAGCTTGAGTCACAAGCATGTGAGCTGGCGGGACAGCCATTTAATTTGGCATCGCCCAAGCAGCTGGGTGAGATTTTATTCGAGAAGCTTGAGCTTCCGGTCATCAAAAAGACGCCCAAGGGTGCGCCCTCTACGGCGGAAGAGGTCTTGGTCGAACTGGCGAATGACTACGAGTTACCGGCAGTGCTCATTGAGCATAGAGGTCTCGCTAAATTGAAGTCGACCTATACCGATAAGCTACCGGAGATGGTCGATACGCGAACCGGGCGCGTCCATACCTCCTACCATCAGGCGGTGACGGCGACAGGCCGTTTATCCTCAAGTGATCCCAACCTGCAGAACATCCCCATCCGGACGAAGGAAGGCCGCCGTATTCGGCAAGCCTTTATTGCACCTGAGGGACGGAAGATCGTCGCCGCTGACTATTCGCAAATTGAGCTTCGGATTATGGCTCACCTCTCGAGTGACGCAGGTCTGCTACATGCGTTTGCGAACGAGCTGGATGTTCACAGTGCAACGGCGGCAGAGGTTTTTGATGTTTCCTTAGATGAGGTCACCACAGACCAACGCCGTAAAGCTAAAGCGATCAACTTTGGTTTGATATATGGCATGTCAGCATTTGGCCTGGCGAGACAGATTGGCGTTGCTCGGGGTGAAGCCCAAGAGTACATCGATCGATATTTTGCTCGCTATCCGGGGGTCGCTGATTATATGGATGCGACGCGTGCCATTGCTCACGAGCAGGGCTACGTTGAAACGCTGCTGGGTAGACGGCTTTATCTACCGGAAATCAATGCGAGAAATAAGCAGCGACAACTGGCTGCTGAGCGAACAGCGATCAACGCGCCGATGCAGGGCACGGCAGCAGACATCATTAAATTAGCCATGATCGACGTGGATGCCTGGCTGACCGAGACAGCACTCGACGCGAAGATGATCATGCAGGTTCACGACGAACTGGTATTTGAAGTTGCTGACGAGGCATTTGAAACACTCTGTAACAACGTTGCCGAGCGTATGGCCAATGTTATTGAGCTTCAGGTTCCTCTGCTCACCGAGGTGGGGGTGGGCGCGAACTGGGATGAGGCGCACTAGGCCGTAGCCGTCAGTCGGCGAGATCATCCTCGATCGCGGTAACGTCGTCCTCGGGGAGTGTCAGCCACCAGTTGAGTGTTCGTTGTAGTTCGTCCATGCCCTCATGGTTGTGTGAAGAGAACAGCTGTATGGAGATCCACCGTTCGTGTGCTTTGAGTTCCTTTTTAACACTGAGAAGCGCAGTTTTTGCAGGCCCTCTTTTGAGCTTGTCGCACTTGGTCAGTAAAATGTGCACCGGCATTTCGCTCACCGCAGCCCATTCGATCATCTGTCGATCGTAATCCTTGAGTGGATGTCGGATGTCCATCAACAGAATCAGCCCTTTCAGACTGCGCCGATATTGTAGATAGCGCTCGAGCTGTTTATTCCACTCTTCTTTGACTTTCAGCGGCACCTTGGCAAAGCCATAACCCGGGAGATCAACAAGCCGAATCTGGTCTGCGACAGTAAAAAAGTTGATGAGTTGTGTTCTGCCCGGCGTACGAGAGGTTCTTGCCAACTTGCTGTTGCCAGTGAGGGCATTGATTGCGCTCGACTTGCCGGCATTACTTCGCCCGGCAAAAGCCACTTCGCAGCCAAAGTCTGCAGGGGCGTTATTCAGTGCGCTTGCAGATTGTAAAAATTCAGTGCTTTTAAAATGAAGCTTTTGAAACTTATTGGGCGTATTAATGACAGTGATCCACGTACAGTTTGGTGTTTTCGACACAGTGACTATAATGCCGCTCCAGATTACGTGGGTACAGCAATAAAGTCACAGCACTTAGCGGTGCTCACGCCGTGATAGAGGGTTAAATCATGAAAGCAAACATCTTAAAATTCGCACTCATCATCGGTACATCGTCAGTCGCGACAATGGCAGTCCAAGCAGCTGAGCAGCCACCCCAGTACGCAGCATCGTGTGGTGCGTGTCACGCCTACGCTGTAGCGGGCGCACCAAAGACGGGTGATGCAGCCCAGTGGGAGCCAAGGCTTGCGAAGGGAATGGAAGCACTTGTGTCATCGGTAAAGAACGGTCTGGGTGTTATGCCTGCTGGTGGTATGTGCACAACATGCAGTGATGATGACTACAAGGCACTCATCACATATATGTCGACACCCCAATAATCGGGTAACAAGGAGTTTAGGATGATCTTTAATCGCGCAATTGCGACCTTGGCGCTGCTAATGGCAGCCAATGTTGCATTGGCCGGTGGCGTTATGAAAGGTGACGCGGCTGCAGGAGAAGCATTGGTTGGCTCGTGTGCGGCGTGTCATGGTGCTGACGGAAATAGTCTTGCCCCAACATTCCCCAAGCTCGCAGGTCTGGGTGAACGCTATCTGTTGAAGCAGATGAAAGACATCCGTGATGGTCGAAGGCCCGTCGCCTTGATGGCAGGTCAGGTCGATAACATGACAGACCAGCAGCTGGCAGACATCGCTGCCTTCTATGACGCACAAGAGCGCACCGCGGGTACAACCGATCCTGATTTGGTGAAGTTAGGTCGTAAGGTGTATCTCGCAGGTATTGCTGAAAGAAAGGTAGCGGCTTGCTCGGGCTGTCATAGTCCTTCTGGCAAAGGCAATGGCCCAGGAGGTTACCCGGCACTTGCGGGTCAGCACGCAGACTATGTTGCACAGCAGCTTGAAATGTTTCGTCTTGGCTACGAAGACGAGAGCGGTCGAACCAATGGTGGCGACAGCAAGATTATGCGTACCATTGCCTTCGGCTTGAGTGACCTTGAGATCAAGGCGGTCGCAAGTTATGTTGCGGGTCTACAGTAAGAGACGTTAGTAGACTAGTAACAGGCCGGGGGAATCGTCATGTTGGGTTGGCTTCGCGTATTAACGTTCGGAGCGGTGGCTGCACTTTCGACCGGTGCGGCTGCGCAAGAGCAATATCAGGAAGGCGTTCATTACGACCTGATTGAACCTGCCATCCACACTGGCATTAGCGACCGTGTTGTGGTGACCGAATTCTTTTCCTACGGTTGCGGCCACTGTTACAACTTCGAGCCCTTACTCGAGTCGTTTGAGTCGCGACTATCTGAAGGTGTTGTCGTTCAGAGAACGCCTGTCATCTGGAACAACAACCCGGGTATGAAGCTGCTCGCAAAAACCTACTACGCGGTTGAGGTGCTCGATGTGTTCGAGCCTGTTCACGGCGCTGTATTCAATACCATTCACCGTCAGCGTAAGCGTTTATCTAGTCCTGAAGCCGTACGTGCCGTGTTTGTTGAAAATGGTGTTGATGCTAAAGATTTTGACCGCGCCTTTGGTTCGTTCGGTATCGACAGCATGGTGCGTCAGGCAGCGGCTCGTACTGAGGGCGCTCGAGTGCAGGGTACGCCTTCACTCATGGTCAATGGAAAGTACCGCATCGATACACGGCAGGCGGGTAGCCAGGCGAACATGTTGAAAATAGCGGCTTTTCTCGCCGATAAAGAGCTCGCGCGATTAGAGCGCGCGCCCAACGCGGCTGATTGAGTCACTCCCAGCGAATAGCTTGTGCTAACCGAGCGGTATTGCCGTTCGGTTTATCACCTTTCTCAAGACAAAGCTCGAGTGCACGCCCGTGACACCTGGGATGCGGGTCAGCTTGCCCAAAAGTACTGCTTCAAAGTGCTTCATGTCCTTCACGACGACACGTAACAGATAGTCTGCGCTCTGCCCGGTAACCACGGAGCAATCAATGACCTCGTCGTAAGTCGCTATTTCTGCCTCAAAGTTCTCGAAGCGATCGGGCGTATGGCGATCCATAGAGATGCTGACGTGCGCCGTAAGGTCGTAGCCCAACTTTTCCGGGTTCAGGATGGCAACCTGGCGCTCGATGAAGCCCTCGGTGACGAGCCGCTTAACCCGACGCGCACAGGGCGTGGGTGACAATCCCACTTTATCGGCTAGCTCGAGGTTGCTCAGGCTGGCGTCTTTCTGCAGCTCAGCCAGCAACCGCAGGTCGGTTCGATCTAGATCATTAACATCAAGCATATTGCTAATATTAGCGTATTTCGCTTAAAAAAAAACAAATCCGTAGTTATTCACCATTATTTGGTGCTGATATCAGTGATTTTGATCAAATTCCCTAAGCGCTACAGCGTACAATTCCAAGATTAAAGTTCACTTAATTGAGTTAGGTATGAATCATTCAGAGTTTGGGGTGTTTGATTATCGGAAGTACCCCAAGTATCAACCACTAAAGAAGGCTGACCGCCGGTGGCCTGATGCTGTGTTAACCAAGGCGCCTGAGTGGTGCAGTGTCGACTTGCGTGACGGAAATCAGGCCTTAATAGAGCCTATGACGTCCGACAAGAAATTACGGATGTGGGAGTTGTTGCTCGATCTTGGCTTTAAACAGATTGAAGTCGGCTTTCCCTCCGCTTCGTCACACGATTTTGATTTTCTGAGAAAGCTTATTGACGAGAACCGTATCCCTGATGATGTAACTGTTCAGGTACTTACTCAGGCGCGCGAGGAGCTTATCGTAAAGACCTTTGAAGCGCTAAAGGGGTGCAAGCGCGCGGTACTTCATTTCTATAACAGCACTTCTACCGTTCAGCGTGATTTCGTATTTGGTTTAGACCGGGAAGGCATCACTGAAATTGCGGTAAAAGGCGCAGAGCTCGTGAAATCTGCAGCGGCCAAGTACCCTGAAACCGAGTGGGTGTTTGAGTACAGCCCGGAGAGCTTTACCGGCACAGAAATGGATTTTGCCGTAGAAGTTTGTAACGCCGTTATTGATGTCATCTCGCCAACACCTGATAACAAGATGATCATTAACTTGCCGGCGACCGTTGAAGTGAGCACGCCCAACGTTTATGCCGATCAGATTGAGTGGTTCTGTGACAGTGTGAATCATCGAGAGTCGCTATTGATTTCACTTCATACACACAACGATCGTGGTGGTGCTGTCGCGGCGAGTGAGCTGGGTCTTTTGGCCGGCGCCGATCGGATTGAAGGCACTTTGCTAGGGAACGGTGAGCGGACCGGCAATATGGACATCGTGACCATGGCGATGAATCTGTACAGCCAAGGCATCGATCCTCAACTCGATTTTTCGCAAATGGATGAAATGATTGCCGTGTGTAAAGAGTGCACGCAATTGCCATTACATCCTCGGCACCCCTACGCGGGTGAACTGGTATTCACGGCGTTTTCAGGCAGCCACCAGGACGCTATTAACAAGTGTTTGGCGCGGCGAAAGGGTGAGAGCCTGTGGGAAGTTGCTTACCTGCCTATTGATCCTGCGGATATTGGACGCAGTTATCAGGAAGTGATTCGTATCAATAGCCAGTCAGGGAAAGGTGGTGTTGCTTATGTGCTTAACCGCGACTACGGGCTCGATCTTCCTCGATGGTTGCAGGTCGACTTTAGCGCTTCGGTTCAAGCACTCGCCGAACGCTCGGAGACAGAAGTTCAGTCGGACGATATCCGTCAACTGTTCCTCGAGACGTATCTGTTAGATCATCCGCAGCTGTCAGTTGGCAATTACCAATTGGCAAGAGACGATGCCGTTGATCACCTCAACGTCGTGATTGAAGGGCTCGAGGGCTCTCCAACCTTGTCAGGGAAAGGCGCGGGCGTTGTTGGTGCGTTTACGGATGCCGTATCCAGCCATACCGGTCACAAGATTATCGTGGTGGAATATAGCGAGCACACCTTGGGGTCCGACGCGGACGCCGAAGCCATTTGCTATGTCCAATTGGCCATTGATGGCACTCGTGTATGTGGTGTGGGCCGCAGCACGGACATTGTCCATGCAACAATGAGCGCTATATTATCCGGTCTGGGCCGGTACTCGAGCGGCTACTTGAACGCTGCATAAAGTGGATAATTTCTGACTGAGATGCAGCGTGCAGTTTTATAAGGAGTCGCTGAGTTATATGTTCAAACGAAGGCGGAGCTCATTCACGAGGGTGGCTTTCTGAATGCGGGAGCGTCGAGCTTCATTTTCCCGTTTCCTGTCGGCCCTGCTCGTCTTTGCCTTTGTCCTAGCTGGCTGCTCGGCGAATCGATTTTTATATAACCGCGCTGACACATTCGTACGCTGGGCAATCGATGATTATGTTGATCTGACAAGCGAGCAGCAAAGGCAGTTTGATGCAGATCTTGATGGGCTGCTTGATTGGCACAGGCGTGACGAATTACCGCTTTACAGAGAGTTTATCGTCTCCTCGTTGGACGCGCTCGAGGGCGGAGTGACCATCGAAGAAGCGGTTCTGATCTCAGATGCTATTGACGAAGCGGCCAATCGGCTTCAGGTAAAGCTAGTTGATTTGTTGCTTGAGAGTGCAGAGGGCCTGACAGATGGCCAGATACAGGACTTTCTGGATGAGCTTGATCGTCGGCAAGCGGAATATGCGCAGGATCGCTTGGTTCGAGACGACATCACATACGCTGATGATGCGGCTGACTCGTTGCAGCGATTGGCGAAGCGTTTGATCGGCAGATTAAATGATGAACAAAAGGCACTCATCCAGTCGCGTACCACAGAACTGATGCGCATTGACCGCCTATGGCATGAGGATCGTTCAGTGTGGGGGGCGAAACTCCGAACCACACTTGAGAGCCGCTTACCCGGGTGGCAGACCGAGATTCGTGCACTGGGTGATACACGCTCCGAGGCAAGAACGCCGGCTTATGTCGTTGGTATAGAGCACAACGGCGAGGTCATTCTTGGGCTCTTGGTTGAGGTAATCAACGGCCGAACGGAGCGTCAGGACAGGCGCATGCGTCGTTTTCTCGATGACCTCATTGCAGATATCGACGCGTTAACCGCAGTCAATGTGGCCGAAGCGCTAGTCGTCCAGTAGCAATAGATCCCGTACGGCACCGCGATCTGCGCTTGTTACTGTTTTGGCGTAGAACTTAAGCGCGGGACTCACGTTCCTTGGTCGGTTCTTTACAGGCTTAAAGCCAAGGGCAGCTTGAGTGGCTCGTCGCTCGTTAAGCAGGGCCTCATCAACCAACACGTTAATGGTACGTTTTGGAATGTCGATGAGGATTCTGTCGCCATCCTCTACAAGCGCAATTGCGCCACCTGCTGCCGCTTCCGGAGAAACGTGACCAATCGACAAGCCGGATGTACCGCCAGAGAAGCGACCATCGGTGATCAGTGCACAGGCTTTACCTAGGCCTTTGGATTTGATGTAACTCGTTGGGTAAAGCATTTCCTGCATACCCGGACCGCCCCGAGGTCCCTCATAGCGCACAATGACCACATCACCTGCGTGTACACGATCCTCGAGGATATCGGCGACGGCGTCTTCCTGGCTCTCACATACGTGGGCTCTTCCTTCGAATACCAAGAGCTCATCTTCCACACCGGCGGTTTTCACAACACAACCATCCTCGGCAATGTTGCCAAAAAGCACCGCTAGGCCGCCTTCTTCAGAGTAGGCGTTATCAGCTGAGCGAATGCAGCCGCCCTCTCGGTCTAGGTCGAGTGCCGGCCAACGTGTTGCCTGACTGAATGCTTCCTGTGTCGGGATGCCCGCGGGGCCTGCTTTGAAACGCTCGAGCGCCAACGCATTGTCAGTGGTAGCAATATCCCAATGAGCTATTGCGTCGCCAATGCTAGGGCTGTGCACGGTGTGGCAGTCAGTATGCAGTTGGCCCGATCTCGCGAGCTCACCCAAAATGGCCAGTACACCACCCGCTCGGTGAACATCTTCCATGTGATACAGCGGAGTGCTGGGAGCAACTTTACACAACTGAGGTACATTGCGGGAAAGCGCGTCGATGTCAGCCATTGTGAAATCAAGCTCGGCTTCTTGTGCCGCGGCAAGCAAGTGCAGAATGGTGTTGGTTGAGCCGCCCATGGCAATGTCGAGACTCATGGCATTCTCAAACGCGGCGCGATTGGCAATATTCCTAGGAAGAACACGGTCATCGTCCTCAACGTAGTAGCGCCGGGTGAGTTCAACCACGAGTCGTCCTGCTTCAAGGAACAGCGCTTTACGATCGGCGTGCGTTGCTAACAGGGAGCCATTACCTGGCAGGCTCAGTCCAAGCGCTTCTGTGAGGCAATTCATCGAGTTGGCAGTGAACATGCCAGAGCATGAACCACAGGTCGGGCAGGCGGATCGCTCGTAAGCCTCGATTTTGGCGTCGTCGGCACTACTGTCTGCGGCAATGACCATGGCGTCAACCAAGTCCAGCTTGTGCTCGGACAGGGCCGTTTTTCCTGCTTCCATTGGGCCACCCGAGACGAAAACCACTGGGATGTTGAGGCGCATGGCCGCATTGAGCATTCCGGGTGTGATTTTGTCGCAGTTAGAGATACAAACCATGGCGTCGGCACAGTGCGCGTTCACCATGTACTCAACAGAGTCTGCAATGATGTCCCTGGAGGGCAAGCTATAGAGCATGCCATCGTGACCCATGGCGATGCCATCATCGACCGCAATGGTGTTGAATTCTTTGGCGACACCGCCCGCGTTTTCAATTTCGCGCGCGACCAGCTGTCCCAGATCTTTAAGATGGACGTGCCCCGGCACGAACTGCGTGAACGAGTTAACGACGGCAATGATGGGTTTCTCAAAGTCACCGTCTTTCATACCGGTTGCACGCCATAAGGCACGTGCTCCTGCCATATTGCGGCCGGCGGTGGATGTTCTCGAGCGATACTCAGGCATCAGCTATCTCCAGTAGATCACGCACCATAGACTACAACGCGCGAACAAGAATTTTTGAATTTCGATCTATTTTTGCCTTCTGTTTCTCGGAATCGGGCAGCGCTTCGGGTGATGACATAGCGAAGCCAAGCTCCTGAAACCAATGACCGGTTTGTGTTGTACGCACATAAACGCGCTCAAGCTTGGCTTGCTTCGCACCGTCAATGAGCGCTGCCACGAGCCGTTCACCGTGTCCCGAGTCCCTGTAATCCGGATGGGTGGCAACACTTGCGATTTCCGCGATGTTGTCCGCACGGTTGTCCAACAAGGCGGCGCAGGCGATAACCCGGCTGTCTTTTGTGATGACGGTGAATTTATCGAGGCTGCGTTCGATCTCCTCATTGGACTTATCTGCAAGAACGCCTGCTTGCTGTAACGGTCGGATGAGCTCGAGTATGCCTGCCAAGTCGTGTGCCTCGGCACCTTTGATTTGCTCGTATTCGTCTGGCGATATCAAGGTGCCAATACCATCGTGTGTATACAGTTCTTTAAGCAGGCCGCCATCGAGTGCGTAGCTAATGAGGTGGGATCGAGGTACGCCCGAGTCACAGGCATCACACGCGAGCATGAGCGCCTCTCTTTGCCCCCGGCCAACGATTTCGAGTACTTGGCGAGCAGCATCAACGGTAAGTTGCCGCTGCAGTTTCCCGTCCGTGCTTTCGATGCCATCGAAGTCCGACATGATGATTAACTTGTCCGCGCCTAGGCTCCGGCTAACCGCAGCCATCACGTCCAATGCGTCTAGGGTGAATACTTCTCCAGCAGGGGAATGACCCAGCGTAGAGACCAGACAGATAGCGGAGCCATCTAGCGCGAGTGTCATGCCAGCAACGTCAACATGGCGAACCAAACCACGGCCTGATCGATCGACCCCGGCGATGACACCTAAGGGCCGGGCAGTGATGAAGTTACCAGAGATTACTCTGAGTCGCGCATTGTGTAGAGGGGAGTTGGGCAGCCCCATCGAAAACATCTGCTCAATATGGGTGCGTTCTGCCAACGTATCAGCCACCGCCTGATTCACGGCGATGGGCGTCAAGGACTGTGAGTTAAAGGTGTTTAGCTCGTGAACCACCACCAGCCGCACACCCAGTGAATGCATGAGCGCGAGGTCGTGCACCACATTGATGAAATTCTCGTCGCTGGCGGCGCCGCAGCGAAGCCCCACGACCACAGTGGTTCCTCGATGCAAATTAATGTACGGCGCGGTGTGCCGGAACCAATCAATGGTGTCTGTCGAATCTGTCACGATCGCCGCCCTTAGCACCGCAGGCCTAGAAGGATGCTGAATTCCCGTTGCAAGAGCAGATTGATTCGCGTGCTAGCTGCAAGCATTTCCATTAAAAAATTCCGTGACAAGGCAATTGCCTGAGATTCATTGCGTGGGTGGTGACGCGGTAAAACCACCGCGCCACAACGGAGTGGGAGTATATTAGGTGTTTAAAGTCGTTCCTAGCCTAAGCGCGCTCCTTCAACGCTTCTTCACGCGCCTGGCACAACGAAAGATTCATATTTTATCGACCAACATGATGGGAGGTCGCCTGTATGAGGTCGATTTAAGGTTACGACCTCACGGTGATTCAGGTCTTGTGGTTACTTCTGCTCAGGCGTTGGAGCGTTATTTAAAGCACGATGCATGGACTTGGGAACATCAGGCGTTGTTGCGGGCGCGCCGGAACTAGTCACACAGGTGGAGGCCCTGCGGGCGGAGGTATTGTCGACACGTCGTGACAATGTGCCGGTCGCCGATGACGTCACAGCAATGCGGCAAAAAATGCGGGAACAATCGCTAGCTGCTGGCGATGCGTCGCATCGAGTAGCGCTGAAATACGGGCGCGGCGGTATTGTCGATATCGAATTTGTGGTCCAATACCTGGTACTTAAACATGCGGCGCACTATCCCGACGTTGGGCGTTGGTCAGACGTGGTCCGGATACTCGAAGCCCTCGAAGCCTGCAGAATTTTAAGTTCAAGTGTCGCAAATAGCCTTAAGGAAGCGTATCTAGGCTTGCGGTCGTCAGTGCATCGAGCCGCGGTATCGAACGCATCTGACGGTGACTCGGTTGAAACCGATGACTTAATGAAGCAGGCCAGTGCAGTGTGCACGCGTTTGCTGCCGAATTTGTAATGACTCGCGAGCCATCCGCGAGAGGTGAATAAGGAATAATTATGGACCTGTCCAAGCTGACCGGATCTATCTGGCTAGACGGCGAGCTCATCCCTTGGGAAGAGGCCAAAGTGCATGTGTTAACGCACACCTTCCACTACGGTCTCGGTGTCTTTGAGGGCGTCAGAGCCTACGCTACCGAGGGTGATAGCACCTGTATCTTTCGGTTGAACCAACACACTGACCGACTCTTTCGATCCGCAAAAATTTTGCAGATGGACATGCCTTACGACAAGGATACCTTGAACGAAGCGCAGCGCGAGGTGGTTCGTGTCAATGGTCTAGACGAGGCGTATATCAGGCCCATGTGTTTCCTCGGTTCAGAGGGCATGGGACTTCGTGCGGATAACCTAAAAACCCACGTTATGGTGGCCGCCTGGTCATGGCCTTCATACATGGACCCGGAGGCGCGGGACCGCGGTATTCGGGTACGTACCTCGAGCTACACCCGACATCACGTGAACATTACCATGTGTAAAGCAAAGGCAAACGGTAACTACATAAACTCTATTTTGGCCCTGCGCGAAGCGCTTGACGCAGGCTGTGAAGAAGCGCTTCTTCTGGATAATGAGGGCTACGTGGCAGAAGGTAGTGGCGAGAATGTCTTTATAGTGCGAGACGGGACGATTTATACGCCTGAACTCACATCCTGTTTAGAGGGAATTACGCGCGACAGCATCTTCAGAATTGCGGCTGATCTTGGCTATCAGATTAAGGAACGAAGAATCACCCGTGATGAGGTGTACGTGGCTGATGAGGCGTTCTTTACGGGTACTGCGGCCGAGGTAGTGCCCATCCGCGAGCTCGATGGCCGAGCAATTGGTTCCGGTAGCCGTGGCCCTCTGACAGAGCAACTGCAATCGATTTATTTCGATACGGTTCGCGGTCGCGAGTCACAATATGGAGCGTGGCTTACACCGGTGAGTTAACGCCAAAACAAAAGGTGGTTGTGATGGGTGCGTCTACGGGAAAACTGGCGAGCGAGCGGTTCTTTCGGTCTTGGTCTTGTAAAGACATCGCAAAAGGCGTTGTTCTTATCAGCCACGGGCTGGGCGAGCACTCGGGACGTTACAACCACGTAGCGCAAGCGTTTACGGCAAACCACCTTCACGTTTATGCACTGGATCATATTGGGCATGGAGAGTCCCCTGGGAAGCGCGCGTTTGTTGAGTCATTCAATGAACTTACCACTGGGGTGGCTGAGCTTAGGTCCTATATTGCGTCTGAGCACCCTGACCTCCCGGTGGTGTTGATTGGCCACAGTATGGGCGGGCTTATAGCCGCACGAACCGTACTCGATGCATCGACCGATTATCAGACCCTCATCCTTACAGGACCACTGCTCGGCGTGCCAACGCCACCACCGGCGTGGCAGACCTGGTTACTGAGGACGTTGAACGCCCTATTCCCTGCCGCCAAAGCTCTGGAGATTGATGCAAGCGCCGTCTCTCGTGATCAGACAGTGGTCGATGATTATGTCGCTGATCCACTGGTTCATCATAAAAACATCCCTGCCCGAACCGTGGTGTCTCTATTCGACGAGGCGAGTGCCGTTCTCGGACGAGCAAGCGAGATTTCTCTGCCAACGTTATTGTTGCACGGTGAGGAAGATGTACTGACATCCGTACCGGCGTCGCGCCAGTTTATGGCTGACTTGAGTGCGACTGATAAGCACATCTTGGTCTATCCAGGCATGTATCACGAGTTGTTCAACGAGCCCGAGAAAGAGGACATTATTCGCACCTGTCTGGATTGGATAGCCACCCGTTTGTAAGTGGGTTCGCTCACTCAATGGTTGTGCTGACGCCAATTCGTGGTTGTCCGCGTCACATCCTATTGGCATACTCCCTGCCAACTTCTGGGTGCCCACAGTGAATTCGCAAGCTTCCCCCACATTGATGCCGCAGACGTCTGCGGCGCCTGACGCGCCGCTCAACATTGCACTTTTGGGCTATCGGTCTGCCCCACATTCGGGCGGACAGGGCATCTACCTAAAATATCTCTCCCGCTCGTTGGCTCGAAGGGGTCACAAGGTGACCGTGATCTCGGGCCCACCCTACCCTCAGCTCGATCCGGAAGTCACACTGATTCGTTTACCCAGCCTCGATTTGTATGAGCACGGCTTGAGATCCATACGCCCGATACAACTACTATCTCGGCTAGAGCGCATTGAATGGTTTAGTAAGTTGACCGGCGGTTTCGCCGAGCCTTACACCTTTGGTGAGCGTGTGAAGCGCTGGTTCGTAGGACGGGAATCTGAGTTCGATATCATTCACGACAACCAGACGATTGCTGACGGAATTCTTAGCTTGCAGCATCGTGGGGTGCCCCTGGTGACAACGATTCACCATCCCATCACTAAAGATTATCGAGCAGCCCTTGCCGCTGAGCCACGTTGGTATATGCGGCTTTTGATTCATCGCTGGCACAGTTTTTTGCGCATGCAAAAACGTGTGGCACCTCAGTTGCAATCGGTCGTTACGGTTTCCGGCGCCTCGGCTACAGATATCAGCGACGACTTTAATGTTGATCGGTCGGCGATTTCAGTGATGCATCTTGGCGTCGATACTGAACTATTTAGGCCGCTCCCTGAAACGGAACGTGAGCCGCATCGTTTGATGACCACAGCGTCTGCCGACGCGCCACTTAAAGGCTTAGCGGTATTACTGCGTGCCATCGCATCCTTGCGATTGAGTTATCCTGATATTCGTCTAACGCTGGTGGGTCGTCCTAAGCCGGGGGGCGATACGGAAAAGCTAATCGCATCACTGGGGCTCGGGAATGTTGTGGAGAGTTTCAAAGGCATCAGTCACGAGGAAATGGTCCAAAAATACGCGATTGCCTCGGTTGCCGTGGTGCCCTCTATTTACGAGGGATTTGGTTTGCCAGCCGTTGAGGCAATGGCATGCGGAGTGCCGCTAGTATCCACGGATGGAGGTGCTCTCGCTGAAGTGGTTGAGGATGCCGGTCTGGTCGTTCCCGCGGGGGACAGCCAAGCGCTCGCGGCGGCCATTCGCCAACTGTTTGAGGATGATCAGCTTCGAGACGACTATGCCTCGCGCGGCTTATCGCGAGCGGAGCAACACTTTTGTTGGAATCGCTGTGCTGAGCGAATGGAAGCCTACTATCGGGAGTGTATTGCCGCATGCTGACGGTAGACTTCGAATACTTCGACCTGCGGCCGGGCGATGTCTGCGTCGATTTGGGATGTGGTGAGGGACGTCATTCATTGACTGCCTATCTTCAGGAAGATGTTACGCTGATTGGCCTCGACCTATCGCATCAGGACTTAAAGACAGCGCAGTCACGCATTGCTGATATGGCGAGTTATAACCCAAAGGGCTCGGTTTATTTTGCTCAGGCGAATGGCTTGTCGCTTCCGCTTGCTGATCACTCGGTCGATCGGCTCATTTGCTCAGAGGTGCTCGAGCACATCCCCAACTACATTGGTTTTCTGGAAGAGATTGATCGTGTGTTAAAGCCGGACGGACGACTGTGTATCAGTGTGCCGCGAAGCTGGCCGGAGCGGGTGTGTTGGTCGCTTTGTGACGCCTATCGTCGAACGCCAGGTGGCCATATTCGAATTTTCAATGCATCGCACCTCAGTCGTGAGGTCGAGCGGTACACACTAGCTGAGACGCGTCGCCATGGCGCACACGCGCTTCATGTCCCCTATTGGTGGCTGAAATGTCTCTTTTGGCATGCGAAAACCGAGCCCTTTATTCTTGAGTGGTATCACCGGCTCCTAGTCTGGGATCTTATAAAGCGACCATGGCTCACCCGCGCGATTGAGGCGGCGACCAATCCCTGGATGGGTAAAAGCGTCGTGCTGTATTTTGATCGGTCAGAAAAGCATTAGGATTAAGACATGAGCCACAGTAACTCTGCCCCTTTTTCTTACCCTGCTGAAGCGCTGCGTCCGACGGTGGATTACCTACTGGCATCACAGCGAGAGAGCGGCGAGATCCCCTGGTTTGACGGTGGACACACCGACCCCTGGAATCACACAGAGGCCGCAATGGGTCTCAGTATTGCCGGAGAGTTCATGGCCGCCGAGCGTGCCTATGACTGGCTTGCCAGAGAGCAGTTAGACGATGGCAGTTGGTGGGCCTCTTACGTTAATGGCACGCCAGCCAATGTCACCCGGCGCGAGACCAATTATGTCGCCTACATTGCTACCGGTGTATGGCATCACTTTTTGATCAGCGAGGATCGAGCATTTCTTGAGCGACTGTTTCCAACCGTTGAGCGCGCGATCGATTTTGTCGTGTCGATGCAGTCGGAGCACGGTGAAGTAGCATGGGCTTGCGATACCTGGGGTGAAGCGATGGACGATGCGCTCGTGACCGGAAGTAGCTCGGTCTATAAGTCGCTAGAGTGTGCACTGCATATCGCAAGAATAGTCGGTGTCTTAAAGCCCCAGTGGCGTGAAGCAAGACGCAGGCTCGGCACGGCGCTACGACACCGGCCCGAGCGGTTTGACCGAAACTGGGAGAGTAAGGCGCGCTATGCGATGGACTGGTTTTATCCCGTCCTTGCGGGTGTTTTTCAGGGTGAGCAGGGGCTGGAACGCATCAATGCGCGCTGGCATGAATTTGTGGAGCCCGGCTTGGGTTGTCGGTGTGAAAATCATCAACCCTGGGTCACGGTGGCCGAGTCCTGTGAATTAACTATGGCGCTTCTCAGCGTGGGCGATGTCGTCAGAGCTCAGACGCTCTTTGACGGCCTATGGCAATGGCGCGACGAGGCGGGTGTTTTCTGGACCGGCTACCAGTTTGAAGAAGACGTCTTATGGCCGTTAGAGAAGCCGACCTGGACCTCCGGGGCCGTATTATTGGCTGCGGATGCCTTGAGCCAGTACACGACAGCCAGCCGCCTATTTATCGAGGTTGATAGCAGGGAGCAGCCCAAGCTCGAACGACGTCACCGCCAGGCTTAGTGCCGATCAAATAGCAGTTACACTCGTTTTAAAGCGCGTAGACTCTGAAAGGAGCCCACTTCTTCAAACAGCCCTGATTGTTTTGCGAGTTGCCAGACGGCATGCGGCGCCTGACCTCCCTCTGCCACATTGCCGAAGACATCATGGATGACTAGCAGCCCATCGCGCAGCAGATGCGATGACCAGCCCCGGTAGTCGGCAAGCGCCGCATCTAAACTGTGCCCCCCGTCGATAAACAAAAAGCCTAGTGGTGTTGTCCAGTGGCGAGCGACCATTGTCGATGGTGCAACGAGCGGAATGACGACATCCTCGGACTGGTAGCGGTTGAGGTTGCGTCTGAATTCGGGGAGTGAATCAAAATTTCCCTCATTATCCGTCAGGGTGTCATCGTGAAAAAACTCCCCTACTTGATGCTCCTCACTCCCCCGATGATGGTCTATAGCAAAAACAACCGTGTTGGCTTTCCGCGCGACGTCGGCCAGGTGCAGCGTAGACAGACCACAATAACTACCGATTTCCAAGAGCGGGCCCACTCGAGCACCGAGTATCGCCCATTGGCGCAGTTTTTCGGCTTCCTCCATTGGAAGGAAGCCCTTCACATCCTTAAACTCGGTCGCTGCCATGGTAGGCTCCACCCAAAAGCGTCAGTATATGATGTATCACACTAATCCTCGTAGCATCGACCCTATGGCGCGCCCACTCTACAACTTGCTTATCACGGTTTTGACGCCGTTATTCGTGCTGCGCCTATTTTATAAAAGCCTGCGTGAGCCGCAGTACCGACGACAGTGGTGGCGACGTTTTGCCCTAGGTCTGCCAGCGCGAACACATCCGGGCGATGGGCTCATCTGGGTGCATGCGGTTTCAGTGGGTGAACTGCTCGCCGTCGCACCGCTTATAGAACGTCTGTTAAGCGAGTGGCCCGATAAGGCTGTTTTGGTGACTAATACAACGCCCACCGGTTCGGCGCAGACGCAAAAGTTGTTTGGGGGCCGAGTTGAACACACATGGTTTCCCTTTGATGCACCACTGGTCACCGGTGCGTTCATACGCCACTGGGATCCACAACTCATCGTCATGGTGGAGACCGAGATTTGGCCGAATCTTCTGACGTCCGCAAAGGACCAATCGGTGCCCGTCGCACTGGTCAATGCTCGGCTTTCAGCGCGCTCTGCAAGGGGCTATGCCCGCCTTGGCAGCCTCACCACTCGTGCACTCAATGAATTTGATTTGATTGCTTGTCAATCAAAGTCAGATTTCAGGCGATTTCGGAAGATTGGCGCCGACCCCGCAAAGATGCAGGTGGTGGGGAGCATCAAATTTGATATTGACCTCGCTGCGCGCCGTGTTCAGCTAGAGGAAATTCGCGACCAGCTGGGTGAGGTCATACGCTCTCGTCCACTGTGGGCGGCGGCGAGCACGCACCCGGGCGAGGAGCAGTTGGTGATCAAGGCCTACCTCGCACTGCGCGAGCTAGGCCTGAGCACGCGATTGATGCTAGCCCCGCGACATCCCAACCGCACTCCTGAGATAACCAAGTTGCTTGAGAATTATGGTTTGCAGTATCAGAAGCGCAGCGAGCATCGTCCGCTGACTGACAGCACGGATGTCCTGCTCATTGATACGCTGGGGGAGCTTAGTGCGTTCTTAGGCCTGGCCGATGCAGCATTTATTGGTGGTAGTTTGGTGCCGCGTGGTGGGCATAACCCCATTGAGGCGGCGGCCTGGGGGTGCGCTGTCATTACCGGTCCTCATGTCATCAACTTTGCCACTATTGTTCGGGACATGGAGCGCGGTGGCGCTATCCGTGTGGTTAAGGATGAAGGTGAGCTCGCGAGCAGACTGGCGAGTGTATGGACCGAGTCAGTGGATGGCGATGACGCGCAGGTGGCGCGACGCTTTATCGAGACGCGGCGGGGAGCGACCCGCCGTCAGCTCGAGCTACTAACGGGCTTGGTGGCTTAGTTTTCCTCAGAGGCCGTTGGTGCCGCGGGCTCAATCAGGAACGATTCAAGCGCAGCGATGTCTTCGGGTGATAAGGTACCTGCATTCTCTTTGAGTCGCATGCTGTTGAGGACGTAGTCGTAGCGACTATTGGCATAGTCACGTTGCGCTGCAAACACAGCGTTCTGAGCATTCAGCACGTCGACAATGTTACGCGTGCCCACTTCGTAGCCTGCAACGGTCGCGTCGAGCGCGCTCTGTGTCGACTTGATGGCTTGCTTGCGTGCCTTAACGCGCGCCACGTCCGAGGTTACCGTCATGTGAAGTGAGCGTGATGCAGTCACCGTGTTACGCGTCAAGTTGATTCGATTTTCTCGCGCGGCATTAAATTGCTCTGCCGCCCGTCGGCGATTCGCACTGACTGCGCCACCGGCGTACAAGGGCATATCGAGACGAATTTGGAATGACTCGTTATCACCCTCAGATCGCGGCGGTAGGTTGAACGCATTAGGTGGTGTGACACGGCCGGTTGTTTCGCTTTCGGAATAACCGATTTGCGCACTGACAGTTGGCGCATGACCCATTTGGCGAGATTTTGCAGTTTGACGGGCGGCCTCTTCCGAATAACGAACAGCCGCGAGCTCAAAATTGTTGGCAAGCGCGAAGTCGACCCAAGCTGCTCGGTCTGATGGTGTTGGTGCCTCAGGTGTGAACTCATCGCTCAAGAGCAGCAGCTGTCCGTGGTTTTGACCCGTGAGTACTGACAGACGCTCACGGGCTACGGCCACGTTGTTTTCTTCGATAATACGTGTGACGCCGGCGAGGTCGTAGCGGGCTTCAGCTTCATAGACGTCGGTGATGGCGATCAGACCGACATTAAAACGTTGACGAGTCTGCTCAAGTTGGCGCGCGAGCGCGCGTTCCTGAGCCTTTGCCGCGAGGAGGTTATCTTGCGCGCGCAGCACCCCAAAATAGGCTTCGGACACGCGCACGATCAGATTTTGCTGTGCAGCAGCTAATGTTGCTTCAGCCTGCTTGCTTCGCTCGCTCCCGGCTTTCCAATCGAACCAAGCCGACAGGTCAAATAATGTCTGCGACAGATTGATGTCATAGCTGGTGGTTTCCGTTCGGGAGCCACTGGTTTGATCCTGGATGACCACTTGACCGTTCTCGAAGTCGGTAATGCTCAGGCGCTTATTTTCCGAATCACGAATTGACCGCGAGACACCAGTACGCACTTGGGGCAGCAAGGGCGCGAGAGCGAGAGTCTTTAATTCGAGATCGGCTCTGTATTGAGCGGTTTCAGCTTTCAACTGCGCATCGTTATCGAGCGCAATCTCATAAATATCTAAAAGGCTTTCGCTTGAGGCGAAGGGCGCTGCCATCAGCAACGTGCCGGCGATGACGGCCGAAACGGCGCGTCGAGTGACATGAGAAATCATGCAATATTCCTTGCTAGTGTCCTTAGACCTACGGTGCGGCGGAGTTTAACATCGTATACGGGTGGGCGGATAAAATACGTTCATCTTCTGTATTGGCACAATCTTGATCATTGATTGCTACACTTTGGTGGAAGGTTGCGCTGATGGCTACCGGTGTTTCGAGGAAGTTGAGTGCAGAAAAGCAGAAACAAAAAGCGTTTTCAGATGGATCTTGCGGAGCTGCACGCGCTCTGCGAGGCCAACTATGCGCGCCTGTTGCAGCTCTTCCCAGACTACCAACAGGCAAATGAACGACGCTTCCGATTAGGTCAGCGCTTGGTGGTGCTTACTGTTATCGATCGTGACCGGCACACAACCTCGCTTAACGTGCAGTATCACGCGCCCCAACTACCAAAGTTGATGGACTCCAATTTGTATTTACGCATGTATCACGACGTCGCTATGGCCGAGGTGGTGAAGCATCGATCAAGCCGACGCTTGGAGTCGCGCTATGATTATCCCAATTCCGAGATGCATCAGCCCGACGAGAAGCAACAGCAAAACCAGTTTGTTTCGGAGCTGTTGAGCCTCTGTTTGTCCGAGGCCCATGCCGATGGTGTCATTTTTGAGGTGGGCAATGTCGACTGAGTCGCTGCTAAGTGGTGATTTGGTCGTCGCTGACGTAGTAGACACACTGTCGTTGGTGCAGGTCACCGATACCCACTTAACAGGCACCGAAGCAGGATGCCTCCTAGGCATGAATACCGCGCGTTCTGCTAGGGGTGTCATCCATGCAGCACTCACTGCTGAGAGCGCTGATTGTATTTTAGTGACGGGTGACATTGCCGCCGATGGTCAGCCCGAAGCTTACGGACAGCTTGAAGTCTTGCTCGGCACTTCGTTACCCAGCCTTTGGTTGCCGGGCAACCATGACGATGTGTCTTGCCATAAAGATCGCTTCGCGCCGAATATGAAGCGTCGCTTGCGCGCAAAGCACTGGGATGTGGTGATGCTCGAGACGCAAGTCGAGGGTGAGGTGGGTGGCGTCCTCTCAACCACTGAGCTTGCGGCATTGAGGTCTGCTGTCGATGATGCGCGGCTGGCAAATAAGGCCCTGCTGGTTGCAACCCACCATCCGCTTCGCCGTCTTGAATCTGCGTGGCTAGACGAGCAATCGGTAAAGAACGCATCGGAGGCGCTCGATATTCTCAAGCCCATTGCCGATCAAACAGCGGTGATCAGTGGGCACGTACATCAAGAAAGTGACGAGCTCATTAACGGGGTTCGCATGATGACGACACCATCGACCTGCGTGCAATTTGCACCGGGCTCTCAAGACTTTGCGCTCGACAGCAAAGATCCGGGCTATCGACGTCTTGTGCTACACCCAAATGCTCGTATTGAGACACAGGTTGTTCGCATTTCTGATGAAGAGAACCGACCTCTACTGACTTCCTCGGGTTATCATTAGGCGGCACGGCGACACGCACGTCGTAAGACGCATTTAACTAAGGCAAACCCACGTAATGACGCAGTACAACGCAGACGCCATCGAGGTATTGACGGGGCTAGAGCCGGTGCGCAAGCGCCCCGGTATGTATACCGACACTGCTCGTCCCAACCACCTTGCCCAAGAGGTTATCGATAACTCGGTTGACGAGGCCCTCGCGGGCCAAGCGAATCAAATTGATGTTGTTGTGCATGCCGATGGTGCGATTACCATTACCGATAACGGGCGGGGTATGCCGGTTGATTTACACCCAGAGCAAAAGAAGCCCGGCGTAGAGGTCATTCTCTCGACGCTGCACGCCGGCGGTAAGTTCTCGGATAAGAACTATCAGTTCAGCGGCGGTCTGCACGGCGTAGGTGTGTCTGTTGTAAACGCGCTGTCCAAGCGGCTCGACATCACAATCCGCCGCGATGGCAATGTGTACAGCATGGCCTTCGAGAACGGTGATAAGGTTGAAGATCTTGCCATTACCGGACAATGCGGTAAGCGCAATACCGGGACCGGTATTCGATTCCTGCCTGATGAAACGTTCTTCGACAGTGCCAATTTTGCGATGTCCCGCTTGGTCCATGCGCTTCGAGCCAAGGCGGTTTTGTGCCCTGGGCTCCGCGTCACGCTGAATGATGAGAAGAAGGGCGAGAAGCAGGAATGGTTTTACGAGGATGGCATTTCGGACTATCTCGCCGACGCCACCATCGATTATCCCGTCATCCCCGAAGAGCCCTTTACTGCGAGCTTTGCAGGTAAAACCGAGGCCGTCGATTGGGCCATACAGTGGCTTCCTGAGGGTGGTGACGTAACTGCTGAGTCGTATGTAAATTTGATCCCCACCGCTCAGGGTGGGACACACGTCAATGGCCTTCGCTCTGGGCTATTAGACGCGATGCGCGAGTTCTGTGAGATTCGAAACCTGCTACCGCGAGGCGTGAAATTGACCGCCGAGGATGTCTGGGATCGCTGCTGTTACGTGCTGTCATCGAAGCTGGGTGATCCCCAGTTCTCGGGCCAGACCAAGGAGCGGCTGTCGTCTCGAGAGGCTGCAGGCTTTGTGTCTGGCGTGGCAAAAGATGCATTTGCGCTTTGGTTGAATCAGCACACATCGGATGCTGAACTACTGGCCGAACTTTGCATTAATCGTGCTCAAGCGCGGATGCGATCGGCCAAGAAAGTGGTCCGAAAGAAGGCGGCTTCTGGGCCTCAACTACCCGGGAAGCTCGCCGATTGTTCCATTGAAGATCCAGCGCGAAGCGAGCTTTTTCTGGTTGAGGGGGACTCTGCTGGGGGTTCAGCAAAGCAGGCGCGGGATCGCGAGTTCCAGGCGATTCTTCCGCTTAGAGGTAAGATTCTGAATACCTGGGAGGTGGATGCCGGGGAGATTCTTGCGTCGCAGGAGGTTCAAAATATTTCAGTGGCCTTGGGTATCGATCCTGCTAGTGATGATCTCGAGGGGTTGCGTTATCAAAAGGTCTGTATTTTGGCCGATGCCGACTCAGATGGGCTTCACATCGCAACGCTCATCTGCGCCCTCTTTCTCCGCCACTTTCGGCCCTTGGTTCGGGCGGGTCACGTCTTTGTGGCTATGCCGCCTTTGTATCGGGTAGATGTGGGCAAAGACGTTTATTACGCTCTCGATGAGTCCGAAAAGAACGGAATTCTGGAGCGCGTTGCTGCGGAGAACTCGAGAGCTAAACCCAATGTTCAGCGTTTCAAAGGACTGGGAGAAATGAACCCGTCGCAGTTACGCGAAACAACCATGGACCCCGATACGCGCCGCCTTGTGCAGCTTGTGCTGGACGCAGACGATGACACCAATAGCGTCTTTGACATGCTGCTCGCTAAAAAGCGCGCGGGTGACCGGCGCGAATGGCTGGAATCTAAGGGCGACCTCGCCGACGTATAACCCAAGCTGGTTTTGAATTTTTGCCTGTGGGTTGGTCATGGCCTCCGTTGAGCGCTATAACCCATCAGATCTGTCGAATGGAGAAGGTATCGATGGCCAAATCAATGTTTCCGAAGCTCGTGATTCTACTGAGCGCTCTGGGTGTTATGGCCCCGGCGCAGGCAGTCTGGACATTGAGCGAAAGCTCACGCATCGGCTTTGTTTCGATTAAGAACAACAGTATCGGTGAAAACAACGCCTTCGAGCGTGTTTCCGGCAGTATCTCCGCGAATGGCCAGGTTTCGGTCAGCGTCGATCTGTCCTCCGTGGAAACGGGGGTTGGCATCCGCAACGAACGCCTCCAGAAAATGTTGTTTGAAGTCGCCAGCTTTCCAACGGCAACGATTAATGCGGCGTTAACTGATAAGCAGATTGCGGCGTTAGACGCCGGTGGTGCTCAAACTGAGAGCGTGGGCGTGAGCATTAGCCTCCACGGCAAGACCGTCAACAAGGCGGCTAATCTTTCAGTGAGTGCCTCTGGTGGTGAGATCCGCGTTATGACGACCCAGCCGATCGTCATCACGGCGCAGGAGTTTGGGCTTGAGGCAGGTGTTGCGGCGCTGCAGCAAATCGCTGGGCTCAATGCGATCAGCCGATCGATCCCCGTTACTGTGGACCTTCGTCTGACTGCCGATTAACGCTGTCCCGTTGCCTGCATTAAGGCAACCAGTTGTGACCGATAGCGCTCGTATCGCTGTCGATCGCCGCTGTCCCGTGCAAATGCAAGGAGCGCGTTGAGCACGTCAGGCTGGCCAGGAAGGTTTGCATTAAGCCGTTCTAGCACTGACATGGCCTCAGGTCCTGAGCCAGTGTTATTGAGCGCAATCGCATAAACGTATCGGTGCCGCGATCCCTGATCTTCCAGTTCTGCCGCCTTTTTCAGTGAGATAAGTGCCTTATCGGTTTGGCCAAGGCGGATGAGATGAAGACCTTGTGAGAACCATAGGGTTCCTGAGTCGGGGATACGCGCAAGGGCACTTGATAAAAGCGCCGACGCCTCATCATTTTTGCCCTCTCGTCTGAGAATATCGACCAAGTTTACGATCGCGGGTTCTAGCTGCGGGTTGAGTCGAAGCGCCTCTTCGAGTGCGGCCGTCGCTTTGGTACTTTCGCCCCGATCGATCCAGAAGTTGGCGACCTGAAGCTGTACCGAAGGCATGTCGAGATGATCGCTTTGTACAGCGAGATACTCCTCAAACAGCGGTTCTAGATCGGCTATATCCTGCAGCCGCAGCTCTGACGCTGGGATGCCTGCCAGGAGCTGAGCGACCTCCATGCGAACACTAAGGTTAGTGTCCTTTATGAACGGCCGAAGCATGAGGTAGCGCTGGACAGGCTCGACGCTTCGAAGTGCCCTTACTGCAGAAGCTCGCAATACTGGGCTGTTCGATCGCAGTAACATCGCCGCAGCGCTAGGCAGCTGGCGCGACCCTAGGTTGCCAAGTTGCTCAATGATCGACGCACGCATGAGGTTGGATTGACTGTCGTCCGCTACCAGAGATTCGAGCGTGGGCAGTGCTCTTAAATCACCCCGATCAGCACTGTACCGTGCCTTTGCGAGATTAAGATCTTGAAAGCGACTATTAACCCCCCAGGTTTGAAGTGCATCGTAGGCCCAGGCGTTACTCTTGTCCTCATGGCACTGCGTGCAGGCATTGGGGCTGCCAATGCTGAGCGAAATATCGGGTCGCGGTATACGCATGCTGTGATCGCGCCGCGCATCGACGGCCATGTAGACTTGCGATGGCATGTGGCAAGCAACGCAGGCGCTTCCAGTACTGGTCACTGCATGGCGGTGATGCGCAGGTGCGTCGTAAGTCTCGCTTTTGTGGCACTGGGTGCAGATGGCGTTTCCTTCGGCAACCAACTCATTGCTGTGGGGGTCGTGGCAGTTGCTGCATACCACGCCTGCCTGCGCCATCTTGCTCTGCATGAAGGATCCGTAAACATAAACCTCATCAAGAATCTGCCCGTCGTGCCAATACAGAGGAGATTCGAGCGTCGAAAGGCGGTGAGTATCAAGTAACGACTGCCCGTAGTGGTAGTCACCGAGTGTGGCTCGGCGCGAGTGACACCGTCCGCAATTGTCCACTTGTGTCTGGTCGGTCAGTGGGGTGAGGCGATGCGCGATATCGTCCTCGAGCGCTCTACTCCATTGGCCTCGAGCAGCGAGTGAGAGCGCTAGTCCCATCTCTGCAGGACTCTGGCTGCGATTAACTTTTCCCGCTGTGGCAAGTTCAACGTGGCGTGAACCTGGTCCGTGGCACGCCTCGCAGCCAACATCAATTTGATCATAGGTCGTCGTGTATTGCCCGCGCGCTCCGTCGTAGCCCTTTACGACGTTGGTGCTGTGGCACTCAGCACACCGGCTATTCCAGTTGTGGTAGACGCCAGTCCAGTGCAGTGGGCTTTCCGAGGTGACAGGCTCTTGATCTTCGTAAATGTGATACCACCGCTGGCCTCCTTCAGATGAATTACGAGCATCCCAAGCAATACTTAAGGCATTGAGCCGGTCATTCTTTATAGGTAAAAGCAGCTGCTGGAGAGGATAAACGCCGAAGACGTACGCGACGCGATAGTCCTGTAATTCCCCGCTTTCATTGTCAGTTTTCACCCAGTACTCATCACCTCTGCGAGAAAAGGTGGTAGTGACGCCCTCGTAGATGAAGGTGGCATTATCAAAGTCGCCAAGTACGGTTTTCTCGTTGACTTCTTGCATGGCCAGATCGTGGTGTGAGTTGGTCCAGCCCTGAACCTGAGCTTCATGGCACGACGCACAGGCGTCATTACCGACAAAACTGTTTTGCGCGCTGTCTGCTACAGCGACTGGACACAGCAAGACGGGTAGCAAGACAGACAGCAAGAAAAACAGCGAAAGAGTGCCGATGCTACCTAGGATTGAACGCACGCTTTTCACGACCAGAGCTGTCTGCTCAGTTCGGCGACAGGCCTGCTCGCGCCTCGTGCAAGCCATTCGGCCAGTGCGCCTGCGACATCTTCAAAGTGAACGTCGGGTGCCGCAGGCATGGCGTCAAACCATTTACGTGCCGTCTGCGTTTCTAACGATTGCATGGTAGTTGCATACCCTAATTGCTCAAGTGCGGCCGCATTAGATAGCTGCTCCATCTGCTTTGCCAATGGGCGGGTGAGAACGGGCTTCTTCCACTGCAAACACTCGGAGATGAGTTCAAAGCCAGTATTGCAGATAACACCTTGTGCGGCTGCAAGGTCGCGTTTGAAGCCATGGATATTGGCTTTTCGTCGCACAACATTTCCGTGCACCTCATCACTGATCTCGGGCGAATATTGAATAAATGACTGGTCGGGGAAACCTTTAAGCCAGGCGGTCGTTATATTCTGATCCTCAAAAGGGAGATAAACGAGGATATGGTTAGCAACTGACTCAGGGTCGATTTTTGGTAGGTCAAGAATGGGCGGTAGAATTGTGTCGTCAAAGGGTGCCCAGTGTAGACCTGCTGATAGGTCGACCGGTGCAAACTGTTGCATCACCAAACGGCTCAGGGCGGTATCGCCCGCCGTGGGTGTATCTTTACCAAAGGCGTACTGATGCCCAATACCGATGACCTCTCTGCCACGCGCTTTGCAGGCCCAAGCGGTCACTGGCTCATAATCGCAAACAATCAGATCGTACGGATCAAGATCGAGGTTTGTCGTGTCCCTGATGAAGGTGGCAGGAGAAAGAGCAATAGCTGTCTTTCGGTATCTCATTTTGCCAGCTTCAGTAACCATGGTAAGCCCTTCTCGGTGCTTGAAGTCACCGAACGGCTCCATATCAAACAGCTTTTCTTTGGGCCTGCCTGAAAATAGCCAGGTTACGTCAACATCGTAGCCCCTGAGTGCCTGGGACACACCGCGTGCGCGGCTAATATGTCCCTGCCCGGTACCTTGGACACCGTAAAGAATTTTTCTTGTCATTACTGCGTTTTACCAGATGTTGAGCAGTGAGGCAGTGCCAACGGCGATCCCAGATCCCATGACCGCACCTGCAACGATATCTCCTGGGTAATGGACACCGATGACTACTCGCGATGCACCCACTAAAGATGCCCAGATGAACATGGCGGTGTAGGCGCCACCAAAGGTGATGATGGTAATAGTAGAAAAGCAAAAAGCCGCTGACGTGTGGCCCGATGGGAAGCTGAATTTGTCGGATGCGGCGATAAGAGATTTGAGATTTTTCTTAAAGTCGCATGGCCGCTGACGCTTTAGTGTGTTTTTCATGATGTAGTAGATGATTCGCTCTGCGAGCATGGCGACCGCCAGTGCCACCGCATAGGTGGGTGCCAGCAACGAACCAGATAACCAGACCACTGCGGGTGTTA
>PKCZ01000005.1 GCA_002862405.1 Pseudomonadota bacterium
GCCCGCCGAATTCGAACCGCTATCGCTCAAGGGGTTGGGGCGATGCCTGCCTATGCAGAGCAACTGACCGACCAAGAAGTGACCGCACTCGTGGAGTTCATTACCTCGAGTCAGTGACGCGCACTCGCAACTTGGGCCGCATTGAGAAACTCACAGAGCGCCGCATCGGGGTGGGTCTGAGTAGAAATCTCATCTGCGATGACAAGCGCCTGTTGCTGTTGACTCCAAGCAGACCACATCGCCCGACCTGTTTCCGCGCTATTAATTTCTGAACCACCCATTTCTGAGTCACTCGTTTCTTTACGACCAGACTGAAATTCATTGGGAGAGCCGTCGGCTAAGAACGCCACCCAGTAATCGACCAAAGCATCGGTAACCTGCAAATCAACCGCGTTGGTAGGCATCCAAGGGTCGTGGGTGTCAAAGACATAAGGCAGCTCCGCGCCATGGTAAGCACCGATGACCTCAAAGCCCTCTCGCACCCGGTCAAACCGATACACGTAGACAAAACCCCCTGCTTCCTCAGCGGCTTGGGCAAGTGAAAGGCTCGGACAGGTGTACTGCACGGCCGATCGCAAGCGATCCATCTGTGCCAGCTCTGACAGCTCTGGACCAAGCATGACTTTGATGTCGTTCCAGGTTTCAGGCGGGAAATAGCCCTCGAGATAATCCGAAAGTTCCGCTCCCTCGGGGATATACATCAGCGACTCGTTGCGATTGGACCCAATAATGAGATTCAGCCCCGGCAATGAGTCACCCGCCACAGTTGCCTCAAGTGACACGGGCAAGGTCTCGGGGTCTGGGATAGGACTAAAATAATGTCCACTAAACACGTCAAGCTGTGAGTCGAGCAGTTCAGCCGCTGGTATCCGTTTCAAGTCATCAAAAGTTCCGTCCGCGCCCAAGTGATGCGCGACCAAGGCTTCACCCAAGGCGAAACCATCCTTGGGTTTGAGGGTGCTCGTCACCGACCAGCCTGCACTTTGATGGATTACACCAGCAAGCTTGCCAGCCATGGCCGGTGCGAGCGCTAGATGAAGCGCATTGTCGGCACCCGCGGATTCACCTGATACGACGATGCGATCGGGATCCCCACCGAAAGCGCCAATGTTTGCGTTGACCCAATCAAGCGCAACGATCAGGTCATGCAAACCTGGATTGCGTATGGCCATGTCCGGATGACTTAACCAGCCAAAGATGCCTAACCGATAGGCTACTGTGACGACCACCACCCCTCTCTCGGCAAGCGCATGGCCATGGTAGTTGGGCTCGTAGCTCCAACCCCCTGTATTCGAGCCGCCATGAATAAAGACGAGTACAGGCCTTGGCTCGGAATGATCACCGGTAGTCCACACATTCAAATAAAGGCAATCCTCAGAGTACTCCGGTCCTTCCATGAGACTGGGGTCAACGCCAACACGAGACATCATGCCGTGATACCAGGCGAGCCCACTACCGGTTTGCATACAGGCCGGCATGAACTGAGTTGCGTCCACCCCGCCAAGAGAGCCCTGAATCGGAACCGGACGCTCCCAACGCAGTTCATTCACTGGTGGCTCGGCAAATGGAATCCCCAAAAATGCCTGCACACCTGAGTCCTTCTCAATGCCAAGGTAACGGGTCCCGGATGCCTCAACCGAAGGCCGTTGTGGTGCAGAGTCACAACTAACAAGAACGGCAACCCATAGGATGATTAGCGGTCGAAGCAGGCGTCTGCAGAGCGACGCGACACCTTGCTGACGTAACTGCGCATTGGGAGATCTAGAGTGCACCAAGGGGGTTTCCTAAGGTCTCAGTGTGACCATCAAGCCCAATGGCCTGACCAGAGATTCTTACCGCCGCATCACTCGCGAGGTAACAAACCATTGAGGCGATATCCTCGACGCGCGTGAAGCTCTGAAGCGAACTTTGACGTTCGTAACTCTGACGAATATCACCGACAGAAACACCGCGCTCCTCTGCGTCACGTGCCATAACCGCCTCTATCCGTTCGCCTTCAACACTGGCGGGGCAGAGCGCGTTCACACGTACCTTGTGAGGCCCCAACTCCATCGCCCAAGTTTTCGTAAGACCAATCAAGCCCCACTTGGCCGCCACATAGGGTGATCGATTCGGGCAGCCCATAAGGCCCGCATTCGAGGCAATATTGATAATGGCTCCTGATGATTGCGCCTTCATGATTGGAGCAACAGATCTTGTCACATTAAAGGCGCCAGTCAAACCAACGTCTACGGTCTTCTGCCAATCCGATGGATCCACGGCCTCTACCGGCGCCGTGGGACCCGAGATCCCAGCATTATTTACGAGAAGATCAATCCTGCCCGCTACATGAAACACGCCATCGATCTCGGTGACGACTGCCAAGGCATCGGACACATCACAGACACGAGCGCGCGATAGCAGATGACTGGCGTTGTACTCATCAACATGCTGCAAGTCGTTATCAAGCACAAATACGTCATAATCTTCGGCGATCAACGTCGAAGCAATGCCGAGGCCTATGCCAGATGCACCGCCGGTAACGATGGCAACTGACTGATCGCTCATGGCCTCACCTGCGCCACAGGATATCCGGCGACGAGTGCCAAGCCCACATCCTTAGGTGGCCGATGGATCCCAAACTTTACCATGATCTTCCTTGAGTGATTTGAATAACGAGATGCCCGACAACCAGAAAGTAAATACCAGCGGTAGAGACACCACCAGAACCACCGTCTGCGCGGTTTTAAGGCCGCCCGCGTACATGAGACCTATCGGCAAGATCGCAATGGCACAGGCCCAGAACACACGATGCCATCGAGCCGGATCTTCCGATGGCTTGAGCGACTTCGTCGCACTCGCTGACAACACATAAGACGCACTATCATAGGTCGTAGCCGTGAAAATACTGGTCAGGAAAATGAAGGCAATAATAAAGAGCGTTGCGCCCGGCAGGACGTCCAGCCCAGCGATAATAGCCTGATTACCATCGGACTCAGCCATGACGCCAAGCACATCGACCTCGCCACTCAATTGAAGTCCCAGACTGTGGTTGCCAATGATGAGGTAGAACAACCAAACGCCCATTGAACCCATGCCCAACATCCCTAGCACCACCTCGCGTAAGGAGCGACCCTTGGAGATACGCGTCACAAAAATACCAATGAAGGGACCGTAGGCCAGCCACCAGGCCCAGTAGAAAATGGTCCAGTCCTCGATAAAGCCCGTTTCGTTGATGGGATCGGTCCAGAACATCATTGCTACCGTGTTTTGCAGTGTATGGCCAATCGAGTTGATAGCCATTTTCAGCAGAAAGACCGTATCGCTGGCGAGGAGAATGCACACCAAAATCACGAATGCCAGCACCATGTTGAAGTCACTAAGTCGTTTGATACCTCGCTTGAGGCCCAGCCACACGCTGGTGCCAAACATCGCAACACAGGCAGCCACGACGAAAAGCTCCATCTCGAAGCTTACCGGTATGCCCGTTAATCTCGAAATGAGCGCAGCAATCATGGGCGTGGAGAACCCTAATGAGCTACCAATGCCACCCACCAAGGCAATCATGAAAAAACTGTCCATGAGGCGTGCGCCGATGGACGCTTCACCACCCTTGATGAAGTGTGGCGCTGAGATGCTGTACTTGAGCTTGGACACCCCTCGCGCGTAGTAGGGGTAAGCAATGGCGAGCGTTGGCAGACAGTAAAACGACCAAGCAACCAACCCCCAGTGATGCA
The DNA here is from genome assembly GCA_002862405.1 of Pseudomonadota bacterium. GTDB lineage: Bacteria > Pseudomonadota > Gammaproteobacteria > Pseudomonadales > Halieaceae > Luminiphilus. The sequence goes on from PKCZ01000005.1 coordinate 3,717, forward strand.
GACCAAAGGAAGACGCCCACACATACGCTTCGGGCGATCGAGGCTCAGCACCAAATGGCGGCGCATCGACATAAAACGCCCATTCGATGGAGGCCCAGTACATCATGCCGGCGCCTATACCGGCGGCAAACAGCATGGCAATCCAGCTAGCAGTGCTAAACTCCGGTGTATCGTCGCCGAGCCGCACGCGACCGTAGGGACCAAAGGCGAGGAAAAAGACAGCACTAAACGCCGATATAGCCGTCAGTATGTATAGCCAGCCAAGCTCAGTAGCGAGAAAGTTGTAGGCTGTTTGCAGTACTAAAGCACTGGCCTCAGGGAATAGCAGAAGCGGTATGGCCATGGCTAGCATGACGGAAAGGGTCAAAACGAAGTTAACGCGATCTACAGCCTGCGTCATAAAGCATCCCAGAGTTATTGTTTTAGTGTCACCACAGGGTAGCTTACTTTGAACGCTGTTTTCACGCCTGATTTCTTGCAGCCTTTTAAAGGCGGCTTTTTTGAAGCAACTCTAGGGCGGTCCCTCTGGTAGGCGCCCCTTTAGTAGGCGACCCCTCGCTCATCAAGCACCGCTTTCAACGGGTCGAGGTGCGCCTCGTATCGCTGCCACACCGACAGGGCATCGCGGTAAATGGGCTGACGGACCTGCTCTGAACTTGCCGTACGCACTGCCCGGTCCTTCTCGTAGTAGCGCAGACACTGCTCCTCGAAGGGGAGATGACAGTGCTCCAATAGCGCCCTTACCTGTGTTTCGAGATCCTCCACCACGGTTTCGTATTTCACTGTCATCAACCCTTGGGGGAGCACCGAGTGCCAGTGATCCATCAGATGCAGATAGTCTGCGTAGTAGTTGCCAATCTCCTCGAGTCCGTAGGTAAATTCCTGCCCACGCGCAAACAGCTGTTTGAAGTTCGCAAAGCAGGCCGCCATGGGATGCCGCCGTGCATCAATAATGGTCGCGTTCGGGAGGATGGTCTTGATGAGGCCAATGTGGACCCAGTTGTTGGGCATCTTATCGATAAAGAACGGCTTATCCGTTCGATAGGTGCGTGCTCCATCGAGATAGCGTTGGCCTAGCGCCTCGCGCTGATCTTGGCTCATCGACGTTAAACACTGCGGGTAGAGATTCTGCTCGGATCGTCGACGCCCACCACCCAATTCGCCCGCAATCTGACTGATCAGCGGAAGCTCGGCCGTGGCCTCAACCGACGAGTGACTAGCCAATATCTGCTCAAGGAGCGTTGACCCTGCTCGCGGCAAACCCAAAATGAAAATTGGCTCATTCGAGCTATGTCCCCCGGGCTCCAAAAACCCCTCTGGGCAATGCTCAATCATGCTGGCTACCTCACCCGACGTACGCTCGGTGGTGTAGGAGCTAAAGGTGTTTTTGATACTGTTGCCGTCCGCATACGCGGCGAATGCATCGGCGAAGTCACCCTTATCTTCCAGGGCCTTACCTAATGCGAAGGCAAGGTGATAGCGATCGGCGCTCAACTTTTGCATGGACGCATAGCGCTCGCGCATGCCATCGAGTTGCGCGTCGTCGAACTTAAAGGTTTTGAGATTCGCGAGACTCCAATACGCCTCACCTGCGTGTGGCTCTGCGGCAATGGCTCTCTGGTAGGCGGCCGCAGCGTCCTCACCGCGTCCACCATAACGCAGAGAGTGGCCGTAACTCGTCAAAATGCGTGCGTTATCGGGTATGTACGTCAGCACCTCTTCGAATTTTTCGTGCGCCTGCTCGAAGCGGCCCGCCATCGCGAGGATCGATGCGTGTTGGACCTTATGGGAAAGGTTATCGGGCTGCTCGAGTTGAAGCTGCCCAGTCCTGTCCAGCGCTTCATCAAATCGCTGTCGACGGGCCAGCGCGGTCGCATAGTTCGCCTGAGCGATCGTGAAGTTTGGCGCGAGTTCCAAACAGCGCTCGAGCAATACGATGGCCTCATCCAGCATTCCCAGCGTAATGCCGATTTCACCGAGCAGGCGAATAGCGTCAACATCGTGAGGACGGCGTTTCAGATATTCGCGACAAATACCCTCAGCAACCCCCAAACGACCCGCCTGCATCAAATCAAGCACCTGAGTCAGGAGTGGATCGAGACCCTGCTGGCTGCCCAGGGATCGGCGATAGGCATCAGCTGCAGCGACGTCGTTACCTTCTGAGGCACGCAGCTCATAAAGGTCTCGCCACGCTGTCCTCAAATTTGGCTGTAAACGGACAGCGGTCTCAAGAGAAATGATGGCCTCTGACAGCCTACCCTGTCCATTTAGCGCGAGGCCAAGCTCGTGGTGAGCAAGTACCAGGCTTTCAGCCTCAATAAGAATTTGACGCAGCAAGGGCTCTGCCGCTTTGTTCTGGCCGTTTCGTCGAAGCGCAACACCGTGCATCAAGACAAATCGCGAGTCATCGCGAGCGAGCTCTCTCGCTTCTGCCGCTAACTTACACGCGGTTTCCGAGTCACCATTTTGCAAGGCAACTTTTATCTGTTCATACAAGTCTTCGGCCGATCGCATAGTCTTCTGCTTTTACATCACAAGATTAATTCATAGAGAGGTGACGATGCCTTCCATTTAGGCCCTTATAAAGCCCCCATGACGCCCCTCATAAAAAAGGGGCACCCTAAAGGTGCCCCTTTCTACCACTTCAAACAAGCTTAGAACAATCGCGTGAACGATACACCCAAGCTTCGTGGCTGGTTGATAGTGACTCGCTGATCCCAAGTCACAGCGTTGATCCAGACAGAGCCACGCTCATCAGTCAGGTTGTTTACATACACCTGAGCTGACCAGTTTTCACGCTCCATACCTACTGCGGTGTTCACCACTGTGTAGGCTTTCTGCGTGCGTCGCTGCGTGGAGATCGTTCCACCGTCGAACAAGGTGTTGTAAGAATCGCCTGTGTACATGTAAGCGGCTTGGAGGAAGAAGTCGTCACCGAACCCGTAGCGAGTCGATAAGTTCCACTTCGTCTCAGGTACGCGCGGTAAGGCAGTACCCGACGCAGCATCAACATCCACACCATTTCGAGCGTAGTCAGACGTCAAGTTCGAATCGACAAAGCTCGCAGCACCGCTTAACGACCAGTTAGCCGCTAGCATTGCAGTGAAGTCGAATTCGAAACCATTACTCTCGGCATTGCCCACGTTGTAGGTTAACGTGATGGGCGAGATCGAGGTATCCAGCCGCGAGAACTGGAAGTCATCCCACTCCTGCCAGAACGCCGCGGCATTCAAGCGGATTTGTCCATCCATGAGAGACGCCTTGAAGCCAATCTCTTGTGCTGTCAGGAAGTCCGGCAAGAACTCACAACCGATGTTAGATGCACCTTGGTTACCCAGACCATCTTGCAAGCGCGTCGCACAGAAACGGTTCAAGCCACCAGGTCGGTAACCCTCACCCCATGTGGCGTAAGCCATCACGTCATCGTTGACCTGCCATTCGGCCGTTAAACGATACACAGAGTCATTGGCTTCTGTAATACGCGGCACAGGTGCACAGTCTTCACCGTAGTTACTGGCGGGACGATCACCTTGAGGTCCCCAACCACCACAGGGCCACCATACGGTGCCAGAGAAGCCATTCAGACCACCTTCATAGTCAAACTGCCGAGCACTCGCTGCAACCGTCAGGGCTTCGGTTACATCAAACGACACCTCACCGAAATAAGCGGTTTCCTCATAGGAACGCACAAAGTCAGTGGTCCAATAGATATCAGGCGCATCCACCGCCGTTGGCTGGCCATTTAGACCCATCACATGCCAGTCACTGTCTGATGCCGTATCGACCTCAACCCCGTAGTAACCAACCATATAGCGCAAACGCGCTTCTTGGTCAGACACATACCGAATCTCGTAGGTGCTTCGATCGATCTCCGTTGTATTGGTGTACTGCTCTCTGGGGTCGCCACAGAAGCCTGTGTAGGACACATAGCAGTTGTAATAAGGCTCAACGTAACCGTATGAAACGTAATAATCACTGTAGAGCGAGTAGTCAGCGTACTGCTCGGTATCGCGCTCGAGGTCACCGTAAGTCGCGGTCAAAGTACCACCAAATACTTCACCCTCTAGCTTCAACGAGGTTTGAGTCCACTCGTCATCGCTCCAGTCGGGCATAAGGCGCATGACCTTGAGGTCACCAACTGTTGGATCATGATCCCAGACACCGTTCGCTTCGACATCCTGCATCATGAGCGCGGCAGTCATCGTCCAACTCTCATTGAGGTCTACAGCCAATGCGGCACGAGCACCTCGCGTCGTCGCATCGTTAAAGTTCTTTTCTGCAACGTCGCTGTTATCGACAGTGATATCAGCCGCAACGTCATTCAACGGGCTAGCAGGATCAAGTCCTGCACGGATGTAGCCACGACTAAAGGTATGCGTGCCCGGAACGTTATCGATAAAACCACCTTGGACCTTGTTGTAACCAACAAGACGCAGTGCCATGCTGTCGCTCAATGGAATGTTGACGAAACCTTCGGTGAGGTGACTGATGTCTCCGCTCTTGGGCTGTTCCATGCCAAAGCTTATACCACCCTCGAAACCTGCCGTACTGGGCTGATTCGTGATGATTCGGATTGCGCCAGACTGGGCGTTCGCACCGTAGGTTGTACCCTGAGGGCCCGCCAAAACTTCGATACGGTTAACGTCATAAACGTGTGGGTTCAGGTACTGGCCGACAGCCGTCACCGGTTGCTCATCGAGATATACCGCTACCGATGGGTTAGCGCCCAGGCTACTTTCACCACCACTCGAGATGCCTCGAATATAGATATCACCGCTACTGGGGCCCAGCGTCACGAAGCTGACGTTCGGCAGCATCATGATGTAGTCCTCCATATCGGTGATATTGAGGTCCTCCAGTTGTGTTTCACCCAACACGCTGACGCTCATTGGAATGTCTTGAACACTCTCAGACCGTCGTGTTGCGGTAACTAAAACCTCTTCAATTTCAACCTGCGCCTGTGTTGGCAGAGCAATCGTTGTTGCACCAACCAACCCGCAAGCAGTTGAAACCGCCAGCGCTAAAGGCCGTCTGAAAAATGAGGTCTGTTGGGATGAGTTATTGCTTTTCATAATTTACTCCCTCAATGACTTCGCTTCGTTTTCGTCATTGTACTGCATTTTTCCCCTGGGTAGTGCACCTAAACCGACTGCCTGTCTGACCCCCACGCCGGTTACCCGCGCTTATTTCGCAAAAACTTGGCAGCATTACTTCCAGCGCCACACGTGGTATACCGTCAATTGAGACGAACATCAAACAAAAACCGGTTAAAAATAAGAAGCTCGCGATAAGAGTGCTGGGAGTCAAGATGAAGGTAATCGAACCTGTCAGAGAGCTGGATGTCGTTCACTCCACCGATGTCCTGGTTATTGGCAGCGGCCCGGCGGGGCTGGCTGCTGCCATTGCTTCCGCGCGAGCCGAGGTCAGCGTCACCTTGCTAGAGCGTTTTGGCTGTTTCGGCGGCAACATCACCGCAGTAGGTGTTGAAGGCTTTGCCTGGTATCGACACGAGCAGACCGTCGATAGTGAAGGTATTGGCATTGAGTTCGAGGAGCGTGCCAAGGCGGCAGGCGCCTCAGTCGCTGAACCGCAATCCCAGAGCCATGCCATCGATGGTGAGGCCTTCAAAGCAGTGGCGGATGACCTTGTTCTCGAGGCGGGAATCACGCCCATGCTTCACCGCTTATTCGTCGCTCCCATCATGGACGGTAATCGAATCACGGGGGCTATTGTGGAGAGTAAGGCTGGGCGAGAAGCCATCCTCGCGGAGCGTGTCATTGATGCGACAGGCGACGCAGATGTTGCTTACAGGGCCGGGGCGCCGACGTTCAAGCAAGCCAAGGAGGACATGATTGGCGCTTCCGTCATGTTCTCGCTTTCGGGTGTCGACAAAACGAAGTTCATCGAGCACATCAAAGCAGCACCCCACACCTATGCGGACTGGGCCTACGGACAATGGACAATCGAAACAACAGGGAAGGAAGATGAGATGTTCTCGCCCTTCCTACGCAAGCCATTTGAGCGTGCGCGGGCCGAGGGGCTGATCCCACCCAACCTCGATACGATTTCAGGCACCTGGGGCGCACTTTACGACACGGGCGACCTCACCTACATGAACCTCGTCCACCTCCTAGGTTATGACGGCACCGATCCCGCCGATCTCACGCGCGGCGAGATGGAAGGTCGCAAGCAGGCGATGATGGCGGTGAGGGCGCTCAAAGCATTCCAGCCCGGCTGCGAGAACGCCAAGTTACGAAACTTCGGAATGACTTTGGGTATTCGCGATACCCGAAAGATTGAAGCCGCCTACAATATGACCGAAAACGATGTGCGCGAGCAGGGGCGATTTGATGACTCAGTAGGTATCTTCCCCGAGTTCATCGATGGCTACGGCATCCTCATCCTGCCGACAACCGGTCGGTACTTTCATCTGCCCTACCGGACCTTGCTTCCGAAAAATGTTGAAAACCTCATTTGCGCAGGGCGGATTACCGGGGGTGATCGCGTCAGCCATGCTGCCACCCGCAATATGATGTGCTGTACGGTGACAGGTCAGGCAGCGGGCACGGCTGCGGCCTTATCGGTCAAACGAAACGAGCGCTTTGAGGAGCTGTCGGTATCAGCGCTACAGAGCGAGCTCAAGCGTCAGGGCGCACGCATACACTAAAGGACCTACACGCCTGATGAGGTGGACGTTTGAGAGGCTTCGTCAGTTAGCTGACCACGTCTGAAAAATATGAGCGTATAAATCGCGACGTAAAGGCCAATCACGATCATGCCGATCCATTCGATTTTGAGCGGTGTGAACTGATACAACACTACCAAACTGGCGAGGATCCCCGCATGAGTCAGCACATAGCGGCGCCGACCCAGCGCTTCCACCGTAAGACCCAGATTCTGTGAATACAGTCGTGTTAACGAGTCCAAGCTGTTGATCACAAACAGGATGCCAACAACAATCATTAGTAGTGTGATTGAGGCGCTGACGGGCGTACCACCTGCAAAGTAACCAAAGAGCACCGAGAACCAGAGTGCGATGGGGATGGATGGCACAATCAATATCGCAATCAACAGCTTCCATGCAGCCATACCGTTAACAAACCGAGCGACAAATTGACCGATCATGATTGACCAGGCAAACCACCAACTCAGGTAAAAACCGTGATAATCATTGATCGGAAGAATGAAGCGGTCTAGGTTTGCCAGGTAGCGACTCAGACCACTCATCGTCCCAAGCAGTCCGCTGACACCGACACCCGACGCTTGCCACGCTGCCGCAATCAGAACAAAAAACAAACCCGTGGAACTCAAGCTCAATACCCGTAACACGGAGAGACGCGTACTCGACACCACCGCAAGGACAATCACCGTGCCCACCAGTAGGTAGGTTGCCATTGGACTGATGCCCTCGATGTAACTGGGTAGAAAAGTGAGAAAGAGATACGCCGTAAAGGCACAGGTCGCTATGACCACCAGATTATGAGTCCAGCGTATGGGCACAAGCTCAAACAGTTTTAGCCTCGGCTCGATAGCGCAGAAATACAGCGTTGTGAGGAAGTAAAAACCCCAAACCAGGCCGCCCCAAAAACCAAACTCAATCACCAGAGGACTTGCGAAACTGTAATCGGTCTCGGAGGCATAGGTCTGAAAATCGATGAGTGGGAACATAATGAGTCCCACATCGAGGCCGGAGGTGAAGAGAATGGCCAAAAAGGACAAGGTGGGTAAGGGAGTGTTGCCAATGCATTGATAGGTAGGCCACCGCAACACCACAAAGGCTGCAGACAGCAAGGCAACGACCATGACAATCGACAGGAGCGTCATCATGGCGCGGACCTTAACAGTCCATCATCCATTGCCCGGACAGGCGCACCAATGCGCTGGGTGGTCTCCCAGTCCTCGGCAATCCAAGTCACCGCATCAGACGCCTCCAGGGTCTCACCCCGGATCAGCGCAGCAGCGCGCTCGGCCAGCATGATGGTGGGAGCGTTGAGATTACCGTTTGGGATACTTGGGAATACAGAGGAATCCACCACACGGAGACCCTTGACCCCGCGGACACGACACTCAGGATCGACAACCGCCATAGCATCGTCCTCCGCACCCATCCGGCAGCTGCACGACGGATGGTAAGCAGTCTCCACATTGGCTCTGACCCAGGCGTCCACGGCACGGTCATCAGAGAGATCAATCGCAGGCTGGATCTCGTCGCCCCTGAAATTATCGAGTGCCGGCTGACACAGAATTTCGCGCGTCAAGCGCAGACAGATGCGCCAATCTTCGCGATCTTTCTCGGTGGCTAGGTAATTGAAAACAATCTGCGGTGCGTCTGCAGGGTCGGCGCTTCTGATACGTACGTGACCGCGACTTTCGGGTTTGTTTGGCCCCACATGTACCTGAAAGCCGTGGCCATTGAATGCTGCGTTACCGTCGTAGCGAATCGCTCCGGGTAGAAAGTGGTACTGAATATCGGGCCACTCGACACCCGCTCTCGTACGGATGAAGCCGCAAGACTCGAAATGATTACTCGCACCTAAGCCCGTTTTGGTAAGAACCCATTGCAGACCAATCTTGAACTTGCCCCATGGGTTCAAATGTCCGTTGATCGTAACGGGTTGGGTGCACCGGTATTGAAAGTAGACCTCCAAGTGATCGGTGAGGTTTTCACCGACACCCGGGAGCTCATGAACCATCGCAACACCAGCATCTGATAGCACCTTGGCAGGCCCAATGCCTGAACGCTGAAGAATACTGGGTGAGCCAATGCTACCGGCGCTCAACACCACTTCACGTCGGGTCGATACGACCTTCACAGCACCAGCCTTTTTAAAGACGACGTGCTTGGCAACGCCCTCTTCCAGTTCAATTCGCTCAACTTCGGCACCTGTCATCACGGTTAAGTTCGATCGACTTCGAACGGGCTCGAGATAAGATCTGCGGGTCGAGGAGCGAACGCCACCCTTAACGGTCATATGCATTGGACCGAAGCCCTCTTGCCTGTAACCGTTGTAGTCGTCAGTTAGACCATAGCCGGCTTCTACGCCCGCATTGATAAAGGCCTGATACAGCGGGTTTTTCCGATTGTTGCCGTTGGACGTGCCGACAGGGCCATCTCCACCACGATAATCATCGCCACCATGCATCCATGATTCAGCGCGCTGAAAGTAAGGTAGGCAGCTCCGATAGTTCCAGCCAGTGGCACCCAGCGACTCCCACTCATCAAAATCACGCGCATGACCTCTGACGTAGACCATACCGTTAATCGCTGAAGATCCGCCCAACCCCCGACCGCGTGCCGCATCCATCGGTCGCCCGTTCAGTGCAGGCTCCGGTTCGCTGAAAAATCCCCAGTTGAAGACTTTCGACGCCATGGGTATGGCAAAGGCCGTTGGCATATCGACAAAGAGGCTACGGCCATTGCCGCCAGCCTCTAACAATAGGACGGATGTTGAAGAATCCTGAGACAATCGATTGGCCAACACACAGCCGGCAGATCCGCCGCCAACAATGATGTAATCGAACTCCTTAGCCACCGTCAGCTCCTCACTGCGATAATAACGATTGCCCATCAAGTTGCGCCGCAACCTCTTCGGGCATATCAAAGCGCATGTGCTCAACAATCGTTGGATAAATATCCACAATGGCCGCACTGCGCTCGGCCGGAGAAACCATACGCGGACTATTATTTGCGATCCAGATTGTGCGCTCGCGGTCCGACTGGCCACCGTGCCCCTTACCGTTCGATGAGGTTCTACCATGATCGGTAGTGACGATGACGAGCCAATCTTCGCCCGAAAATTGCTGGCTTCGGGCCTGAACCGCCCCCCAGAGCTCCGACACACGCGCATCGACCCAGCGCACGGCAAAGTCCATAGAGGGGCTGTCGCCATCGCGATGGCCAATATCGTCAGTGTGTTGCAAGTAGACCCATGAAAGATCCGGCGCGGACTCAAGAAGCGTCTTGGCTGCCAAGGTCGTTACGTGTAGATCGACAGCTTGAATTCGCTCGACATCCTCGAGCGCGGGCGCGAAGGCAGGATCGTTCTCATAGCCATCAGCCACGAAGTCAAACTTGTAGCCTCCCGCCGCTTCCAAGCCATCACCCATCAAGATGGTTCTGTTGTCCGTCCATGTCGAGAAAAGTCCGGTGGTTATTGCTCTGGCTTGGTACTTAGCAACTCGAAAAATATCCCAGAACGCGTAGTTCGGCTCGATACCATAATTAGCGCGAACATTGTGCTTGTTAGACCAGGTCCCGGTTAACAAGCTCATGTAGCCAACCGCAGACACGGTTGGACTCTCGGTCGGCATACCGATCTCGCCTCCAACGTAGGCTCGCTGATACGAACCCTTGGCGGCGACAGCATCGATGCCTGGCGTGCTTACGCGCTCAATGACGTCGGCGGGAATACCATCAACGACGACGAATAGGGTTTTTGGCACTGTATTCACCTCAACCCCATCATCTGAAGTACCGGGATCTGCAACGGTCACCTGAGCCATAAGCATCCCCATGCTAAGCAGCACTGGCAACGGCAGTTTCGCATACGCCCAAAACCGACGTAAGTCCGACTGCACTTCCATCTGCTGGGAGATAAAGAAGATCCAGGGACGCGTGAGTGTAATCATCATAAATTCAGCCCACACTCGTTGGCCGGGGACTGGAGCTTCGCGCCGTTCAATAGGTTTTTTCAACCTTGCCCAAGTTGGCATAAATCGTTTTTGTTTGAGTAAAGTGTTCAATCGTTTGTAGTCCGTTCTCACGGCCAATACCTGACTCTTTGTAGCCACCGAACGGAATTTCGGCGGGGGTAATATTGTACTCGTTGATCCAGACAATACCGGCCTGCAAAGCATTGGCCACTCGATGAGCCAACGAAAAATTCTGGCTAAAGACAGCTGCAGCAAGTCCTAGGCGCGTGGCATTAGCACGATTGACCACATCCGCTTCATCAGAAAATTTCAGCACCGTCATTACCGGGCCAAACACCTCATCGGTAACCACCGAGTGATCTTCATTGTCAGTGACCACCACGGCCGGTGAGACGTAGTAGCCACCCGAGAGCGGGGCATCAAAGTCAGTATCACCACCACACAAAAGACTCGCGTCATCCGCGCTCCGGACCTCAGAAAGGTAACCCGCCACCTTGTCCAATTGCTGCGGTGATACGAGTGGGCCCATCTGCGTCTCGGGATCAAAGGGATCACCCACAGCAATTCCGTTAGAACGCGCTACCACTTCGTCAACAAAGGTGTCGTAGATCGCTTCATGAACGAACACGCGGGTGCCATTCGAGCAAACCTGTCCTGTTGAGTAGAAGTTTCCAGCCAATGCCGCGTTGACGGCACTATCGAAGTCGCAATCATCAAAGATCACAATGGGCGATTTTCCGCCCAGCTCGAGGGTCACCTTCTTCAGTGTCTCTGCTGCCATGGTAGCGACACTTTTTCCGGTGGCGACCGAGCCTGTCAGCGACACCTTTGCCACATCTGGATGCTGTACCAGCGCGCTACCTGTCTCACCAGCGCCCAGCACAACATTGAACACGCCATCGGGCAGTCCCGCCTCACGGTATATTTCCGCCAGCTTTAAGGCCGTGAGAGGCGTCACCTCAGAGGGCTTGAACACCATAGTGTTGCCGCAGGCGAGTGCCGGTGCAGACTTCCACAAGGCAATCTGAATGGGGTAATTCCATGCCCCAATCGCCGCACACACTCCAAGAGGTTCACGTCGCATTATGGCGAAGGCCTCAGGCGGGAGATCGATATGCGACCCTTGCAGGCTCTGCGCGACGCCCGCGTAGTACTCGAGCACCTCGACACCACTGACGACGTCAATCACGCTCGTCTCCTGAATGGCTTTACCCGAATCGAGTGTCTCCAGTTCCGCAAGCTCCTGATTTCTTTCTCTCAGAATCTCCGCCGCCCGCCGCAAAATAGCGCCACGCACAGCAGCTGGTGTTTCTGACCAGGCTGCAAATGCCGCATGGGCCGAGGCCACAGCCGCGTCGACGAGGCGCTCATCGGCAATCTCGACATCACAGATCACATGCCCCGTGCCCGGGTGTCGCGTTTGAAATGTCTCCCCCGACGAGGATGAGACAAAATCACCATTGATGAAGCTGCGCTGCCGCTCCAAGGTACTGGTTTTGTCATAAAACGGTGCGTTGGTCGTTGCGTCCATAGTGTGTCTATCACTTATTCTTAGAGTCTCGTAGCGCAATGATTGCACATATCGACAACAGCAGCCGAGCTGTCCTGAGCTTTTTATCTGCCTTTTTTGCGCCCGCAACGCACTTACAGTGCACCGGTTACAGACCTCTCACCCATTGACCCGCGCGCCAACTCGCTATTAGATGAACGTCGATATGCGGGGCAGCATATTCACGATTCCGCTAATTCATTGCTTGCCGATGAATGAATAAACAATAAAAGCTAAGACTGAGAGATCGAATAATGAGTGACACACCTGGGCAGGACCAGCAGCAGAACATGCGTCGGGTCGCAATGACCTCGCTCGCGGGAACCAGTATCGAATGGTATGACTTCTTCCTTTACGGCACGGCCGCTGCGGTGATTTTCCCGAAAGCGTTTTTCCCGCAAGAGCTGCCAACCATGATCCTTCTGATCATTAGTTTCAGCACTCTTGCGGTCGGATTCTTGGCTCGTCCTCTGGGCGGAATTATCTTTGGTCACTTCGGTGATCGCATTGGTCGCAAACGTACCTTGGTCGTCGCGTTAATGATGATGGGCGTTGCTACAACGTTAATCGGCTTCCTTCCGACCTACGCATCCATCGGCATCGCCGCACCGCTCCTACTGGTCGCCCTGCGCTTCATTCAAGGACTGGCTATTGGCGGTCAATGGGGCGGCGCCATGTTGCTCGTAACAGAGAGTGCGCCGTCTGATCAGCGCGGCTGGTATGGGGCCTATGCGCAGGCTGGTGCCCCTATGGGTGTCATTCTCGCGAACCTGGCTTTCATTGGTGTCAGCAGCTCAATGAGCGACGAAGCATTTATGGATTGGGGCTGGCGACTACCGTTCATCGCCAGCATCGTGCTGATCGGTATTTCTATGTACATTCAGCTCAAAATTGAAGACACAGAAGCCTTCCGATCACTCAGCGATGCACAATCGACTGACGATAAACCAGCAGCCGCTGTTGAGCGTTCACCGGTGGTTGAAGCGATTCGTAAATACCCCAAGCGCATCATGTTGGCAGCCGGCGCCTTCCTGTCGGTTCAGGTGACGTTCTATATCCTGATCGCCTTCGTGATTGCTTATGGCATGAACTCGCCCTCAGTTGAACTATCACGCGACACTATGCTGACGGCCGTTCTGATCGCCGCCGCCATCATGGTACCAACGCAGTTCTACTTCTCTGGATTATCAGATCGTATTGGGCGCAAGAATGTCTATCGCTGGGGTGCCATCCTCACTGGTATCTGGGGCTTCATCTTGTTCCCACTCATCGACACCGGTGATCCCATGATGATTGGTTTTGCTATTACCATGGGACTTCTTTTTCTTGGTATGCAATACGGACCTCAAGCAGCGTACTTCACTGAGCTATTCAGTACCGAAGTGCGCTATTCAGGCGCGTCTCTGGGCTATCAGATCGGCGCCATTCTTGGCGGCGCACTCGCACCCACAATTGCTGTCTTGCTGTGGAATGAATTCGGCATCTTCTACGTGTCCGTCTATATTGCGATTGCCGCGCTGTTGACCCTATGGTCGCTGTCACAGCTCGAGGAAACGAAGGGTAATAGCCTCTAAGCCCGAGTAGTCCTGGTATGCCAGTTTTTGCTGGCAACAACCTGTGACTTTCGGAGCTCTTACAGCAGGCCGCAGGCCTCGAGCCGCGGCCACTCTTGAGCGGGGCATTTGTCGATAACGACATTTAGCCCCTGATCCAGTGCCCTTTGCTCAGCCTCGGGGTGTCGCACGTCAAGCTGCGTCCACAGAGACGGGGCTCCTATCGCAATCGTTTCGTCGACCAGGCCGGGTAAAGCGCTGCCATCCCTAAAGATATCGACCAAGTCGACGGGGGTATCGATATCACTGAGAGAACCGACCACGGTCTGACCCTGAAGGGGTTGACCTGCAAGGCCAGGATTCACGGGCGTCACCCGACAACCTTTCTTTAGAAGAAACTCCAAGACCTGATAGCTTGGCCGCTCGGGCTTATGGCTCGCACCTACCAACGCAATATGGCGCACGGTTTTGAGTAAATTGGCGAGACCCTCGTCGGTCTCGATCAACACGAGATCAGCCCCAATTCGGAGTGCGCTTCTCGAAAAACGCCTTCACGCCTTGGCGAGATTCGTCAGAAGTCATCGCCTCAACCATGACCTGGTTAGCATGTTCGAACGCGTCGTTGAGCGGCATTTCAATCTGTGTGTAAAAAGCCGTCTTACCGTCTCGTATGCTCTGTGGCGAGCGCGAAGCAATCCGCTCGGCAAGTCGTTGAGTCTCGTCTAGCACCTGCCCCGCCGGCACGTGCCGGTTGATTAGACCAAAGCGCTCTGCATCCGCCGCGTCGAAAAATTCGCCCGTAAGCGCCATTTCGAGTGCGTGCTTTCGTGAGAGATTTCGGCCAATGCCAACCAAGGGTGTCGTGCAAAAAGCACCGAGGTTCACGCCCGGGGTGCAGAAACGAGCATCACTGGAAGCGATGGCCATGTCGCAGGCCGATACCAGCTGACATCCCGCTGCTGTTGCAGTGCCCTGTACGCAGGCAATAACGGCTTTGGGGCCGTGCACGATGCGCTGCATCATCGCGGCACAAGCTTCAAGGACATTCATGACACGACGCTTCCATGCCTCACTCGTCTCCTCTGACCGCCGCGCCATCTCGGTCAGGTCATGTCCTGCGGAGAACACTGGACCGTGAGCCGCTATGACAATGCAGCGTATCTCGTCGTGGTCATACGCGGTCTCCAGTGATGAAGTGATCTCAGCCAGCATGGTGCTGGATAACGGATTGCGCTGATCAGCATTGTTAAGCGTCAGCCAGAGCACACCACGCTCCAATGTTTTTTCGATTAATGCATCAGTCATATGGCTCACTCCGAGCGGTGCTAATAACCCTGATTTAACCGAAGAATGCGAGAGTAGGCAAAGTTTGTTGGTTAAAAGTAAGGTTTAGCGATCCGCTCGCCATCGCGCAGCACTTGCCTTGTCACCTCCCATGGTCATGAGCTGTGCCATTCGCTGTTTAAGACGAGGGTAGCTCTCATTTGCCCTAGACGCGACCAGTGTGGTGGCGTAATTCTCGAGCTACGTCAGGTTTTGCTCTTTCGTCTGGGTACCACCGCTATCTGCACTGTGCTTAATGAGATTGCCGTACGCCCTCAGACTCATGCCGATTTGATCGGGGTAATCCTCCGGAATAGAGAGTAAAAGTTCAGTGGCCTTAGCAGTGTTACCGGTTTTCAATTGCTGCCTTTATCAACACGCGCACCATTATGTTCGTGCTTTACTACGCACTGTTTGTACCTACGGGGCTCGTCATGAAACTCTTCGGTCGCGATGCATTGGCCCGCACCACAGGTGGCGAGACCACTCACAGCTATCGTGTGGCAAGTACCGTTCGGCCCAATGATCACTTCGAGAGGCCTTACTGATGCTCGATCTCCTAAAAGACCTATGGGGCTTCATGCGTGAGCGAAAGAAGCTGTGGATGGCACCCATCATTGGCATCATGCTGTTGCTAGGCATTCTTGTGGTGATGACCCAGGGCTCCGCCTTGGCTCCGTTCATCTACACGTTGTTCTAACGACTACGAAAGCCCATGATCAGAGACGCCCTACCCGGCGACTGGCCAGCCATCTGGCCTATTTTTGCGGAGATCGTTCGCACCGGCGACACCTATGCCTACCCCGCAGACACAGACAAGTCCACGGCCGAAGTCCTCTGGATGACCAAGCCTGACCGCACCTTTGTGTTTGAACACGATGGCAACATCCTTGGCACCTATTACCTCAAAACCAACCACGAAGGACCGGGTAAGCACGTCTGCAACTGTGGCTACATGGTCTCATCGGATGCCCGCGGTATGGGCATTGCGCGGCAAATGTGCGAACACTCACAAGTCATAGCCGTCGCCATGGGTTTCAGCGCAATGCAATTCAACTTCGTCGCCTCCAGCAATGACGTCGCACTCGCACTCTGGAAAAAAATGGGCTTCGATGTTGTCGGAACCTTGCCCCGCGCGTTTAACCATCCGACACTGGGACTGGTCGATGCCTTTGTGATGTATAAATGGCTCTCTGACTAAAATGTCAATAGTGGCCCTGAAACGGAGAACACAGTGATGAACGATCCCTATCTTTTTTCAGTGACCAATCACGTTGCAACCTTCAGTGTGAACGATGCGCCCTTCAATCTCATGCCGGTGAGTTACATCGATCGTCTGGAAGAGCAACTGCCCGAGGTGCTCGCTGACGACACCATTCGTGCGATTGTCTTCACGGCTGAGGGCCTTGCAAACTTCTCCGCTGGCATGAATCTCAGGCAAATCCCCGAGGGCATCAAGCGCGCAGGCAGTCCCGAGGCATTTTTCGCTCAACGCCATCGTGTTCTGGACATGATCGAAAACGGTGGAACACCCGCGATTGCCACCTTTTTCGGCTACTGCCTAGGTGCTGGACTCGAATTACCTCTTGCCTGCCATTTTCGTATCGCTGCGAGCGAAGGGGCAAAAATTGGCCTGCCCGAGATGGATTTAGGCAGTGTGCCTGCCTGGGGCGGATCAGCACGCCTGCCCCGTGTCGTGGGTCGATCGCATGCGCTCGATATGATGTTGCGCGCACGTAAAATCGATGGAAACGAGGCACTGCGGATGGGCCTCGTGACGGAGGTAGTTCCGCTGGAACAGTTAAAAGCGCGGGCACAGGCACTCGGTGAAGAGCTGGCTGCGCAACCTCGACTAGCCATTAAAGCGGTGCTAGACACCATCGTCGGGTTTGAAACCAAAACTCTCGATGAATCCATCGAAGACGAAAAACGAGCTGTCGCTGCCACGCTTGGGACGCCTGATTCGCAAGAGGGGATGGCCGCCTTCCTAGAGAAACGAAAACCCGTGTTTAATCAGTCGTAACGAGAGCTATCGCCGTAACTAGCTTTATGACCGACGACAAAACTGACACATCACTACTGAGCCGCCGGCGCTTGCTCCGAGCCATGGGCGTATCAACAGCGGGGGTTGCCGCCGCAGGTGCAATTGCCGCAAGCCGCGAGAAAATCGTCGACGCGGGTGACACCGCAAAAGAGGAGTTGGCTGAACTCAAGAAGCAGTTTGATGCGCTCAAAAAGCGCTCGAAACTCATTCTTCGGCTTATTTTGGTAATGAGTGGTCTAGATCTCTTCTTGGCGATCTAGTGCCCCATGGTAGCCTTTTCAACTGAGCTTCGAACTACGCCTTACAACGGCCATCAAACGCCATAGCCCACGTAAATAGCATCTAGTAGATCTTCTCAAGTTAAGAATTTAGCGTGAAAGCGCAAATGGTCGTCGATAAAAGAAGCAATGAAGAAATAGCTGTGGTCGTACTCGGCATGCTCACGATAGGTAAGGGGGAAACTCACCTCCTCACAGGCAGCTACTAACCGCTGGGTTTGCAACTGCTCTTCCAGAAACGGATCAGCTGCCCCTTGATCCACCAACAGTGGAATCTGCGGTGCGCCTCCGCGAATCAATTCGCAGCTGTCATGTTGCTTCCACAATGTTTCGTCAGTACCCAAATAGGCAGAAAACGCTTTTTTGCCCCACGGGCAGCGGATGGGTGCGCAAATCGGGGAGAAGGCACTGGCGGATTGGTACCTACCCGGGTACTTGAGCGCCAAGCTTATCGCCCCGTGGCCACCCATCGAATGACCGCAGATGCTGAGCCTGTCAAGATCAAGTCCCTCGATATCGGCAAGCAGGGTTGGTAGCTCGTCCACCACAAATGTTTCCATATGATAGTGACTAGACCAAGGCTCCTGCGTAGCGTTGAGGTAGAAACCGGCGCCCAGACCAAGGTCATAGGCTCCGTCAGAATCATCAGCTACGCCCTCGCCTCTTGGGCTGGTATCTGGGAATACCAATGCGAGTCCCAACTCACTTGCTATGCGCTGCGCACCCGCTTTCGTGACCGCGTTTTCATCAGTGCAGGTCAATCCCGACAGATAAATGACAACCGGCACCGGATTCGCCACAGCAAAATCAGGAAGAAAAACAGAAAATACCGTTTCGCCTGATAGCGTACTTGAAGCCGATTGGTAGCGACGTTGGTCACCGGCGAAGCAACGAACCGAGGACAGAAGCTCGAGCCCCATTAAAAGGTCACCACGGACCGAATGCTCTTACCCTCATGCATCAAGTCAAAGGCTTCGTTAATCTGAGTGAGCGGCATGGTGTGGGTAATCATCTCGTCGATGTTAATTTTGCCTTCCATATACCAATCAACGATCTTGGGAACATCAGTTCTTCCGCGCGCACCACCAAAGGCTGAACCCCGCCAAGATCGACCAGTCACTAGCTGAAATGGACGCGTCGCAAT
Organism: Pseudomonadota bacterium; assembly: GCA_002862405.1. GTDB lineage: Bacteria > Pseudomonadota > Gammaproteobacteria > Pseudomonadales > Halieaceae > Luminiphilus. The sequence continues at coordinate 22,261 of PKCZ01000005.1, forward strand.
TTCCTGTCCCGAGCCTGCAACCCCAATAATGCAGCTTCGGCCCCAGCCCTTGTGGGAACACTCGAGTGCCTGACGCATTACATTCACGTTACCGATACACTCAAAACTGTAGTCGACACCGCCACCTGTCAGTTGAATCAGATGATCGACGACATTTTCAACCTCACTGGGATTTACAAAATCAGTCATACCGAACTGGCGCGCCAAATCTGCCTTTGCTGGATTAAGATCAACACCGATAATGCGCGTCGCGCCCACCATGCGAGCACCCTGAATAACATTTAGTCCAATTCCGCCTAGACCAAAGACGGCAACAGTTGACCCAGCTTCGACTTTCATTGTGAAAGCCACAGCACCTATACCCGTTGTAACACCACATCCGATGTAGCAAATCTTGTCAAAAGGCGCATCCTCACGCACTTTCGCGACTGCAATTTCAGGCAATACTGTGAAGTTGGAGAATGTCGAGCAGCCCATGTAATGGAGAATCGGCTCGCCATCGAGAGTGAAGCGGCTGGAGTGGTCAGGCATCAAGCCCTGTCCCTGAGTCTCTCTGATGGCTTGGCACAAATTGGTTTTGGGATGAAGACAGAAATTGCACTCACGGCACTCGGGTGTGTAGAGAGGGATAACGTGATCTCCCGGCTTTACCGAGGTCACGCCTTCGCCCACTTCAACAACAACACCCGCACCTTCATGCCCTAATATCGCTGGGAAGGCACCCTCTGGGTCGTCGCCCGACAAGGTGAATGCATCTGTATGGCAGACACCTGTGGCTTTAATTTCAACCATAACCTCGCCAGCACGCGGTCCTTGAACATCTACCTCCGCAATCTCCAGCGGCGCTCCGGCTTTAAACGCAATTGCAGCTCTGCTTTTCATTAACTATCCCACCTTGCTTTTATCGTTTTTATTGAACCGTTAGCGACTCAGGCTGGCTTATTAAACACGCCTGCCTACACTCACCAATCTAGTTATTAAGCTAATGCGTCGCGTGACTTATGTTAAGGGGCATTTGTAAAGGCTTTCACTACGCGAAAGGGTTAACCGCACTTTCAGGGGGATGACGACTACAACTAGATTCCCTCGGGAATTTTCTTTTGCGACTCAAACCACGGCGTAGCCACGATCTCTGCATCGACTAGCGTGCCGCGGATATCGAGCTGAACTTTCGTGCCTGGCTCTGACAACTCGGTTGGAACGTTTACCAGCGCAATATTGTGCTCCAGTCGAGGTGAGTAACAGCAGCGGGTGATACGCCCTACAACGTTACCCTCTGAATAAACATCCCAGAACTTGTCGTTTCCGCCTACCGGGTCACCACCAAAATTAGCACCGACTAGCTTTCGAGGAGGCGTTTCTGTCGCAAGCCGCTGAAGCGCTTCCTTACCAACAAAATCTGACGGCTTATCGAGATTCAGAAGTCGATCAAGACCAATGGTAAAGGGTGTGTCCTCGCGAGTGATATCGGAAACATACGACAGGATTCCGCCTTCGACACTGCGCATCAGCGATGGGCATGCGGGCAAAATACCGTACTCTCTCCCGGCTTCCATGATGGTGTCCCAGAGCTCCTTGCCTCGCGAATGATCCAGTAAGTAAATCTCGTAACCGAGTTCCCCACTCCAACCCGCACGCGTCAAAACGACAGGGATACCGTTGAGCTCGAGTTCAATGCATTGGTAGTAACCCAAGGTAATCGCAATTTCACCGAAGAGCTTCTTCGCTACATACGGCGATACGGGGCCCTGCAACTGTAGTGGCGAGACGTCCGGCTCTGTCACTTGAACGTCGAGGCCTTTGCCCAGTGCGAGGCCCTGCGCCCACAAAATGACATCACCGTCCCCGGGCGACAGCCAGAAACGATCTTCCGCCATACGGAACAGCACAGCGTCATTAATAATGCCGCCGTCCTCGTCACAGAAGACGACATAACGACCCTTACCCACCGCACATTTTGAGACGTCCCTGGGTGTGAGCAACTGCGTCAGCTCGAGTGCGTCCGGCCCCGATATTTCTACCTGCCGCTGCACCGCGTGATCAGCCAAAATAACGCCATTAACCATGGCCCAGTATTCCGCCAGGGGGTCCCCAAAATGAACCGGCAAATACATGTGGTTATAAATCGTGAACGACCGGACACCGGCGTCAATAGTCGAGTCAAAAAAAGGCGACCGGCGTACTCGGGGCCCGATAGCTATCGCGAGAGGGGTATCTGTGCTCATTGTCAGTGTGCTCCGGTCGTGCGCTTAGATAATGCGCTTTAATTGTTCTTGGGACCAATGAACTGTGTTGTCAATCTGGTTGAACGTGAACATGTAGAGACCTTCGATGGCCATACGCTCATCATTCATGACTGGCTTTAACTCTTTAAATAGCGAGTCAGGCTTATACGTCGGGCTTCTAAGGAACATCCCAATAAGGCCTTTTTGCTTCTTGGCATACTTGGCCGATTGGCCCACACCAATGCGAAGCGATGTCCTGAAGAGGCGCATACGATCCATTACACCTGGCAGGCCAATCCAAACAGGCGTTGTGATGCCACGATCGCGCATCTCTGAGAGCCATTTAATGAGTACAGGCATGTCGAAGCACATCTGAGTCACCATATGCGTCGCAATCGCTTGCTTGGCAGATAGCGCCTCGAACAGGAGATCTTCCGAAATGGCGGGATGCCCCTCAGGATAAGAGGCCACACCAATGCGCGTAAAGGGATGGTCCATCTCGGCGAGATCGCGAAGTACCGCTGCGGAGCTATCGTATTCGCCCATGGGCTCATCAAGGTCACCGCCGGGCACGAAGATGGAGGTGATTCCGCTGTCTGTGAGCTGAGACACGATGTCTCTTAAGTGCTGCTTGTTCATGACCTGACGTGCAGCTAGGTGCGGCGTCAGTGAGAAGCCACGATCAGAAAGCTTGGACACCGTATCGAGCGTGACCTGTAAACCCTGCTTTGGCGAACACGTTATTCCAACACGATCACCCGCCTTCAACACGTCGAGTTTCTCCTCGAAACCCGTCATTGGGATGACTTCGAAGTACAACGATTCTAGTAATTTTTTAGCCGCGCTCACGATGCACCCCGACCAGAAAACCGCGACGTTAACTGCGTTTTTTTTCAAACGCAATAGGCGCAAATACCGATCCCCCTTGGGGGTTAGACAGGACCTCTGACTAAAAAGCCGATAGGCGTTCGTCAGTGTCAAAAATCTCGTAATTCGACGCAGTTTCGCCGGCCAGAGAAGGCCGAATACCCTGCTCCGCTTCAGCGAGTCGATAGAGGTCCTTCATGGCTGCGACAGCCTCCGCACTGTTGCCTGCAATTTGAGCACAAGTGGCAGCTAATGCCTCGTCGAGCTCTTCCGGCGTCTCGAAACTGGCATTGGCGACACCCCATTCAAAGGCTTGAGCACCGGTAAAGATTCGCGCTGTAAAGGACAGCTCTCGAGCACGTCGCTGGCCGACAGCCCGCGACAGCGTTTGCGACATGCCCCAGGTGGGTCGCAAGCCAAATTTGGTGTGCGTGTCGCCAAACTTTGTTGTGTCTGTGGTGTAAACAAAATCGCAGTGAAGCGCGACTTCAAGAGCACCCGTAAAGCATGCTCCTGCTGCCCGCGCGATAACGGGCACATTCGAATCTCGAATCGCAGCAGCCAAGCGAGCCGCGGGTTCATCAAAGACATTACCAATGATCCCGCCCTCTGGTTTGATACCTTGCAACACCTTCAAGTCGACACCGGCAGAAAAGGCCCGACCCGCGCCGCGCAAAACAATCACTTTCACTTCGGGATCATCACTTGCCTGCTCTACCAAACGGGCGGCCTCAGTGAGCATCTCGGGACGCAGCGCATTAAGCGCATCAGGCCGATTAAATTCCACAGTCAGGCAATTCGCCTCGAGTGCTGTATTTATAAGTGGCGTTGTCGATGCATAGCCCATGTCAGATGATCCCCTTTGTTTACCATTTATCGTTGTCACCAGCTCGATAGTATGAAGCCATGACCGCCAAACGAAAACTGTTTCTGAAAGGTCATGATCTACTAAACAACGGTCGGAAATTGCTGTCTGAGCTCACTCGCGAAAATCTAACGCCCTTCCATCTGACGTTCTTCAATCTAACTTCCTTCAATACAAGAGTCGCAAGTCACTCGCGCCGGTGGCGGGGACCAGCTCTCTAATCGTTTGAGCCAGTCTGCGAAACAAAGGGCGGGCCGGCGATCGGCTACGCCACGCCAAGGCGTGATCTCGATACATATTGACGCCAAAAACGTCGGTCACCCGAAGCGGATCTGACTCACGAATCTCAGAGGCCACGTATAGCGAAGGTAGAAAGGTAATTCCCATCCCCATCACTACCATCTGCCGCAGGGTATCGAGTGACGTTCCCTCAAAATCGCGGCGTGTCGTGGCGCCCAGGGTCTGGCAGAGCTCGGTAACCTGACGGTGATATAGGTGGTGCTCGTCAATGGTCAGTACCTCCTCTCCTACGAGGTCAGTACGGTTAATGACTTCCTTTTTGGCAAGGCGATGATCGAGAGGTAGAACCAATTTCAGGGGCTCTCTGAATAAGGGACTGATCTCAAGACCTACATCGGCAATCGGTTGAGTTGATAAGATGAGATCGTGCTTTGCACTGCGCAAATCTTGGCTCAGTTCTGCGGGGACTCCCTCTCGTACAAACAATCGAAGCTCTTGAAAGCGGTCGTGGATCTCTGGCAATACCTGAGGCAATAAGTAAGGTCCCAACGTGGGAGTGACGCCAATACGGTAGGTCCCGGTTTCTCCGCCCGTGAAGCCATGCGCGGTATCGACGAAGCTCTGTACCTCTTCCTGAATCCGGTTACAGACGGGTATCAGTTCTCTCGCTGCAACCGTGGGGGTAGCACCAGACCGCGTTCGTTCAAACAATTTAACGCCGAGAGAATCCTCAAGCGTCGCTATCTGAGCTGTCAGCGTGGGTTGCGAAACGCCCAGCCGCTCCGCTGCACCGCGGAAGCTTCCCACCTCACCAATGGCTTTGAAATAGGCGATTTGTCGCAGACTGACGTTCAATTTTGGCTGCATGAAATGCCCTCATATCGGGTGATAGATTTTTACTATCAAAAGATATTGATATATTAGTAACAACTATCGCATCCGATCAATAGGATGCGCGCGTACATTGTCACGTATTACTTTCAATCAGCTTTTCTTTTGACCCTCGTTTTCTTGAATGAGGAGCACGGATTTGCTGTTGCTACCCCCTTTTTTTTGGAGAACACTGTGAACAAAGAACAGGTAATCGCACTATTTGGTGATTGGAATGACGCTCTGGCAACTGGTGACCCAGACGTTGTGACGAACATGTATGCGGAGGACGCCGTTTTACTTCCAACCGTATCTAATCAGGTTCGCCACAATCACGCGGAAATTCGGGATTACTTTGTGGCCTTTCTCGCCAAGCAACCTCAGGGCGTTATCACGGAATCGAACGCGCGCGTTTTGTCAGATACGCTGGCGACTAATGCCGGCGTGTATGTCTTCACGTTTGGCGACGGCTCGACTGTATCGGCCCGCTTCAATTACACCTATGAGCTGCGCGGCGGTGCATGGAAGATTATTCAGCATCACAGCTCCGCTATGCCTGAAGGCTAAGCAACACCGCCCATGACGATCCCCAATTCACTTTACACAGCACCGTTAAAACGAACGAATTAGAGCGAGCACATTGATATGAGCAGCAAGTTTTTCGATACGAGTAATCTCCGCGGCGATCTCTACGGCGGCTTGACCGCCGGTGTCGTTGCGCTCCCACTGGCACTCGCCTTTGGTGAGGCGTCTGGTGCGGGCCCCATCGCCGGTGTCTACGGAGCGATTATTGTCGGCTTTTTTGCCGCACTCTTTGGCGGCACAGGCTCACAAATTACAGGTCCGACAGGACCCATGGTGGTGGTCTTTGCAGGCGTATTCGCCTCACTCAATGGCGACCCATCGCTCGTCTTCGCCACCGTAATTCTGGCAGGAATCATGCAAATCGTCTTTGGCGTACTGGGCTTTGGCCAATACATCCGACTTGTGCCGTACCCCGTCGTCTCCGGCTTCATGAGTGGTATTGGCTGCATCATCATTGCCTTGCAGCTGGCGCGACTCTTCGGTCATGAACCGCAAGGTGGTGGTACGATTCCGGCGCTCATGGAGGTACCAACAGCCGTCATAGATCCACACTTCGGTGCTCTGTTCGTCGGCGTGCTTACCCTCGTTATGGTCTTTAGTTGGCCGGCCTCATGGGGACGCATCATCCCAGCGCCACTGGCTGCATTGGTAACAGGTACACTGATTGGACTCTCAATTGAAGGACTTCCTGTCTTGGGCACTATCCCAACGGGTCTACCCAGCTTTGTCGTACCCGCCATTGAAGCAGATACCGCCATCATTATCTTCGAGGCCGCGGCCATTCTTGCGGCGCTTGGGGCCATCGACAGTCTGCTGACCTCGCTAGTCGCGGACAACATGACTCGTACCCGTCACAACTCAAACCGCGAGCTAGTCGGTCAAGGCATCGGCAACACGATTGCTGGATTTTTTGGTGGTATTCCGGGGGCGGGAGCGACTATGCGTACCGTAGTCAACATCCGCACGGGCGGTAGCACGAAAATTTCGGGCATGTTGCACAGCGTGTTGCTATTGGGCGTAGTTCTTGTACTTGCCCCGTTCGCTGCGAAGATTCCACATGCGGTTCTAGCCGGTATTCTGGTAAAGGTTGGCTACGACATCATTGACGTCGCCTACCTGAAGCGTGCGCATCAGGGACCTCGCTTTGATCTCATGCTGATGGCATTGGTGCTCGGGCTCACTGTCTTCGTCGATCTCATTACGGCAGTCATGGCAGGCGTGGTCATTGCAGCCCTAGCCTTCGTTAAGCAGATTGCGGACGAACAGCTGAGAGCGGTCAGCGGTGAAGGTGATGGCAGCGAGGTCGTACTGACTGAAGCCGAAGCTGAGATTTTTGAGGCGGTTGACGACCACCTCACTCTCTTTGACTTTGGAGGTCCTCTGAGTTTTGGTGCCGCTGCAGACATGGGACATCATGTTCGTGAGCGCGTGGGACGAAACGACCATAGAGCCATTGTTCTCGACTTCCACCGAGTACCCTTTATTGACGTCTCCGCGGCGCGAGCCGTCGAAACAATCGCTGTCGATGCCCACAACGCAGGCAAACGCTTGTACGCCTGCGGTATCAAGCAAGAAGTCGCTCAAGTACTCAAAGGGCTAGGTGTCGCCGATCACTTACCTGCTAACATGCAGTACGTCACGCGACTGGAAGCTCTTGAGGCAGCAAAAGAATGGATCTTGGAAGAAGAATCGCAAGAAACACAGAGCACCGATACATCGGTAGCGGCCTAATGATGCGGGCGCTGCTTAGCGCCCTTCTATTTCTCAGCTCCGGCCCAGCAGCACAAGCTGCAAATGACATCGCTCAGATACAGCAGGGACTAGACTCACCCGTCTTCGTCGATGTGCGCTCCGAGGGGGAATATGCTTCTGGTGCCATTGACGGCGCGCTCAATCACCCACTCCAAGGCCTGCCAGGCACCCTGCTAGACATGGGCGTCGAACTCGATGAGGAAGTCATTGTGTACTGCCAAAGCGGACGCCGTTCGGCTCAAGCAAAAACCTTGCTCAAGCAAGCCGGGTTTCAGCTAGTCTTTGATGGCGGGCCCATGACGCAACTCGAGCAGGCACTCGAGCAATCTGAGCCTTAATCCACACTCACTGACCGATTGAGCTGAGAACCTCGTCGACTTTTTCTTTTGATAATCGATCCTCGCCTTTGGCATAGCTCTCAGCGATAGCACTGTAAAACTTGGCGTTCACAAGATTGGCATCACCACAATCGCGCGTTGCAACCGCCTTGCCTGGTACCCCAGCAATGATCGTGTTGTCGGGAAACTCACTCCCCTCGGTAACGATGGTATGTCCAGCGACAATGCAGTTATTGCCGATTTTTGCTCTATCCATAATGGTCGCGTTAATGCCAATAAGACAGCGATCACCAACGGTGCATCCATGCAGCGTCGCGTGATGCGTGATGGAGCAGTCCTCGCCAACAATTGTAGGCGATGCAGCTCCGACGTGGATCATGACAAAGTCCTGAATATTCGTGCGCGCACCAATTCGAATCTCATACGTTTCTGCGCGAGTCACTACGTTTGGCCATACCGATGCACCCGGGCCAATAGTGACCTTCCCATAGAGCCAGGCTGACTCGTGAATGAAGGCCGGATTATCTAAGGTGACATTCTCGCTAATATGGCCCATCGTTGACTCCTTACAGGCGTGTGTAAATTCTGCGCAAAGTCTACGCCATTGCAACCATAGGAATACAGCCTCCTCACTCATGCCTACAATGTCATCCGCATCTAACCAACGCGCGCTGATCTATGCTCTAGCGGCCGTAGGCCTGTGGAGCACGATGGCCACTGCTTTTAAGTGGGCGCTCGAGTTCAACACACCGATGGCTCTGATTACCCTGGCGGCTACCGTGTCATGGTGCTTTTTTGGTGTCAGGGTGATTAGGGCGGGCAGCCTAAACTCGATGCGCGAGATGAAGAGCGCCCTGCTGTTACGTTGTCTACTTTTGGGACTGCTTAACCCCGCTTTTTATTATTGGATTCTGTTTACAGCCTACGACCTGTTACCGGCGCAGGACGCTATGGCCATTAACTACACCTGGGGACTCACTTTGCCACTCGTTGCCTCCCTGTTTTCGCGCACACTGCCCACAAAGTACGAAGCAGGATTAGCGCTTCTGAGCTATCTCGGGATTCTG